>DASVAP010000120.1:0-2722 GCA_036376275.1 Planctomycetota bacterium | reverse complement strand
CGTGAGCGACATGCGCCTCGTCAGCGAGCCGGGCGAGCTCGTGCCGCTCTTCTGCTCGGCCGGCGGCACGGTCGAGGGGCCGCTCGTCTTCGCCGGCTACGGGATCGCCGACGCGGACCTCGGACGCGACGACTTCGCGGGGCTGAACCTGGCGGAGAGCGTGGTCGTGATCGTGCGCGGGACGCCGCCCGAGAGCCTGCTGCCCGCGCCGGCGGCCGCCGCCGGGGCCGGCGAGGCGCCCGCGAACCCGCACGGAGCCGCGCAGCCGCAGCGCGCGAGCTGGGGCGGGGCCGGGGCGATCTTCTACAAGGTCATGGAGGCCAAGCGCCGCGGCGCGAAGGCCGTGATCGTGGCCCAGCACCCCGCGCGCGAGGAGGCGCTGCTCGCCTTCCACGAGGGCGGCGGGGCCGAGGCCAAGATCCCGGCCTTCAACGCGAGCGCCGCGCTGATCGAGCGCGTGCTGCCGGGCTACGCCGAGCGCGTGGCGCGCCTCGATGCGGGCGAGGCCCTGACTCCGCCGGGGGAAGCGCGCAGCGGGCTCGTCGTCGCCGACGTGACGCGCGCGCGCGGTCCGGCCCGCAACGTCCTGGGCCGTCTGCGCGGGACCGACTCCTCGCGCGTGCTCGTGCTCGGCGCGCACTTCGACCACCTGGGCCACGGCGGCTCCGGCTCGCTCGCGCCCGGCGAGCAGGGTCAGATCCACAACGGCGCCGACGACAACGCCAGCGGCACGGCCGCGGTGCTGGAAGTCGCGCGCTGCCTGGCGACGGGCCCGCAACCGGCCTGCGACGTCGTCTTCGCGCTGTGGTCGGGCGAGGAGCTCGGGCTGCTGGGCTCCGAGCACTGGGCGCGCCAGCCGACCTTCCCGCTCGACTCCGTCGTCGCCAACCTGAACCTCGACATGGTGGGCCGCGCGCAGAGCGGCAAGCTCGCGATCCTCGGCGCCGGCTCGGCCAAGGAGTTCTCCGGCCTGGTCGCCCTCTCCGCCCCGCGCGCCGGGCTCGCGCCCGACGTCTCGCTCTCCGGCCAGGGCGTCGGCGGCAGCGACCACCAGACCTTCCTGAAGCGCGAGATCCCGGCGCTGCACTTCTTCACCGGCCTGCACACCGACTACCACCGCCCCTCGGACGACTACGAGCGCTTCGAGCCCGAGGGTACCGCCAAGGTGGCCGCGCTGGTGCTGGACCTGGTCGACGACCTGGCGCGCGCCGAGCTCGCCTGGGTCCCGCCGGCGAAGAGCGACGCCCAGCCGACCCCCGGCGGCTTCAAGACCCGCTTCGGCTCGATCCCCGACTACGCCTTCGACGGCACCGGCATGCGCCTCGACGGCACGTCACCGGGCGGCCCGGCCGAGAAGGCCGGTCTCCTGCGCGGCGACGTGATCCTCGCCGTTGGCGACACCAAGATCGACGCCCTCGGCGACTTCATGCACGCGCTCAACTCGCACAAGCCGGGCGACGTCGTCACTGTGCGCTTCCTGCGCGACGGCACCGAGGAGACCTGCCAGGTCACGCTGGAGTCGAGCCAGGTGGAGTGAGAGGGCTCTCGTGACCAAGAAAGGCGAAGATCTTGTCGCCAGCGCTCTGCAAAGAGAGCTTGGCCTGTCCTTCCGGGGGAAGTACGAACTTGACGGATGGGGCACAGTGGATGATCACCATCGGCTCCCGGACGGTCGCGTCCTGCTTCTCGAGGTGGAATCGGCCCAGAAGCACCCGTGCACCAATGTTCTAAAGATCTGGCCCTACCTTGAGAAGCATCCAAGCTTGTCGGTCATCCTCCTTCAGGTCTTCTTTCCGCACAGCCCCGGGTTGACCAGCAATCGAGGTGAGCTTGGCCGTTGGCTTGGGCTGAGGATGAAAGAGCTCCTCGGTGATCGATTCTCCAGGTTCGAGATCGTCCTGACCCACGAAGGAGAGCCCGTTTCCGGCCTCGAAGTAATCCGGAAGCAGCTCGGCTGAGCCTTGGGCTCCGAGAGCAGGTTTCTCAGATCGGCGCCCTTGGCCCCTCCGGCGCGGCCGAGATGCGGCCGGTCGGGGCGACCGGCTCGCCGCCGGGCTTGAGCTTCAGCTCGCGCAGGCCGAGGGCCTCGCGCAGGACCTGGTCGATGTCGCTCATCCACAGGAACTTCATCGCCTTGCGCGTGTCCTCGGGGACGTCGTCGAAGTCCTTCTCGTTGCGCGCCGGCAGGCACACGGTCTTGATGCCGGCGCGGCGCGCGGCGAGGACCTTCTCCTTGATGCCGCCGACGGGCAGCACGAGGCCGCGCAGGCTGATCTCGCCGGTCATGGCGAGGTCGTGCTTGACGGCCTTGCCGACCAGCAACGAGACGAGCGCGGTGGTCAGGGCCACGCCGGCGCTGGGGCCATCCTTCGGGATCGCGCCGGCGGGGACGTGGATGTGGATGTCGTGCTTCTCGAAGACGCTCGGGTCGATGCCGAGCGAGGCGGTGTTGGCCTTGACCAGCGAGATCGCGGCGCGCGCGCTCTCCTTCATCACGTCGCCGAGCTGCCCGGTGAGGATCAGCTCGCCGCGGCCGGGCATCTTGGTGGCCTCGACGAACAGGATCTCGCCGCCGACCGGCGTCCAGGCCAGGCCCGTGGCGACGCCCGGCTGGCCCATGCGCTGGGCCAGCTCGTTCTCGAAGCGCACCGGCCCGAGGATCGCGCGCAGGTCGCCGGTGTCGATGGCCACGGACTCGGCCTCGTCCGAGGCGACCTTCGTG
>DASVAP010000114.1:0-8023 GCA_036376275.1 Planctomycetota bacterium | reverse complement strand
GACCAGCCCGGCGAGCCCGGCTGGCCCGGCGACGGGTACACGGAGGACACGGAGCGGACGCCGGTGGGCCTCCTGGTGAGCGCTTCGTGGGCCGGGCGCCTCGTGGTGCTGCCCGGCCAGGAAGAGCGGACCTACCTCGAGGCGTCGTACTTCACGAACGGGGAGGCCTTGCTGTCGGGCGAGCTCGTCCCGCTCGAGGCGCTGCCGCCGGAGGAGCGCAGCGGGCTCGCGCCCAAGCCCGCGCTCGCGCCGGTCGCACCGGTCGCGCCGATGCCGGAGCCGCCTCCGCCGCCCGAGCTCACCCGGCCGCGCGTCGTGCTGCAGGCCCGCGCGGGTCACGGCGGCGGCAATCCGGTCACGATCGCGCTGGACGGGAAGACGAGCCAGTACGTCGACCGCGTCGAGACGCTTCCGCTCGACTTCAGCGTGGCTCCGTCGGGCGCGGACCCGGAGCTCGTGTACGGCGAGGTCGGGCGCATCCCGGCGGGGCAGACGCTCGTGATCACGCGCGCGACCTGGTGGTCGGCCACATGTGACGAGTCGTCCCACAGTCGCTTCAAGCTCAGGGTCGCGGGCCAGATCCTGGCCGAGCGCAAGGGCAAGGGCGACCCGGAGAGCGGGAACTGGTCCGGCCGCCTCGTGGTCCGACCCGGGGAGGAGGGAAGGACGTCGCTCGAGGTCGGCTACTACGCCATGGCCGACGTGCTGCTCCTCGGCCACTTCGAGCCGCTGCAGAGGTAGTCCGGGCTCGCCCGCTCCCGACCGCGCGCCGATGGAGACGGCCCTTCTCCGTTGCTAGACTCCGCCCGGCGGGGGACAACGGCAGCTCGCACCATGGACATCGCCCTGCTGATCGCGCTCGCGCTGGTCCTCGTCGCCTGCGCCTGGCTCCTGCGTGAGCGCTGGCGGCTGCAGGCCGAGTCGCGCCGGGCGGGCGAGCGCCAGAGCGACCTCGAGCAGGCGCGCACGAGCTTCCAGGCCCTGGCCGGCGAGGCCCTGCGCCACTCGAACGAGGAGTTCCTGCGCCTGGCGCAGACGGCCTTCGCGGCGCAGCGCAGCGAGGCCGCGGCCGAGCTGGAGACGCGCAAGGCGGCCGTCGATGCCCTGATCGCGCCGATGGCGAAGGCCCTGGAGCGCACGCACCAGTCGCTCGAGCAGGTCGGCCGCGACCAAGCCGGGCTGCGCGAGCAGGTCGTCAAGATGAGCCAGAGCAACAGCGAGCTGCGCGGCGAGACCTCGAAGCTGGTCCAGGCCCTGCGCAAGCCCAACGTGCGCGGGCGCTACGGCGAGGTGCAGCTCGAGCGCGTGGTCGAGCTGGCCGGGATGAAGAACTACTGCGACTTCACGCCGCAGGCGAGCCAGCGCGACGAGGAGGGCAAGCTCACGCGCCCCGACCTGATCGTCAAGCTCCCCAACGGACGCGTGGTCGCGATCGACGCCAAGATGAACGTCGACGCCTACCTCGACGCGCTCGACGCGAAGACGCCCGAGGAGGCCGAGGCGCACCTCGAGCGCTACGCCGAGACCGTCATGCTCCAGGCCCAGAAGCTGGCGCGCAAGGCCTACTGGACGAGCTTCGACGCCTCGCCGGAGTTCGTGGTCATGTTCATCCCGGGCGACCAGCTCGTCGACGCGGCCCTCCAGCGCCGGCCCGAGCTGATCGAGTACGCGGCCGAGCGCAACGTCGTGATCGCCAGCCCCTCGACCCTGATCGGGCTGCTGCGCGCCGTGCACGTCGGCTGGCGCGAGAAGAACCTCTCGGAGAGCGCCGCCGAGCTGTTCGAGCTGGGCCGCGAGCTGCACCAGCGCGCCGCCACGGTCCTGGAGCACGCCGCGATCGTCGGCGAGTCGATCGAGCGCGCGCGCAAGTCCTACAACGACTTCGTCGGCTCGATCCACTCGCGCCTGGTCCCGACCCTGCGCCGCTTCGAGGAGCGCGACGCGCGCTCGGCCAAGGACCTGCCGGCCCTGCGCACGCTGGAGGGCGAGACGCGCCGGCCCGAGCCGCTCCTGCCGCTCGAGGATCCGCCCAGCCTGGTCGGCGAGCGCGAGCGCCGCACGCCCGCGAGCTGAGCCCAGACCTGCGCGGCGAGTTGCTCACGCTTCCGCGAGGGAGCCGTAGCTCCGCTCGCTATCCTGCTCCGTCCCATGCGCCCCTCCACGATCCTGGCCCTGCTCGCCGCGACCGCTCCGCTCGCCGCGGCCGGTGGGGAGGAGCACACCAACGTCGTGATCCTGCTGGCGGACGACCTCGGCTACGGCGACCCCGGCTGCTACGGCGGCTCGATCCCGACGCCGCGCATCGACTCGCTGGCCCGGGATGGGGCGCTCTTCACGCAGGCCTACGCGCCGGCGCCGGTGTGCACGCCGAGCCGCGCCGGGCTCTACACCGGCAAGTATCCGGCGCGCGTGGGCGTGCAGGCGAACACCGGGGTCAACAAGCTCGCCCGCAAGCGCGACCGCGGCCTGCCGCCCGAGGCGGTGACCTACGCCGAGCTCCTCGAGCCCCTCGGCTACCGCGCGGGCCTGATCGGCAAGTGGCACCTGGGCCTGGCCGAGGGCCTCGAGCCGGAGGACCAGGGCTTCGACTTCTTCGGCTTCCTCGGCGCCTCGCACGTCTACCTGCCGGACGGGACCGACGCGAAGATGCGCCGCAACGAGGTGGTCGAGGAGGAGCACGAGCAGGAGTACCTGACGGACGCCTTCGCGCGCGAGGCCGAGGCCTACCTGGCGCGCCACAAGGACGAGCCCTTCGTGCTGACGCTGTCCTTCAGCGCGCCCCACAACCCCTTCCAGGCCACGCCGAAGTACCTGGAGCGCTTCCCCGACCGCCAGGGCATCGACCAGACCTACGCCGCGATGGTCAGCGCCCTCGACGACGCCGTCGGGCGCGTGCTGGACGCCCTCGAGCGCGAGGGGCTGGCCGGGCGCACGCTGGTCGTCTTCACCAGCGACAACGGCGCGCCCCTCGAGGAGAGCCCGGGCTCGAACGGCGAGCTGGCGGAGGGCAAGGGCGTCCTGTTCGAGGGCGGGATCCGCGTGCCGATGGTGGTGCGCTGGCCTGGGCACGCGACGCCCGGCGCGCGCATCACGGCGCCGGTGACGTTGCTCGACGTGACCGCGACGGCCCTGAAGCTCGCCGGCGCGTCGGCCGAGACGCTGGGCGAGCTCGACGGGCTCGACCTCGCGCCCGTGCTCGCCGGTCAGGCGCCGGCCGAGCGCGCGCTCTTCTTCCAGCTCGGCCCCGCCGCCGCGATCCGCAGGGGCGACTGGAAGCTTATCGCTTCGAAGCAGAGCCGCTGGCTCTTCGACCTCGCCACGGACCCGGGCGAGCGCGTCGACCTCGCCGACGGCAAGCCGGACGTGGCCGAGGCCCTGGCCCAGGAGCTCGCCGCCTGGAGCGCGAAGTGCCCCGAGCCCGCCTGGACCAACGAGAAGAACCTCACGCCGGTGCGCTTCCTCGGGAAGACGTACTTCGTCGAGTACTGAGCGTGTGAGTCGGCGCTGCCCTTGGCATCGCCGACCCGCTCGCTCAGGATTGGCCGGCGCGCGATCCTCGCGCGCCCTCCGACCTGGGTCTCCGGATCCCACCCTCGTGTCGCCCCCCTCCCGCCGACGCCTCGGCCTTTCGCTCCTGATCGGCGGCATCCTCACGATCGTGGTGGCCGTGCTCTTCGTCCTGGAGAGCGCCAACGGCCCCGGCACTGGCCCCAAGACCTTCGCCCAGCGCCGCAGCTACGACCAGGTCAAGGTCGAGGTCCACCGCACCTATCCGCTGGCCCTGATCGCCGCCCTGGCGGGGCTCGGACTCGCGATGGCCGGCGCGCGCGTGCTCGGGGCCAGCGCGCCGCGCGAGCCCGGGGCGCAGCCGTGACGCGCGCCGCCGTCACCGTCCGCCCGGTGCGGCCCTCCGACTGGGAAGCGCTGGCCGAGCTCTTCGGCGCGCGCGGTGCCTGCGCAGGCTGCTGGTGCATGGCCTGGCGCCTGCCGCGCGCGCGCTGGGAGGCCGGCCGCGGTGCGGGCAACCGGCGCGCGCTGCGGCGCCTGGTGACGAGCGGTACGCCCCCGGGCGTGCTCGCCTTCGCCGGCGAGCGCGCGGTCGGGTGGTGCAGCGTCGCGCCGCGCGCGGAGTTCGCGGCCCTGGCGAAGAAGCCCTCGCTGGCGACCGACTGGGACGCGCGCACGTGGTCGGTGACGTGCTTCTTCGTGGCGAAGGACTGGCGCAAGCGCGGCCTCGGCCGGCGGCTGCTCGACGCCGCCGTGCGCCTCGCGCGCGCCGGCGGCGCGACGCGCGTCGAGGGCTACCCGGCTCCGCCGCCGAAGCAGGGCGGCGACCTGCCGGCCGTCTTCGCCTGGACCGGCCTGCCGGCGGTCTTCGAGCGCTGCGGCTTCGCGCCGCGGACCGACGTGCCAGGCAAGCGCCCGATCTACGTAAGGGCCCTGCGGAGGAGTTGACGCAGGGACCACTCGTTCAGCCTCGCGCGATCGCCTTCGTGCCCTTCGGGGCATGCTCGATCAAGACGCGCGCGAGCTGCTCGAACAGCTTCGTGCGCGGGCTGGAGGATCGCCAGGCGAGGCCGATCGTGCGCGAGGGACGGCGCTCGAGGGGCAGGGTGACCACGCGGTCGCCGGCGTGGATCTCGACCGGGAGCGACATGCTGGGGAGCAGCGTCACACCCGCGCCGCCGGCCACCATGCGCACCAGGGTGTTCAGGCTCGTGGCGCGGAAGTCGCCGAGCTCGTGGGCCCCGGCGCGCTGGCAGATCGCGAGCGCCTGGGCGCGCAGGCAGTGGCCCTCCTCGAGCAGGAGCACGTCGCGCTCGGCCAGGTCCTCCTCGCGCGCCGTCTTGCGCGTCGTGACCGCGTGCGCGGCCGGCGCCGCCAGGACGAACGGGTCGGCGTAGAGCGTGCGCGTCGTCAGCGTGCCGAGCTCGGCCTCGAGCGCCAGCAGCGCCAGGTCGAGCTTCCCGGCCTGCACGCGCTCGACCAGGTGCTTCGTCTGGTCCTCGCGCAGCAGCAGGCGCAGCTTCGGGAAGGCCTTGCGCAGGGGCGCGATCGCGCCCGGCAGGACGTAGGGCGCGACGGTCGGGATGACCCCGAGGCGCAGCGTGCCGGCCAGCGGGTCGTGCAGCGTGCCGGCCACCTCGACGAAGCCGTCGACCGCCTCCAGGGCCGCGCGCGCCTGGCGCGCCAGCTCGGCCCCGGCCGGGGTCACGAGCACGCGCCGCCGGTCGCGCTCGAACAGGCGCAGGCCGAGCATCGACTCGAGCTGCTGGACCTGCAGCGAGAGCGCCGGCTGGCTGATCGAGAGGGCCTCGGCGCCGCGGCGGAAGCTCAGGTGCTCGGCCACGGCCACGACGCACTCGAGCTGGCGCAGGGAGGGGCGTTCCATAGGCGCATCTTATCAGAGTCGGAGCAACTCTCGATTGGCGATATCAGCGCCGGGGGCCGATCCTTGGGCCACGACGAACGACCTCGAACCCCCCGACCTCCCAGGAGACCTCCATGCTGACGATCGGCGACCGCTTCCCCTCCTACCGCCTCAAGGGCGTCGTCGCGGACGACCTCGCGCGCGCCTTCCAGGACTTCGACGAGCAGTCCGCGCCCGGCAAGTGGCGCGTCTTCGTGTTCTACCCGAAGGACTTCACCTTCGTGTGCCCGACCGAGATCGCCGGCTTCGCGAGGCTGGCCGGCGACTTCCGCGAGCGCGACGCCGAGCTCTACGTCGCCAGCACGGACAGCGAGTTCGTGCACCTCGCCTGGCGCAAGGATCACGAGGCCCTGCGCGGCCTCCCGATCCCGATGCTCTCGGACCTGCGCCGTGACCTCTCGCGTCAGCTCGGCATCCTCGACGAGGAGGGCGTGGCGAAGCGCGCCACCTTCGTGGTCGACCCCGAGGGCATCATCCGCTTCGTCTCGGTCACCGACGGCAGCGTCGGGCGCAACCCGGACGAGGTCCTGCGCGTGCTCGACGCGCTGCAGACGGGCGAGCTGTGCCCCTGCAACTGGAAGAAGGGTCAGGAGACCCTGAAGGTCGCCTGAGGAGGACCCACGCCATGCAAGCCCTCCGCGACCGCATCCCGGACCACGCCAAGGACCTGCGGCTCAACCTCGACGCCCTGTGGAAGAGCGAGAGCCTGAGCCCGACGCAGCTGTGGGTCGTGGCCCTCGCCACGGCCCTGGCCACGCGCCAGGACGAGCTCGCGCGCGGCGTGGCCGCCGAGGCCCGCGCGCACCTGGACGGAAAGGCCTTCGAGGCCGCGCGCACCGCGGCGGCCCTGATGGGCATGAACAACGTGTACTACCGCTCGCTGCACCTGCTCTCGAACCCGGAATACGGCTCCCTGCCGGCGCGCCTGCGCATGCAGGGGCTCGCCAGCCACGGGATCGAGCGCGTGGACTTCGAGCTCGCGTGCCTGGCCGTCTCGGCCGTCAACGGCTGCGGCAAGTGCCTCGATTCGCACGAGCACGAGCTGCGCCAGCGCGGCGCGACGGCGCTGCAGGTCCAGGACGCGCTGCGCATCGCGGCGGTGCTGTCGGCGATCGCCGCGGTGCTCGACGGCGCGCGCGCGCTCGCCACCGAATCCGAACCGGTGAAAGCGTGAGCCGCGCCCACCCTCCGCGGTCCGGCTCCGTACTCACCTCCGACGGAGGCAGGCCCGATCTTCCCCCCGGGCCGAGCCTCGTGGAGCCCCACCCGCTTCCCGGGTGGGGCTCCCTCTCCCGCCTGCTATCGTCTCGTCCGTCCATCCCTCTCGATCGACACAAGGAGCCGTCATGAAATCCGCCGCCCTCGACCAGGACCTCGCCCGCCTGCTGGGCGACTACCAGGTGCTGTACGCCAAGCTGCGCGCCTACCACTGGACCGTGACCGGTCCGCTGTTCTTCGGGCTGCACGCCAAGTTCGAGGAGCTCTACGACGACGCGGCCCTGAAGGTGGACGCGCTGGCCGAGCGCCTCGCGGCCCGCGGCGTGCGCCCGCCGCTGACGCTGAAGGACCAGCTCGGGCTGGCGCGCCTGGCCGAGGACGGCGGCCATCCCTCGGCCAACGACATGGTGCGCAACGTCGCGACCGACCTCGCGACGCTGAACGGCTCGCTGCGCGCGCTCGAGAAGGCCGCCGCGGACGCGGGCGACGCCGCGACCCAGAACCTGGCCCAGGGCTTCGCCGACGGCCAGGAGAAGACGATCTGGATGCTCAAGGCCTTCCTGAACGGCTGAGCGCGGCCGGGCCGCCGGGCTCCGGCCCGGCCCCGCCAGGCTCCAGAGCTGGCCTCTCCGCTTCCTCTTCTCCTACCATCCCCCGATGCCCCGCCGCGTCCTCGTCACCGGCGCCAGCCGCGGCATCGGTCGCGCCGTCGCCCTCGAGCTGGCTCGCTCCGGCTTCGCCCTCGCCCTCAACTACCGCGCGAACGAGTCGGCCGCGCGCGAGACGGCCGACGAGATCGCGCGCTCCGGCGGCAGTGCCACGCTGCTGCCCTTCGACGTGGGCGACGCCGAGGCCGCGCGCGCGGCCCTGGAGCGCGACGTCGAGGCCCACGGCGCCTTCTGGGGCGTCGTGCTGAACGCGGGCGTGACCGCGGACGCGCCGCTGGCGACGATGAAGGTCGCCGAGTGGCGCAGCGTGCTCGGCACGAACCTCGACGGCTTCCACCACGTGCTCCAGCCGCTGGTGATGCCCATGGTGCGCCTGCGCGACGGCGGGCGGATCGTGGTGATGGGCTCGGTCGCCGGCGTGACCGGGAACCGCGGCCAGGTCAACTACTCGGCCGCCAAGGCCGGCCTGATCGGCGCCACCAAGGCTCTGGCCCAGGAGCTCGCCAAGCGCGCGATCACGGTCAACTGCGTGGCGCCCGGCTTCATCGCAACCGACATGGTCGCCGGCCTGCCGCAGGCGGAGATCGTGGAGACGATCCCGCTGCGTCGCTTCGGCCAGCCGGAGGAGGTCGCGGCGCTGGTGCGCTTCCTCTTCTCGGACCAGGCCGGCTACATCACCGCCCAGGTGCTCGGCATCGACGGCGGG
>DASVAP010000110.1:0-11823 GCA_036376275.1 Planctomycetota bacterium | reverse complement strand
CGCCGCCCGGTGGTCAGGCGCAGGGGGAACTCGGCGTCGAGGGCCTCGACCGGCGGCTCCTGCTCGACGGGATGGAAGGGCGCCCGCGGGCCGGCCAGCGGCTCCTCCCAGAGGCGCCCGTGGAGGAAGGGCGCACCGGGATGCCCCTCGTCGGGACAGGGCCACTGGATCCCCCCCAGGGCCTCGAGGCGCGCGTAGCTCATGCCCGCGTGCATCGGGGAGACCTGGCGCAGCTCGTTCCACAGGTCCTCGGGGCTCGGATCGCCGAGGTCGCGCCCCAGGCGGCGCGCGAGGTCGCACAGGATCGCGATGTCGTCGCGCACGCCCGGCGGCGGCGCGACGGAGCGGCGCACGCGCTGCACGCGGCGCTCGCTGTTCGTCACCGTGCCCTCCGACTCGGCGAACCCGGCGGTGGCCGGCAGGACCACGTCGGCGAGCTCGGCCGTGCGCGTCAGGAAGAGGTCCTGGACGACGAGGGTCTCCAGGCCCTCGAGCAGGTGCAGGGCGTGGGCCGAGTCCGCCTCGGACTGGGCCGGGTTCTCCCCGATCACGTACAGGGCACGGAGCGCGCCCCGCTCCATTGCCTCGAACATCTCGGTCAGATGCCACCCCTTCACGGGTGGGATGCTGGCCCCCCACAGGCGCTCGAACTTGGCCCGCAGGGCCCCGTCCTCGACGTCCTGGAAGCCGGTCAGCTTGTGCGGCAGGGCGCCCATGTCGCCCCCACCCTGGACGTTGTTCTGCCCGCGCAGGGGGTTCAGGCCCGAGCCCCACCGGCCCACGTGGCCGGTCAGGAGGGCCAGGTTGATCAGGGCCAGGACGTTGTCGACCGCGTTGTGGTGCTCGGTGATCCCCAGCGTCCAGCAGATCATCGCCCGGTCGGCCCTGGCGTAGGCGCGGGCCACGCTCCGGATCGATTCGGCGGGGATGCCGCTGTCGCGCGCGCAGCGCTCCAGGGGGTAGCGCTCCAGGATCTGCCGGCGGAAGGCCTCGAACCCGGAGGTGGCCCGCTCGACGAAGGCCCGGTTCTCCAGGCCCTCCTCCAGGATCACGCGCGCGACCCCGTTGGCCAGGGCGATGTCGGAGCCGACCTCGAGCCCGAGCCACTCGTCGGCCCAGGCGGCCGAGCTGGTGCGGCGCGGGTCGACCACGAACAGGCGCGCCCCGCGCCGGAGGCCCTTCAGGACGTGGTGGAAGAAGATCGGGTGGGTCTCGCGGGCGTTGGAGCCCCACAGGAAGAGGACGTCCGTCTCTTCCGCTTCCTGGTAGGAGCTGGTCCCGCCACCCGCACCGAAGACCGTCGCCAGACCGACGACGCTGGGCGCGTGTCAGGTCCGGTTGCAGGAGTCGATGTTGTTGCTGCCGATCGCGACCCGCAGGAACTTCTGCGCGAGGTAGTTCACCTCGTTGGTCGCCTTGGAGCAGGAGAAGAGGCCGACGGAGGTCGGGCCGTGGCGCTGCGTGCTCGCGCGCAGGCCAGCGGCGGCGCGGTCCAGGGCCTCGTCCCAGGTCGCGGGGCGGAGCGGGCCGCGCGCGCCCGCGGAGTCGCGGTCGCGCACGAGGGGCTGGGTCAGGCGGGCGAGGGGCTGGTGCATGGCGTCGGGGCGGCGCGTCCTTGCTCGCCGCGCCCGCATGGTAGCCCGGGGCCGCGCGCGGAGCCCCCCGGCACGCCGGATAGGATGCTGGGCACGCGGCGCGCGCGCGCCGCAAGATCACCGCAGCCCATGGGCCGACAGAAGAAGAGCCGCCGCGAGGCGCGGGCCGCGGAGGGCCCCGGACCGGGGCCGGGAGCCCCTGCGGCCGCCGGAGAAGCCCCCGAGGGGCTGCGCGCGGCCAAGGGGCCGGCCCTGCGCTTCGTGCTCGTGGTGGCGGCCCTGATGGCGCTCTTCTACGGGGTCTTCTACACCTCGCCGGAGGAGAACCCGGGCATCGACCGGCTCATCCGCGCCTACCTCGGGGTCTACGCCTCGGCGGGGGCCTTCCTGTTCGACCTCGTCGGGCTGGAGGCGCAGGCCCGCGGCACGACGCTCTTCGTGGACGCCAAGGCGGTCGAGGTCGTGCGCGGCTGCGACGCGATGGAGCCGATCGCCTTCTTCGTGGCCGCCGTGGTCGCGCTGCAGGTGCCGCTGCGAGCCAAGCTGATCGGGCTGGGCGCGGGCGTGCCGCTGCTCATGCTCCTGAACCTGCTGCGCATCATGGCCCTGGCGCTGATCAGCGCGCGCATGCCGCAGGTCTTCGAGACGGCCCACATCACCGTCGGGCAGACGGTCTTCGTGGTCTGCACGCTGTGCCTGTGGTTCGCGTGGGCCCTGCGCGCGACGCGCGTGGAGACGGAGCGTGCTGTCCCCGCCGGCTAGGCGCATCGCCGGCTTCGGCCTGCGCTTCCTGCTGGTGTACGGCGCGCTCGTCGCCGCCTGGCCGCTCCTGGCGCACGTGCACCGCCCGGCCTACTGCGCCCTCGGCAACGTCCTCTTCGGCGGCGGAGAGGCCTCGGCGCGCTTCCGGCCGCTCGACGGGCCCCAGGACCTCGACATCGAGGTGCGCCTGACGAAGCGCGGCCCGCCGCTCGTCTCGGCCGTGATGAAGAACGACAGCCGGCTGGTCGGCTACATGCCGCTGATCAGCCTGGTGGCGCTCGTGCTGGCCAGCCCGATCCCCTGGAAGCGCCGGCGCAAGGCGCTCGTCCTCGGGCTCGCGCTCGTCACCGTCTTCGTGGCCGTGCGCATGTCGATCCCGATCCGGCGCGACTTCAGCCGCCCGGACGCGCTCCAGGTGCACCACCCGGGCGCCTTCGGCCGCTGGCTGCTGGACGTCTCCGAGCGCGCCCTGCTGGACGCCCCGGCCAGCTTCTTCGTCGTGCCGGTCCTGATCTGGGTCCTGGTGGCCTTCCGGCGCGAGGACTGGGAGCTCGTCACGCGCCCGCGGGACCCGGAAAGGGCCTGAAAAACAGCGGATCCCCGCCCCCTGCGAGGAGGACGGGGATCCGTGCGAGAGAGCAGTGAGCCGTTACTCGGCCGCCAGCGCGAGGGCGCGCTTGCGGCGCATCGTCACGACCACGACGCCGCCCAGCAGCGTCGCGCCGAGGGCGATCAGGCCCCACTCGTTCGCGGTCGGGACCGGGGGCGGGCCACCCGGCTCGTAGCCGATGGTCAGCGTGCTGCCGGCCGTCCAGTTCGCGTCGATCGCGTCGGCGACATCGTCGAACGTCTCGTTGAGCTGGATGTAGAGGTTCCCGTCGGCGAGGATCGGGATGTCCGGGATCGCGTTGTCGGAGAGGTCGATCAGGCCGCCGCTGTTGAAGTTGGCCGCGCCCGAAACGTTGTTGCCAATGCCAGGCGTCAGGAACAGGCCCATCAGGTCCTGGTCCGAGCCATCGAAGTAGAAGCGCGCCTCGGAGAGCCAGCTCCCGCCGATCGTGGCGAGGTTCACGTCCCAGCCGATGTCCGTCATCATGGCGCCGACGCCGAGCGGCACGACGAGCACCGTGTTGCTGGGATCGTTGAGGAGGTCCCAGGAGTCCTCGCCGCTGATGTCGAGGACGAGCGTCGCCGAGCCGCCGAGGTTCTGCGTGTTGCTGACGATGGTGGGCGTGATGACACGCGTGAACGGCCCGCTGGCCGGCTGGCCGCTCGAGGACCCTTCGAGCAGCTGATGGTTGGTGGCGCCCTTCTGGGCCGCCGCCACCGAGGCCAGCCCGAGGCAGGCCGCGAGGAACGTGACTCTTCTCATGGTGTCTTCCTTGAATTCAGGGATGAGAGACTCTGGCTCAGGGACCGGGCTTCGACGCGCCTCCGACGACCCCCGAACGGCCGCCAGCGTACCGCGCGTCCACGGATTGGGAGTCCCATTGCCGAAAGTTTCGGGCGCGCGCCGGCGGGTTGGAACGCCCGCCATGGGCCGGCTCCGGGGCCCGCGGCTGCGGGCGCTCCTCAGCGAGTGGGCCGTCCAAGACCCCGCCGGACCTCGATCCGCCGGTCGACACCCTCGACCGGGTACGTCTCCCGGATCCCGTCGACCCAGCGCACCTCGAGCTCCTCCACGCGCGCTTCGCCCCCCAGCCCGAAGTGGACCCGCGGGTCGCTGGCCGAGGCGTACCCGACCGCGGTGCGCACCTCGCGTCGCCAGGTCCGGCCCCCTGCCCTGAGGGTCAGCAGGGCGCCGAGCGCGTCCTGCCCACGCTCTTCCCGCACCCGGACGAGGAGCCAGTGCCCCCGGCCGGGGTGGACGTTGCGCAGGACGTAGGGGCGCGCGTCACGGTTCGCGACCACCACCTCCAGCCCCCCGTCCCCGTCCAGGTCCCCGAAGGCGGCTCCGCGACTCGTGTGGACCAGGAGCGCGGCCGTGCCCCCACGCGGCATGACCTCCTCGAAGCGCCCACCGGGGAGGCCCCGCAGCAGGAGGTTGGGCTCCGCGAACGGATCCGCGCTCCCGTGCCGGTTCTCCTCGCGGCTGACGCGCCCGTTGGCCTGGTAGAGATCGAGGGCCCCGTCGCAGTCGAGGTCGATCCAGCCGAGACCGAAGCGCGTGAACCCGCGTGTCGCCAGCCCCAGACCGGCCCGCGCCGTGCCGTCGGTGAAGTGCCCGTCCCGGGCCAGGAAGAGCGAGTCGCCCTCGCGCCGCAGGTTCCCCACCAGGAGGTCCAGGTCCCCGTCCCCGTCCAGGTCGCCGGTCGCGACCCCCATCCCGGCCTTGGGCACGCCGTCCTGGTCGAGGGCGCAGCCGAGGGCCAGGGCGCGCTCCTCGAAGCGCAGCTCCCCCTGGTTCACCCACAGATGGTTCGGGCGCCCGTCGTTGGCGACGAACACGTCGCGCAGGCCGTCGCCGGTGAAGTCGGCGCAGGCGACGCCGAGCCCCGGCCCGGCCCGCGAGGCGATCCCGGACTCCTGCGACACGTCCCGGAAGGTGCCGTCGCCCTCGTTGCGGTACAGGACGGCCAGGGCCGGGGCGCTGTACTGGGCCGGAGCGCAGTAGTCGCGCGCCCCCAGGGCGTCGAAGCACTTCCGCTCGGTCGCGGGCGACCAGACGAGGTAGTTGGCGACGAAGAGGTCGAGGTCGCCGTCGCGGTCCAGGTCGTCGAAGGCCGCGCTGCTGCCGAGGCCCGCATCGCCCACGCCGGCCGCGCTGGTCGCGTCCTCGAACCGGCACCCTCCGAGGTTGCGGAACAGCCGGTTCGGGCCGTGGTTCGTGACGTAGAGGTCGAGGCGCCCGTCGCCGTCGAAGTCGCCCGTCGCGACGCCCATCCCGAAGCCGCGGTCGTCGGCCCCGCTGGCGGCCGAGACGTCGAGGAAGGTCCCGTCCCCGCGGTTGCGGTAGAGCGCGTTGGCCGGCCGCTCGGCCTCGGGTGCCTCCAGGTCACCGGCCTGGACCAGGTAGAGGTCGAGCGCGCCGTCGTCGTCGCAGTCGAGCAGCGCCACGCCGCCCGCGACGATCTCGGGCAGGAGGAAGCGCCCGTCCTGGTGGCCGGAGCGATGCACGAAGTCGATCCCGGCCGCCGCAGCGACCTCCTCCAGCCAGGGCGCGCCGACCGGCGCGGGCGCGTCCGGCCCTGCGCCGCAGGCGACGAGCCCGGCGCTGGCCAGGGCCGGGGCGGCCCACCTCACCGGCGCCCTCCACCGGCCCCGGAACGGCTGCGTGCCAGGTCCTGAACGGCCTTCTGGATCGCCGGGTCGCCCGGGGCGAGCGAGCGCGCCCGCTCGAGCATGACGGCGGCCTCCTCGAGCTGCCCCGAGTTGGCCAGCGCCGCCCCGAGCTGGAGCAGCACCTGCGGCGAGCGCGGCTGGAGCGCCGCGAGCCGCCGCAGGAACGGTACGGCCGCGCCCCAGCGCCCGCTGCGGCACAGGGCCAGGCCGGCCTTCTCCTGCCAGGCGGGCGCGCCCGGCTCGAGCTCGGCCGCGCGCGCCCAGCCGGCCAGCGCCTCCTCCGTGCGCCCGAGGTCCCCCAGCACGTCCGCGTGCATGGCGACCGCGGCCGCGTGGGTCGGGGCCAGCTCGCAGGCGCGCTCGCTGCTGGCCAGGGCACGCTCGAGCCAGACGCGCTCGGGCGCCTCGCCGGCGCGGCGCGCGCGCTCGCGATAGGCGCCGGCGAGGTGCAGGTGCACGACGTCGCTGGTCGGCTCGAGGTCGCGCGCCGCGACCAGCAGCGCCAGCGCGCGCTCGAGCTCGCCCTGCATGCGGTAGGCGCGGTGCAGGGCCACGAGCACCAGCACGTCGCGCGGATCGCGCCGGTGCAGGGCCTCGAGCTCCGGCAGCGCCGCGTCGACCTGGCCGCGGTCGAGCCGCTCCACCGCGCGCAGGAAGTCCGCCCGCGCTCCGCGGCGGCGCGCGAGCAGCTCCTCGCGCCAGGGATCGCGCTGCAGCGGCTCGGTCCCGGCTCCGCCCGCCAGGGCACGCTCCGCCTCCGCGCTGCGTCCGAGCTCGCGCAGCGCGGTGCCGAGCAGGTGGAGCGCGTGGCGATCCTGGGGCACGCGCTGCACGTGCTCCTCGAGCAGCCGCGCGGCCTCCGCGGCCCGTCCCGCCTGGAGCAGCACGCGCGCCAGGCCGACCGCCGCCGCCTCGTCGCCGGGAGCGCACGCCAGCGCGGCGCGGAAGGCGCTCTCGGCCTCCGCGAGCCGGTCTGCGGCGAGCAGGAGGTAGCCGGCACGCCAGTGCGCCGGCGCGTGCTCCGGCGCCGCGCGCGCGCACTGCTCGAGCAGTCGCAGGCTGCGGGCGGGGTCCTCGGCCTCCTCGAGCAGCGCGAGCCAGTACCAGGCCTGGGCGTCGTCGGGCGCGCGCAGCAGGGCCTGCTCGTAGCAGGTGCGTGCCGGAGCGATGCGCCCGTGAGCGTGCAGGGCTGCGCCGAGCTCGTGCCAGGGCTCGGGCCGCTCGAGGTCGGTGCTCAGCTCGGCCGCGAGCTCACGGAGCAGCGTCGCGGCCTCCGGCTCGAGGCCGTCGAGCGGGCCCAGCTCGGGGACGACATCGAGGCGGGTTGCGCCGAGCAGGCCGACGGTATCCCCGGACGGGGCGCAGTCCGCCATGACGAGGCTCAGAAGGACCACAGAGGCACAGAGAACGCAGAGCCTCACGGAGTCCGAGCCAATCCATGGATCCAGCCTCTGTGAGGCTCTGTGTCCTCCGCGCCTCTGTGGTTGGTTCGGTCTTCCAGGGAAACGGTCGCTGCCATGACCAGACCCGCCCCGGCGGGTAACGAGGCTCAGAAGTGCAGGACGATCTTCAGCCCGTTCGTGGCCTGCACGATCGGACCCAGCACGAACGCCTGCGAGTAGGCCACGCGCCCGACCAGCCCGAGGTTCGCCGGCAGGGCGAAGGTGTGGGTCGAGAAGCCGCCGACGATCGGGGCGATGTGCTCGAACAGACGCGGCGAGGCCAGGTCGACCAGGACCTCGCCGTAGCTCGCGAAGACGCCCTCGTCCGGCTGGCGGTGGCCGACGTAGAGCACGCTGGTGGCCGAGGGCACGCTGCTCGCGTCGACCTTCGCGCTCCAGCTCGTGCCCAGGCGCGGCTCGCTGGTCGAGGTGAGCAGCTCCGGGTTCGCGCCCGAGCCGTGGTAGGCGTGCGTGTAGGGCTCGATGCCGTCGAGGCCGTCGAGGCCGGTCGGGTCCCAGCCCAGCGGATCGAGCCAGGTGGCGAGACCCTGGGTGGAGTAGAAGAGGTCGAAGCGCCCGTAGTTGCCGTTGATCGAGCAACCGCTCGAGCCGGTCGAGAGCGAGCCGATGATGCGCTCGTTGGCGTCGAACAGCGGCGAGCCCGAGCTGCCGCCCTGGATCGCGCCCACGTCCCACTGCACGCTCCAGCGCGTGTTCAGGAGGAAGGGCGTCTGGCGGTCGATCTGGATCTTCTTCGGGTTGCCGGCCGGGTGGCTGATGCCGACCGTCGGCGTGCCGAGGGTCGAGCGGCTCCAGCCGGCGAAGAAGGGCTCGTAGCTCGCGGGGATCGCCTGGTTCAGGCGGTAGAGCTGGCCGTCGTAGAAGCTCGACACCGCCAGGCGCACGGCGCCCGAGAGCGTCTTCGACTGCGACGAGGTGCCCGTCGAGCAGCCGCTGCGCTCGTAGTCGAACACGAACACGCCGCTGGTGAAGTTGCCGCAGTGCTCGGCCGTCATCAGGTAGGGCGTGCCGTCGTCGGCCGTGTTGTTCAGGATCGAGGCCGAGCAACCGGCGCCGCTGCGCACGATCCACACCACCGCGCGCTTGATGTCCTGGTGGTTCGCGCCGGCCGGACAGTTGACGTCCACCAGGCAGGCGAGACCGAGCGCGCTGCCCTGCGCCATGCGCGCCAGGATGTCGACGTAGTCGTGCACCAGGCTCTCGACCACGAGCTCCGGCTCGGCCACGGTCCCGGCCGGCTCGACGTACTCGATCACCACGCGGTCGCCGCGCAGCGGCTGCACGGCCAGGGCCCCGTCCGGGCTCTCGGTCGACTCGCCGTAGGCGCCGAGCACCTCCTGGTGTCCCGGGTCGTAGAGGAACACCTGCGCGCCGGGCGGCAGGTCGAAGCGCGCGAACTGCACGCCGAGCGAGAAGGCCCCGGGCGAGGCGAGCTCGAGGCGCCACACGTTCTCGCCGCTCGCCAGCGTGTCCCAGCGCCCCGCGTCCGCCAGGCCGCGGCCGACGGCGAGCTCGACCCCGTAGCGGAACGGCCCGGGCTCGCTCGGATCGCTCGCGCGCACGGCCGGGAGGCGTCCGGCCGGGACCACCAGCACGGGCACGTCCGCCGGCAGGTCGGCGCGCAGCGTGGCCGGGGTGCCGGGCTCGCGCAGCTGGGCCGTGGCGAGCGGAGCGAGGACGAGGGCGCTGGCGAGGGGCAGGAGACGCATGGGGGCAGGGCGCGGGGGAAAGGGGACGCCCATGGTAGCCGCGCGCTTGCCAGCGGGGCGGGGACACGCGGGGAAGGTGGGCCGCGCGCAGAGCGCCTGCGCTATCCTGCCGGGCGTGCTCCTGGTCGCGCTCGCGCTGCCCCTCGCCTCGGCGCTCCAGGACGTCCCCGGCGAGCGCTTCGAGGAGCTGCTCCTGAAGCACGCCGGCGCCGGCTGGTCCGGCGCCGCGCTGGTGGCGAAGGGCGAGGCAGTGCTGCACGCCGCCGGCTACGGCTTCGCGGACTTCGACGCGGACCGCCCGAACGACGCCGACACGCTGTTCGAGATCGGCTCGGTCACCAAGCCCTTCACGGCCGTGGCGGTGCTGCACCTCGCGCAGGAGCGGCGCCTGGCGCTCGACGACTCGATCGCGGTGCTCCTGCCGGCCGTCCCGACGCACTCGCGCGCGATCACGCTGCGCCACCTGCTCGCGCACACCTCGGGCATCCCGCGCCACTACGACGACGGACGCGGCGAGGACCTGGCGCGCGCGGTGGTCGACTACCTGGTGGGCGGCCCCGAGGGGCGCCCGGGCAGCAAGTGGGAGTACTGGAACGGCGGCTACGCCCTGCTGGCGGGCGTGATCGAGCGCGCCAGCGGCGCGGGCTACACGCAGTACCTCGAGGCGCAGCTCTTCGCGCCGGCCGGCATGGACTCGACCGGCTTCACCGGCGACACGGACCTCGACCCGGCGCGCGTCGCCGTGGGCCGCTCGGCGAAGGGCGCGCGCACGGCCCTCGAGCACCCCTACGGGAGCTACGGCTACCAGTACCGCGGCATGGGCGGGATCGTCACCAGCGTGCGCGACCTCCACCGCTTCGACCGGGCGCTGGCGAGCGGGAAGCTGCTCGACGCCGAGCACGAGCAGGCGCTCTTCACGCGCGTGGCCGGCGAGTACGCCCTGGGCTGGTTCGTGCGCCGCGCCTACGACGGCAGCGTGCGCCAGTCCCACGGCGGCTCGGTACGCGGCTTCGTGGCGGACTTCCGGCGCCTGCCGGAGCACGACGCCTGCATCGTCGTGCTCGCCAACGACGACCAGGCACGCCCGTGGGAGATCGGCGACGACCTCGAGTGCCTGCTGCTCGGCCGCGCCCTGGTCCACCCGCCGCCCGCGGGCAACGTGGTCACGGCCGACGACGCGGGCCTCTACGCCGGCACCTACGTCGGCGCGGCCGGACGCCTGGTCGTGCGCGCCGCCGGCGGGCTGCTGATGGCCGGCGTCGAGGGCCAGGCGCTGATCGAGGCCCTGGGGGGCGCCGGTGAGCTCGACTGGAAGGCCGACCTGGGGGAGCTCGCCACGCGCGCCGCCGCGATCGTCGAGGGCCTGGCCAGGGGCGACACGTCCCCGCTGCGCACGCACATGGCCAAGCGCATCCCCGCGAGCTGGCCCGACACGATGCGGCGCTCCGTCTGGCCCGCGCACCTGGCGCTGCACGGCGACTTCCGCGGCGCGCGCCCGACCGGCGCCTGCGCGCGCGACGGCCACGTGGAGGTCCTGCTGGCCCTCGAGCACGAGGGCGGCCCCGCGCGCGCGCGCCTCTCCTTCGGCCCGGCCGGCCTCGAACGCCTCGAGCTCGACCCGCGCTCCGCCGCCTTCCCCGCCAGCGGCCCGCTCCAGCCCCTGCGCAAGGGTGTCTTCCGCCTGCCGCTCGGCCCCGACCCGGCCAAGCTCGAGTTCGACCTCGACGCGCGCCCGGCGCCCTCGGTGCGCATCGGGACGCTGAAGCTCGCGCGCCACTGAGCCGCCGGGCCGAAGGAGGCCGCAGGCATCCGCCGGCATGGGGGCTCTGGATCGGCCGAGCGCGATCCTCGCGCGCCTTCTGCTTTCTTCACGCTCCCTGAGCCGAGCGCCAGATCGCCCGTGGAGCGCGCGCGCTCCCCGTCGACCGCGACCCCGCCTACTCCGCCGGGCCCAGCGCCTGACCGAGGATCTCCCCGACCTCGAAGACGACCACGATCCAGAAGGCCGCCGCGAGCCCGAGCGAGAGCAGCGTCATCGCGTTCCCCGGCGGCGCGCGCCGCAGCCGCAGGAGCTCGCGCAGGTAGGCGAGCCCGTGCACGAACAGGAACGGGTGCATCCACGGGATCACCCAGGCCCAGCGCATGCGTCGCCCGAGCCGCGCCAGCGCCTCCAGCTCCGCATCGGCCGGCGGGGCCGGTTCCTCGGCCCCGAGCTCCGCCCCCGTCGCCCGGGCCATCTCGGCCTCGTCGAGCCCTCCCGCGCGCGCCTCCGCCAGCGCCGCCCGCGCCGCCTCCAGCGCCGAGCCCGGGACCTTCAGGCGTGCATCGAGCGCCATCGCCCCCGTGAGGAAGGGATCGATCGTCTTGAGGTTCGAGTCCTCCACGAACCCCGGCACCCCGTGCTCCTCCAGCACGACCCGCAGGAGCTCCATCTTCCACAGCGGGCCCATCTCGAGCGTGACGAGGGTCATGGGGTCGCCGCTTCTCGGCCCACCGAGTCTGCCATGCCGGGCCCCGGGCCGGCTCTCTTCCGTGCCTGGAGAGGCCTGGCGGTCGGAATCACCCGCCCGAGAAGCGCCAGCACTGCACGTCGACCAGGACGAGGCCTGCCTCGCTGGCGATCCAGTGGGTGACCACCTCTCCGTCCGGGATCCGGAAGCCCGCTTCGATGGAGGTCGGCTGCGCGCCTCCGCTGCGTCGTGCCAGACCAAGCTGGCGCTCGACGATCCCGCCGACCTCCACGCGGCGCTCGGCGAGCCGTGGACGATTGCCCTCGAAGGCGCCGGCGGATTCGAGCTTGCGAGCGAGCGAGGGCGGATCGGGCTCGGCGAGGGCCAGGAGCTCGTCGCGCGCGCCGGCGTTCCAGGCCGCTGCGAAGCGTTCGAGCACGGGCGCGAGGCGCGGCGCGACGAGCTCGGCGCGGACGAATCGCCACGCTCCGCCCGCCTCGGCCCCGAGCTCCGCCCCCGTCGCCCGGGCCATCTCGGCCTCGTCGAGCCCTCCCGCGCGCGC
>DASVAP010000105.1:0-24768 GCA_036376275.1 Planctomycetota bacterium | reverse complement strand
GCGCGCGCGTCGTGTTCGCCGGCGACCTCGCGCAGAACAACGCCTTCAGCCTGTACGTGGCGCCCCTGGCCGGCGGCGCGCCGGCCCAGGTGCTGTGGACCGCGACGGGGGGGCGCGAGGTGGAGCGCCTGCTCGTCACGCCGGACTCGACGCGCGTCGTCTTCACCGCCGACGGGGTCGTGAACGCGCGCCACCAGCTCTACGTGGCGCCGGTCGACGCGAGCGCCGCCGCGACCCTGCTCCCGACCACGCCCGGGGACCCGCGCGTCCACGAGCTGGTCCTGAGCCCGGACGGGACGCGCGTCGTGTACCTGGCCGGCAACTTCGTGGCCAGCGTGCCCGTCGACGGCAGCGCCGCGCCCGTCGTCCTGAGCCCGCCGCTGGCCGCGGACCGGCGCGTGGCGGGGATCCCGGTGGTCTCGGACGAATGGGTGCTCTTCCGGGCCGACGTGGCACTGCCGCACCGCTTCGACCTCTTCGCCGTCCCGATCGACGGCAGCCTCCCGGCGCGGCTCGTCAGCGTCCCCCTCGGTACCTCGGGGGCCGAGCACCACGCCATCGCCGGCGACGAGATCCTCTTCGTCGCGCCCTCCGTGCCCGAGTTCGGCGGCTGGGGGCTCTTCCGCACGCCCCTCGCCGGCGGGCCGCTGCGCACGCTCACGCCGCCGGGGGTCTTCGTCGGCGGCACCTCCTCCTCGCAGGCCAGCGTCCTGGTCCATCCGGACCTGCACCGCGTGGTCTTCGCGGGCCGCGCCTCGGTCTTCGCCGAGCCGAGCTCCGGGCTCTACCTGGGCTTCCTCGGCCAGCCGATCCGCGGCGCCGAGCGGCCGTAGCCGGAGCCCGGTCACGCGCGAGCCGGGTTGAAGATCCGGCCGGCTCGCGCGAAGGGTGCCGAGCCGCGCAGCGCTAGCATGCGCGCTCTCCCCCCTGCGATGCCCGACGAACCCCTGCCGCCGGCCGAGGCCGCGCCCGACACGAGCCAGAAGGTCGACTTCCCCTGCGAGACCTGCGGGGCGAAGCTGACCTGGGACCCCGAGCACGACCAGCTCGCCTGCGAGTACTGCGGAACCAAGCGGCCGGTGCCGCGCGGCGAGGGCACGATCGTCGAGCGCGCCCTGGAGGACGCCGGCAGCGCCGCGCGGGGTCTCGGGGTCGAGATGCGCGCGGCGCGCTGCGCGAACTGCGGCGCGCGCGTGTGCTTCGCCAGCACCTCGACCGCCGAGCAGTGCGTCTACTGCGGCTCGGCCAGCGTCCTGGCCCAGGAGGCCAACCGCAACGCGCTGCGGCCCGAGTCGCTCGTGCCGCTCGACCTCTCGCAGAAGGAGGTCGAGGAGCGCTTCCGCAAGTGGCTCCACGGCCTCTGGTTCCGCCCGAGCGAGCTCAAGCGGGCCAAGGGGCACCAGGCCGTCGGCATCTACGTGCCCTTCTGGACCTTCGACTGCCGCGTGCACTCGGACTGGTCGGCCGATGCGGGCCACTACTACTACGTGACCGTGCCGAAGATGGTCATGGTCAACGGCAAGATGAAGATGCGCATGGTCCAGGAGCGCCGCGTGCGCTGGGTGCCGGCCTGGGGCAAGCGCGACGACGCCTACGACGACGAGCTGGTGTGCGCCTCGGGCCTGGCGCCCGAGCTGATGAGGAAGCTCGGCGGCTTCGAGACGAAGGCGCTGGTGCCCTACCGGCCCGAGTACCTGGCCGGCTGGCGCGCCGAGGAGTACCAGCTCGACCTCGAGCAGGGCTGGCAGCGCGCCCAGGCCGTGGTGGTCGAGACCCAGCAGGGCCGCTGCGCCGGCGACGTGCCCGGCGACACGCACCGCAACCTGCGCGTGAAGAACACGATCACGGGCGTGCGCTGGAAGCACGTGCTGCTGCCGGTCTGGAGCCTGCAGTACCGCTTCCGCGGCGAGGTCTACACGGTGCTGGTCAACGGCCAGAACGGGTGCGTGGCCGGCAAGGCCCCGATCTCGTGGGCCAAGGTGGCGCTGTTCGTGGTGGGCGTGGGGCTGGCCGTGCTGGTCGTGATGGCCGTCCTGGGTGCGCTCGGAGCGTTGCGGTAGCGCCCCCCGGGCCGGCGCGGCCTGGGTAGGATCGGCGTGATGAAGCTCTCACCCGGCGCCGGTGCCCTGCTGCTCTCGATCCTCGCGGCTCCGCTCGTCCGGGCGGGCGACTGGAACAACAACGGCGGCAACGCGGAGCGCAACGGGCTCTCCGACGAGGTCGGGCCGCTGGCGGCCGATCCGCTGTGGAACGGCGGGCGCAGCTCGATCATCGCCTGGCAGCCGGTGATCGCCGGACGGCGCGTGTTCAGCGTGCGCCAGACGGGCTTTCCGCCGGGCGGGGAGCCGAACGGCTCGCCGGTCGTGTGCCAGGACCTCGACACGGGCGTCGAGCTGTGGTTCCGCAACGTGCCCTACGTGGCGGGGGACTGGACGACCTGGATCCTCGGCGCGGGCGGCGGGCGCGTGTACGCCTCGCGCTCGGGCAACGGCTCGTCGGTCTCGCAGGTCGTGTACGCGCTCGACGAGACCAGCGGGGCGACGGTCTGGACCTCGGCCGAGGCGATCGACGCCGGGCCCTACGACGGCGTCGTGTTCGCGCCCAACGGCGACCTCGTGGTCGGGAACCAGACGACGGTGAAGCGCATCTCGGCCGCCGACGGGACCACCGTGTGGAGCACGCCGCGCCTGTGCAACGTGACCTCGAGCTGCGGCGTGGCGCTGCACGGGGACGGCGTGTACCTGGCCGAGGCGGCGGTCGGGGGCAACGCGATCCGCAAGCTCGACCTCGCCAGCGGAGCCGGCCTGTACGTCTCGCCGGTCATGCCCGGCTTCACCCTGCAGAACACGCCCTTCGTCGGCCCGGACGGGACCGTGTACCTGTCGCGCACGCAGAACAATCCGGCCACGGACTTCCTCTACGCCTTCGAGGACACCGGCGTGGCGCTGATCCAGCGCTGGTTCGTGGACGCGGGCTGGACGACGACCTCCGAGTTCGCCTGCGACCCGGCCGGCGACGTCTACATGCTCGACCGCGCCTACCACGTGCGCCGGCTGGATCCGGCCACGGGCGCGACCGTGGCGACCAGCGCGAGCCCGATCGCCAGCGGCAGCGCGGCGCCGCACTTCGCCGTCGACCGCAGCGGCAAGGTCTTCGTCTCGAACGGCGGCTTCGGCAACGGGCGCCTCTTCGCCTTCGACCCGGACCTGAGCCTGCGCTGGTCGCTGGCGGTCCCGAACGTGAACCAGGGCGGACCCGCGCTGGGCGCCGACGGCACGCTGGTGATGGCCGGCACGGGCACGAACCTCTTCGCGCTGCGCTCGGCCTGCGCCGTGCCCGCGGCGCTCGCCGTGCGCAACGGCGGCACGAACCCGCAGAGCCTGGAGGCGAGCCTGCCGATCCTCGGCAGCACCTTCACGGCCACGGTCGACGTGGGCGCGAGCGGACACTCGATGGCGCTGCTCTTCGGCTCGGCGACGGCCGCGGACATCCCCCTGGGCCGCGGCCGGCGGCTCCTGTGCGGCAGCACCGGGGTCGCGTTCCAGGTGACCCGGCCGGGGCCGCTGGCGAGCTTCGCGCTGCCGATCCCGCTCGACCTCGCGCTGTGCGGACGCACCTTCTGCGTGCAGGCCGTGCACCTCGGCGGGCCGGCCTACCGGCTCTCGAACGCGCTCGACCTCACCTTCGGGGGCTGAACCCGGAGCGGCAGGCGATCAGCGCCGCCAGCCGTCCCGTTCGCGCGCGCCCGCCGTGCGTGACCTCGCGGCGGTAGGAGTAGAACTCCGCGGCGTGCTCGTAGGTGCAGCGGTCGGTCGAGTCGACGAGCGCGACCCCGCCGGCGGCGAGCTGCAGCGCCGCCGCCGCGCGCAGGTCGACGTGCGGGCGCTCGCGCGGGCCGGGATGGATCGCGGCGGCGAGGCCCACGCGCTCGAACTCGGCCGCCACCTCGGGCCCGACCTCGAAGCGTACGCGCGAGACGCACGGGCCGATCGCGGCCAGGCGGGGCCCGGGCCCGAGCGCCTCCAGCGCGCGCGGCAGGACGCCGGCCACGAGCCCGCGCCAGCCGGCGTGCACGGCCGCCACGCGCCGGCCGTCGGCGGCGGCCAGGAGCACGGGCACGCAGTCGGCGACGTGCACGGCGACGAGGAGGTCCGCACGCTCGCTGACGAGCCCGTCGGCCTCGGTGAGCGGCTCCGGCAGCGCCGCGGGCCCCAGGGTCACGATGCGCGCCCCGTGGACCTGCCTCACCGCCACGACCGGCGCCCCCGCGAGCCCCGCGGCGCGCGCCACGCGGGCCCTGGCCGCCTCCGTCCCGAGGTCGAGCTCGTCCGCGCCGCCGATGCGCGTGGTGAAGAGGTGCGGGATCCCGTGCTCCGCCAGGAGCGGCGAGCGATAGGCGACGAGCCCGTCCTCGCCCTGGAAGCGCGCGAGCATGGCCGTCAGCGCTGCGCCTGCGCGAGGCCGGTCGCGAACAGGCGCTCCTGCGTCCCGTCCGCTCGCCGTCGCCAGAGTGTGAGGAAGGTGCCGCCGACCTCCGTGTCCGCCGCGTCGCGCGCCCACCAGCTCCCGGCCGTGGCCGCCAGGTCGCCGGCGGCCGAGCGGAACACGCGCTCGCTCTCGCTGCCGCTCGCGACCGGCGGCCCGTCGAGCCCGGCCACGCGCGTGGCGAACTCGGGCACGAAGCCGCAGTCGGCCACGACCTTCCAGGTGCCCTCCGGCTGCTTGCGCCACACCGACAGGTACTGGCCAGTCCAGGTCGGCGTGCCGTTCGCGTCGTTGCCCCAGCGACCGCGCGTCCAGCCGAGGTCGCCCGAGCTGGCCAGCCCGGCCTCCTCGGGCTCCCACACGAAGCCCTGCGGCGGAAAGCCTTCCTGGCTCTCGTAGTGCCGCCGCACGGCCGCCGCGCCCACGGCCAGGCCGTCGCTGGGCGGGAACACGACTGCATCCTCCGCGAACCACGCGAGCCAGCCCTCGCGCCCGCGCTCGCGCGTGGCCTGCAGGAAATCGCGGTCCGCCGTGCGCAGCACGTCGGCCGGATCCTGCGGCGCGGACGTGGGACGGGCGAGGGGCAATGCGGCGAGCAGGAGCGTGGTGAGCATGGAAGAGCCTGGCACGGAGCCGCTGCGATCGTAGCCGCCGCGCGGCGGCGACCGGTATCCTCCGCCCCATGTGGTTCCCCGTGCTCGCGCTGGCGCTGACCCTCTCCTCCGCCACACCCCAGGAGGTCCAGCCGGTGACGATCCTGCCGCTGCGCGAGCGCGCCGCGACGATCGACACGTGGCTGCGCCAGCGGCTCGACACGCTCGTGCCGGCCCTGATGCGGCGCGAGGGCATCGACCTGTGGATCCTGGTGGCGCGCGAGTACGACGAGGACCCGGTGGTCGAGACGATGCTGCCGGGCACCTGGCTGCGCGCGCGGCGACGCACGATCCTGGTGTTCCACGACCTGGGCGGCGAGCGCGGGGCCGAGCGCTTCTCGATCTCGCGTTACGACGTCGGCGGGCTGTTCCCGGCGGCCTGGAACCCGGCCGAGGAGCCGGACCAGTGGAAACGCCTGGCGAGCCTGGTGGCGGAGCGCGACCCCGGGCGCATCGGCATCAACACGAGCCGCGACTTCGCGCTGGCCGACGGGCTCTCCTCCAGCGAGCACGAGCGCCTGCGCGTGGCCCTGCCGGAGCGGCTGCGTGGGCGCCTGGTCTCGGCCGAGCGGCTGGCGCTCGGCTGGCTGGAGACGCGCTCGCCGCCGGAGCTCGAGCTCTATCCCGGGCTGTGCGCGCTGGCGCACCGCATCATCGCCGACGGCTTCGCCGCCGTGCGCCCGGGCACCAGCACGACCCAGGACCTCGAGTGGTGGTACCGCCAGCGCGTCGAGGCGCTCGACCTCGACACCTGGTTCCACCCGACGGTCGACCTGCAGCGCGCCGGGACGAGCGACCCGTCGATGCAGTTCGCGCGGCGCGCCGCGGCCGAGACGATCCAGCCGGGCGACCTCCTGCACGTCGACTTCGGGATCACCTACCTGCGCCTGAACACCGACACGCAGCAGCACGCCTACGTGCTGCGCCCCGGCGAGAGCGCGCCGCCGGAGGGCCTGGTGCGCGCGCTGGCCGTCGGCAACCGCCTGCAGGACGTGCTCACCGGCCAGTTCGTGCTCGGGCGCACCGGCAACCAGATCCTGGCGGCCACCCTGGAGCAGGCGCGCACGGAGAAGATCGAGGCCACGATCTACTCGCACCCGCTCGGCTTCCACGGCCACGGCGCGGGACCGACGATCGGGATGTGGGACCAGCAGGGCGGCGTGCCGGGCGTCGGCGACTACCCGCTGTACGCGAGCACCGCCTATGCGATCGAGCTGACGGCGACGGTCGACGTCCCGGAGTGGGGCGGCAAGGTGAAGATCCAGCTCGAGGAGGACGCCTGGTTCGACGGCCAGGGCGTGCGCTACTTCGCCGGGAGGCAGACGGCGTTCCACCGGATCGGCGGGCCGTAAACCCGGGACGGGGAGCCGCGCAGCACGCTGCTCACGCCAGCGCTGGGCGATCCGAGATCGGTTACGGCGGCGAGCCCTGGCCGCGGCGCAGCTCGTGCGCGCGTCCGGCCTCCAGCGGGCCGAAGCGCTCGCTCGTGCCGTCGACCCAGCGCACGAGCACGGAGTCCACGCGCTCGGCCGCGCCGAGGCCCAGGTGCACGCGCGGGTCGTGGCTGGCGAGGTAGCCGTAGGCGGTCGCCACGTCGCGGCGCAGCGTGCGCCCGGCGACCTCGAGCGAGAGCACGGCCCCCAGCGCGTCGGCGCCGCTGCGCTCGCGCACGCGCAGCAGGATCCAGCGTCCGCGCCCCTCCACGTGGTTGATCAGGAGGCGTGCCGGGGCGTCGCGGTTCACCACCAGGAGGTCGAGCGCGCCGTCGCCGTCCACGTCGCCCTGGGCCACGGCGCGCGTGGTCTCGACCTGGAGCTCGGCCGTCCCGCCGCGCGGCAGGAGCTCCTCGAACCGGCCGCCGCCCAGGCCGCGCAGGAGCAGGTTCGGCTCGGCGTAGGGATCGGCGGGGTTCAGGTCGACGGCCTCGCGCGGACGCTCGACGCGCCCGTTGGCCTCGTAGAGGTCGGGCCAGCCGTCCTGGTCGAAGTCGCCCAGCGCCAGGCCGAAGCGCGTGAAGGGCTTGCCCGGCGCGGCCAGGCCGCTGACGGCGGTGCGGTCGGAGAAGAGGCCGCCGTCGTTGCGGAAGTAGGAGTCGCTCTCGCCGCGCAGGTTGCAGACCAGCACGTCGAGGTCGAGGTCGTCGTCGAAGTCGGCCAGCAGCACGCCCATGCCGGCCTTGGGCACGCCGTGCGAGTCCACGCCGCAGCCCTTGCGCATGGCCACGTTCGTGAAGCGCCCGTCGCCGCCGTTGCGCCACAGGTGGTTCGGACGCCCGTCGTTGGCCACGAACACGTCGAGCCAGCCGTCGCCGTCGAGGTCGCCCGCGACCACGCCCAGGCCGTGGCCGCGCTCGGCGGCGACGCCGCTCGGCTCGGAGACGTCCGCGAAGCGCCCGCCGCGCAGGGCGCGGTAGAGCAGCGACGCGGCCGGGCGCTTGTAGCTCTTCGGGCTGCAGTAGTCGCGCTGGTTGAGCGGGTTCATGCACAGGATCTCGCCCTCGCGCGTCCACTCGATGTAACGCGTGACGAAGAGATCGAGCGCGCCGTCGCGGTCGTGGTCGAGGAAGGTCGCGCTCGTGCTCCAGCCCTCGGCCGTGAAGCCGCTCGACTCCGAGACGTCCTCGAAGCGCCCAGCGCCCTGGTTGAGGAGCAGGGTGTTGCGTCCGAGGTTCGTGACGAAGAGGTCCGTGTCGCCGTCGCCGTCGGCGTCCCCGCAGGCGACGCCCATGCCGTAGCGCGGGTCCTCGGCCCCGCTCCCGGCGCTCACGTCCCGGAAGCGGCCGTGCCCGTCGTTCTCGAAGAGCTGGTTGGCGCGCTCGGCCTCCGGGGCGTCGGCGTGCAGGCTGCCGGACTGCACCAGGTAGGCGTCCAGGTCGCCGTCGTCCTCCAGGTCGAACAGGGCCCCGCCGCCGCCGACGATCTCGGGCATCCAGAACTCGGTGCGGTGGCCGCTCTCGTGGTGGAAGGCGAGGCCCAGCTCGCCCGCGCGGTCGGCGAACCAGGGCGCGGCGCCGGGCTCCTCGGGCGCCGGAGCGCAGGCGAGGAGGGTCGGCGCGAGCAGCGCGAGCCGCGTGCGGAGCCTCACCGCGGCGCCTCCGCGCTCCCGAGCAGCTTGCGCACCGCCTCGACCCGCCGCGCCGGTACGCCGCGCCGCTGCGCCTCGGCCAGGGCGGCCTCGGCCGCGGCCGGATCGCCGGCGCGCGCGCGCGCCTCGGCGAGCTGCGTCCAGTGCGCGCCGACGTCGGGGTGCAGCGCGCAGGCGCGCTCCAGCGTGCGCACGGCTCCGGCCCAGTCCGAGCGCCGCGCCTGCACGTCGCCGAGCAGCAAGAGCGTGCCCGCGCTCTCCTCGCCCAGGGCCACGGCGCGCGTGAGCGACTGCTCGGCCGCCTCCAGGCGGGCCAGGGCGAGCTGCACGCGTCCGAGCGCGACCCACGTCGGCGCGAAGGCGGGATCGAGCGCGCTGGCGCGCTCGAGCGCGGCCAGGGCCGCGGCGTGCGCCCCCAGGGCCTCGTGCGCGAGGCCGGTGAAGAGCGCCAGCTTGTCGTCGCCCGGGTGCAGCTCGCGGCCAGGCAGGAGCACCTCCAGCGCGCGCCGTGGCTCGCCGGCCGCGATCAGGGCCTGCCCCAGCGCCTGCTGCACCGCCAGCTGGTCCGGGGCGTGCTCCTCCACCTCGCGCAGGGCCTCGAGCGCCTCGCGCGGCTGGTCCTGCTCGAGCAGGTCGTTCGCGCGCTGCACGCTGGCCAGGACGCCGGTCGCGCGCCTGCGCACGTCGGCCGTCAGGCGATCGGCCGGGGGCGAGTGCGTGGCGAGGGCCTCGAGACGCTGCTCGTCCTCGGCGCGCTCCTCGTCGCCGAGCGCCAGGTGCACGCGCGCGAGCAGCCCGTGCACGAAGCGCTGGTTCGGCCGGCGCGCCAGGACCGCCTCCAGCAGCGTGCGCGCCTCCGCGGGGCGGTCGAGGGCGAGCAGCGTGCGCGCCAGGCCCAGGCAGGCGGGCACGCTCTCGGGCTCGAGCGCCAGGGCGCGCTCGTAGTCGGCGCGCGCCTCCTCGACGCGCCCGGCCTCGAGCAGGAGCCCGCCGCGACGCCAGCGCACGGGCGCGTAGTCGTCCGCCGCGGCCAGTGACGCGCCGTAGGCTGCCAGCGCCTCCTCCGCGCGCCCGAGCTCCTCCAGCACGCGTCCGCGGTGGAAGTGCAGCTCGCCCGCGCTCGCGCCGGCGTCCGCGCGCGCGAGGCAGCGCGTGTAGGCCTCCAGCGCCAGGTTGTCGAGCCCGTTCGCATCGAGGACCTTGGCCAGCTCGAGCAGGCTGCCGCCCTCGCCTCGCTCGCAGGCCGCCTCCGCCGCGCGCACCCGCGCCAGCACCAGCGGATCGACGCCCTGCGCCGCCTCGAAGCGCGGCCAGCCGACCTCGGCGGGAGCTTCCCGGCAGGCGGCGGCGAGCAAGAGGAGCAGGGTGAGCCGGGGGCCGCGGGGCATCCGCGCAGAAGGGTAGCACCGCCCGGCCGGTCCAGCCGCCCACCCCGCTCCCTCTTCCCCCCTCCTCCTCCTTCTTCCTCTTCTTCTCCGCGCCCTCCGCGTCTTCCCTCCGCGTCTCCGCGCCCTTCTTCTCTTCTCCTGACCCTTCGGCCAGGCAGCAGAAGAGCGCGGAGACGCGGAGGGCGCGGAGGCCGAAGGGGAGGAAGGAGGGCGAGGATACGATGCGCCCCAACCCATGCTGCGCACGCTCGTCCGGAGCTACCGCGACGCCTTCTCCGGGCTCCCGCGGCAGGTGTGGGTGCTGGCCCTGTGCCTGTTCGTCAACCGGCTCGGGATGATGGTCGTGCCGTTCCTCGAGCTGTACCTGACCGGCGCGCGCGGCTACGCGGTCGACGTCGCGGGGCGGCTGGTGGCGCTCTACGGCGTGGGCTCGATCCTCGGGGTCAGCCTCGGCGGGCGGCTCGCCGACCGCTTCGGGCCGCGGCGCGTGCAGCTCGTGAGCCTGCTGGCCCACGCCGTCTTCCTGGCGGCCCTGGGGTTCGCGCGCACGACGCTCGCGATCGGCGCGGCGATCGTCGCCGCCAGCCTGGCGGGCGACGCCTTCCGGCCGGCCAACGGGGCGGCGATCACGGCCGCCGTGGGCCCGCTCTCGCGCGCGCGTGCCTTCTCGCTGATGAGCTTCGCGGTGTGCGTCGGGCTGACGCTCGGGCTCCCGCTCGGGGGCGAGCTGGCGGAGCTCGACTTCGCCTGGCTCTTCTGGATCGACGCCGGCACGGCATTGGTCGCGGCCGGCGTCCTGTTCGTCCTGGGCGCGCGCACGCCGCCCCCCACGCCGGCCGAGCGCGTGCTCGCGGCCGGCGCGCCCTCGCCCTGGCGCGACCGGCCGTTCCTGGCCTTCGTGCTGCTGCAGTGCGCCGTGGCGACGGTGCTGTTCCAGTTCCTGGGCGCGCTGCCGGTCTTCCTGAAGCACGAGCTCGGCTTCACGGAGTCGGCGGTCGGCCGCGCGCTGGGGCTCAACGCGCTGCTGATCATCGTGCTCGAGATGCAGGTCGTGCGGCGCGTCGAGCGGCGCAGCTCCCCGCTGTGGATCGCCCTGGGCTCGTGCCTGATCTGCGCCGGGTACGGGCTGAACCTGCTGGCGGACGGGGCGCTGGTCGCGCTGCTCTCGATCGCGGTGTGGAGCGTGGGCGAGATGCTCTTCTTCCCGCTCGGGGCCGCGCTGGCCTCGCAGCGCGCGCCGGAGGGCGGGGTCGGTCGCTACCTCGGCGTGTACCACCTGGCCTTCGCCGTCGCGCTGGTCCTGGCGCCGCTCACCGGCACGGCGCTGTACGAGGCCGCCGGCGCGCGCGGGCTGTGGGGCACGTGCCTCGCGCTCGGCGGCCTGCTGCCGCTCGCCTACGCCGTCCTGCACCGGCGCACGGGCGGCTGGGCGCCGCGCGCGCCGGTCGAGTCCGCCTCGTCGGCCGGCTGATCCGGCTGGCTGCTTCGACCGGTCAGGGGTTGCGTGGCGGCAGCTTGTAGATCGCCGCCGCCCGCGGCGCGCCCTCGTCGAGGTAGACGTCGGGCACCGGCAAGGTGATCTCCTGATCCATGCGCTCCCAGTGCCCGAAGGGGCCGGCACTGCCCTGCCCGCCCTCGGTCATGAAGCTGTACCACAGGACGCTCGCGACGCCGCGCGTGACCAGCGCCGGCAGGAGGTCGTGCACGTAGGCATCGAACATGCCCGGCAGGCGCTGGGCCTGGCTGGCGGCCGGTCCCCAGGGCTGGTAGCCGGCGTAGAAGGAGGCGCCGGCCTCGTACAGGACGAGGCGCGGCGAGGAGCCGTCCGGGTTGCGGTGCGACTGGGCGATGAGCTGGTGCTCGAGCAGCTTCAGGTCGAGCTCACCGATGCGCTTGCGGGCCGAGTTCAGGACCTCCTCGGCGAAGGGGCAGTTCGGGCACGCGTCCGGGTCCGCGTCGAGCAGCCAGCTGTCGATGTCGACCTTGCGCGGGCCGAAGTAGAAGGCCGGGCCGACCGCGTCCAGGTGCACCGGTCCGAGGGCCGCCAGGACCTCCAGCAGGAAGCGCGGGTCGCCCATCCAGCCGCCGACGTACTTGCGGAGGCGCGGGGCGTGCTCGCCCGCGAAGACCTCGTCGGCCGCCGCGAACACGCGCCGGATCTGCTCGGCCGCCTCCTGGTAGAGCGTGCGCCCGCCGGCCGCCGCGCGCGCCTTGAGCCAGGCGTTGACCGGGAAGCCGGCGTTCCAGATCTCGTTCGAGAACTCGACCGTGAGCGTCCGCCGCGGATCGAGCGGTGCGAAGGGGCGCCCGCCGTTCACGCCCGGCACGGCCGGCGAGCCGTCGCGCACGCGCCGGAACGTGTCGCGCAGGAAGGTCGCGTAGTCCTCGTCGGAGAGGGCGTTCGTCTGGTGCGGCACGTTCAGGTGCAGGTCGGCGCCGACCGCGTTGCACAGGGCCACCTGGAACTCCGGGCAGACCCCGCGCTTCGTGCCCTGGCTCGGGCTGGCGGGCGTGATCACGCCCGCCAGGTCGAACAGGAAGGGTGCCGAGCCGCCCAGGCGGCCGTACTGGTTCACCTCGGTCCAGTCCATGCCGCGCCAGGTCGTCGGGCCGCGGCCGCCGTTCATGGCCTGGAGCTTGGCGACGAAGGGCGGCCACAGGACCGGCTTCTCGGCCTCCATGCCGGGCAGCCACACGTGCGCGTTGCGCACCGGATCGGCCGGGTCGGAGGCGTCGAGCACCCAGATCAGGAGCGCGTCCCCGTCGCCCGCGGTCGGATCGACGAGGACCTCGACGCGCTGCGCGCTGCGGTTGCGCTCGCCGACGACCGGCGGACCGGCCAGCCGGCAGGCGCCCGTCCCCTCCCAGGTCAGGACGTAGGGCACGAGGCGGCCGTCGGGCATCGAGCCCGCCATGCTGCCGAAGAGGCGCGCGCCGGCCTTCTCGCCAGGCCCCAGGCCCGTGACGTCGGGCCACCCGGCCCCGAGGCGCGGCGGGTCCTCGCCCAGGGGGATGAGCGGCACCGGCTCGCGCGTGATCGCGCCGTCGACCACGCGGTTGAACTCGCTCGCGCGCGCCATCGCGTCGGCGAAGGCGATCCCGCGCTGCCACCAGGCGTTCACGCTGGCGTTCATGCCGTAGTGCAGCACGAGGTCCTGCTCGCGCACCGTCACGACCTCGCTGCGCGTGCGCGCGTCGCTCCCGAAGGGCCCGGCCACGCGCAGCGTCACGCTGTAGGTCCCCGGAGCGCGGAAGACGTGCGCCGGATGGCGCTCGCTCGAGGTCGTGCCGTCGTCGAAGTCCCAGCTCCAGCTCGTGATCGCGCCCGAGCTCGCGTCCTGGAACGCGACGGCCAGCGGGGCCTCGCCCTCGCCCTGGTCGAGCGCGAAGTCGGCCCGCGGGACCTGGAGCTCGATGCGCAGCGCCGCCAGCGGCGTGGCCACCACCTGCCCCTTCCACTCGACCACCGCGCTCCAGGTCCAGACCACCGCCGGCTCGCTGGCGGAGACGAGGGGGAAGGCGGCCGTCAGTCCTCCGCCGCGGACCTCCAGGGGGCCGGCGAAGGCCTGGGTCGGGCCCTCGAGGCGCCACCAGCCCGTCACGGGCTCCGCGCCGGCTGCGCCGAGCTCCTCCTTCGCGGAGGGGCCTCGGACCCACATGTGGAGCGTGTCGGACTGCAGGAAGCTGCGCTCGTCCCGGGCCAGGTCCGGGGTCCGGGAGAGCACGAAACCTGCGCCGGCCGGGGCCTGGGCCTGACCGGCGGCGAGGGCGGAGAGGAGCGGGGGGAGGGCAAGGCAGAGGGGGCGGAGCACGGGAAGCGATTTCCTGGATCAGCCATCCCGGGAATGGACGGCTGGGCAAGGCCTGGAAGCGGGTTCGCTACATTGGGTAATCCTAATGCCAGTCTTGAAAAAAAGGCCAATCGGTATCGCATTGCTGAACTGTATTCCTGTATTGATGAGGCCATGCGCCTGCGCCTGCGCCTCGACCCCGGGAGCGGTGTCCCGGCCTACCGCCAGGTCCAGGACCAGATCCGCTTCCTGGTGGCGGGCTCGGCCCTCCAGACGGGGGAGGAGCTGCCCTCGACGCGCGCCCTGGCCCAGACCCTCGGCCTCGACCCGATGACGGTCTCGCGCGCCTACGCCGAGCTGGCGCGCGAGGGCGTCCTGCAGCGCCGTCCCGGCCGCGCCATGGTCGTGCGCGCGCGCGCCACGCGCCGCCGCGACGAGGCCAGGCGGGCCGAGCTCGAGGCGGAGCTGCGCTCGGCCGCCTTCGCGGCCGACCGGCTCGGGTTCGCGGTCGAGGAGGCGCTGGCGGTCTACCAGCGCCTGCTGGAGCGCGAGCGCTGACCCGGGCTCAGTCCCGACCGTCCGGGTGGCAGCGCAGGCAGGCGCTGCTCTCCCAGACGTAGCCGCCCTCGCCCCGGTGCTTGTCGTCCATCGCGCTCTGGCGGTGCTCGTGGCAGTGGGTGCAGGAGAAGGCGGCGTAGTTCGTGTTCGTGAGGTGGCAGGCCGAGCAGTCGCGGTTGCCGTGCGGGCCGGAGCGGATCGGGAAGTCGTGGGCGTCGTAGTGCGCCCCCTGCCAGGTCGTGGTGGAGAGGTGGCACAGCTCGCAGACCTGCGCGAAGCCCGCGGCCGAGTGGCGCGGGTCCTGGCTCGCCTGGTAGTCGTCGAGGTGGCAGCTCGCGCAGCCGCCGGTGATCCCGGCGTGGCTGAAGGCGGCGCCGCGCCAGGTGCTGAAGCTGGTGTGGCAGTCCTCGCAGCTCGTGGGGAAGCCGCCCGCCTCGTGGTCCGGGTCGCTGGTGCGCTGGTAGTCTTCCAGGTGGCAGCGCACGCAGCCGTCGACGATGCCGAGGTGCGTGAAGCGCACCGCCTGGTCGAAGGCGACGAAGCCGTGGCAGTCCTCGCAGCTCAGCGGGTAGCCCTCGGCCTCGTGGTCCGGATCGGTCGTGGCCTGGTAGTCGTCCAGGTGGCAGCTCACGCACTGCGGGTCGGTGTTCCGGAAGTTGCCGACCTCCGCGCCCGTGTGGCAGGCCCAGCACTGCAGGGCCGCGTGGGCGCCCGCCAGGGGCAGGCGCGTGGCGGCGTGGAGCGCGATCGGGCCGTCGGGTCGCCAGTCGCTCTCCTGGTGACAGGTCGAGCAGTCCTGGCCCATCTGGCCGCGGTGCACGTCCTCGTGGCATCCGGCGCAGCCGCGCTGCGCGAAGAGCGCGACCGGTCCGCGGTCGTTGTGGCAGCGCAGGCACTCGGCCCGGGCGTGGGCGCCGATCAGCGGCACGCCCGTCTCGGCCTGGTGGTCGAAGGTGAAGTCCGCGCGGATCGTCTGCCAGTCGTCGCCCTCGTGACACAGCGTGCAGTCGGCCGGGAAGCCGTCGTGCGGCACGACGGGGCCGCGCTCCTCCCACCAGCCCTGCACGGGCACGCGCACGGCCGTGCTCCAGCGACTGGTGCAGGCCAGCGGGAGCAAGGTCACGGCCAGCAGAGCGAGCGGGATCAGGCCCTGATCGACGAGCTTCTTCCTGGTGTCCTCAGCCATGTCGTCCTCTCCGTGTTGCCCTCACCGTGTTGCCCTCATCCGTCGAAGCGGCGTTGCAGCGTGAAGCCGAGCGAGAGCGCGTCCTGCTCGTCCCCGAAGCGGGTCTCGGCGTAGAGCGCCAGGAACCACCAGCGTCCGAGGCCGAGCTCGAGCTCGGCGCGCACGGCGTGCTGGAGCAGGTCCTCGTCCACGCTCTCCTGGTCGAAGTCCGTCGCGTCCCAGGAGAGGCCGAGCGAGCCGGCCTCCAGGCGCTTGCGCGCGCCGACGCGCAGCCCGCGCGTGGCGCTGAACTTGCCGTCGTTCGCGTGGACCTCGCAGGTCAGCGGTCCGCCCGGACCGAGGGCGTCGCGCCAGGTCAGGCGCGCGCGCCCGCCGCCGCCGGAGTCCTCCTCGTCGGCCCAGCGCTCGAGGCGCCCGAGGAGCGCGAGGTGCGGGCCGAGCGGCGCCCAGGCGTCGACGCCGACCCGGTCGTTCACCGCGTCGGCGATCTCCGCGGCCGTGACGCCGGAGAACTCGTCCCGCAGCAGCTCGGGGAAGCGGAAGCGCGAGGCGAAGAGCCCCATCCCGGAGTCGCTCGTCCAGCGCTGCGTGGCGTTGACGAAGAGCTGCGTCAGCTCGGGCCCCGCGCCCTTCAGCTCGTCGCCGGAGGTGTACAGGTCCACCAGGGCCGAGGCGAAGAGCGCGGTCGAGGCCGCGGGGTGCCACTCGAGCTGCGTGGCGACGAGGTCCCGGTCGGCCGCGCCCTCGTGCCAGCTCTTCTGGTAGGCGAGCCCGAGCGCGAGCCGGCGCTCGGCACTGCTCGCGTAGCGGCCGAAGAGCGCCACCTGGAAGTCGTCGCCGCTCTGGAACAGGTCGTCCGGCACCGGCAGGAAGCCCAGGCTCGTGCCCAGGGTGCTCGCGCGGCCCACGCGGCGGACCAGCTCGAGGCCGTCGAGGAAGCCGAGCTCGGGGAACTCCTGCTGCAGGAAGCGGCCGACCTCGCCGCGGCCGCGCGCCGCCTGCGCGCCGCCCCAGGCGTAGGAGAGCCGGTCCAGGCGCAGGTGCGACTCGTCCTCGCGCCCGGCGCCGGTGTCCGAGGCGCGCCAGAACTGCTCCAGGTCGAAGGCCAGCTCGCCGCCGCGTCCGAAGGGGTTCGTGAGCCGCCCCTCGGCCCCCAGCGTCGTCACGAGGAAGCTGCGCGGCTCGTCGCCGGCATCGTCCCGGGTCCAGTCCACGGTCGTGCCGACCAGGCCGTCGAAGGTGCGCGGGCGATCCTCCGGCGCGACGCCGTGGGCGGGCGCCAGCAGGGGCGTGTCCTGGCTCCACTCGACCGGTGGCGCGGTCCACGGCGGGTGCTCGATCGCGCGCGGCTGCGGCGCGGTGGGCTCGACCTCGCCTGCGGTCGCGGGCGGCGCGGGCGCCGGGCTCGGAGAGGGAGGCGGTGCCAGGCGTAGCTTGGGGACGAACACGAAGCCGCGCGCGCCGACGTCGACGCCCTCGACGCCGCCGGTCAGCTCCGCGCGGGCGCTGGTGCGCGAGACCGAGACGACCTTGCCGAGGCGCAGCGGTCCCTCGAGCGCCTCCAGGCGCAGGCGGTCGCCGGGCTCGAGGCCGCTGTCGCGCCCCTGGTCGAGGTACACGCCGTCGCCGGCCAGGGCGGTGCAGGTCACCTCGACCTTGACGAACTCGGCGCGCTCGCGCTCCTGCGCGGGACGCAGGGCGAGCCCGAGCCAGAGCAGCCAGGCGCTCATCGAGCCCCTCCGCGCGGCGCGAAGCCGCCGCGTCGCTCGACCCGGCGGCCAGCGCGCGCGGCGCGCTCGACGAAGGCCGGATCGTGGCAGTCGACGCACTCGGTGCCGAGCGGCCTGTAGCGCACGGCCTCGCCGCCGCCCGGCAGCGGCCAGGGCACGTGGCAGGCGGCGCACTCGAGCGCGGCGTGCGTCGCGTCCAGCGCGAAGCGCGAGTCGCGCTGGTGGTCGAAGTGCAGCGCGCCGGCGTCCGCGTGACAGCGCGCGCAGTCCGTCGTGCCCGCCTGGGCGAACTGGCCGACGTGCGGGTCGCCGTGGCAGTCCGCGCAGCGCGTCGGCGCGCGTCCGAAGGTGCGCCCGGCGGAATCGGGCACCGGTGCCGGGAGGTGGCAGGCCTCGCAGGCGACCCCGGCGTGGAAGTCCGCCAGCGGATAGCCGGTCCAGCGCTCGTGCTCGAAGGTCTCGGGCGGCGTCGCGAAGCTCTCGCTGTCGTGGCAGCGCGCGCACCCGGTCGCCCCGGCCACGACCTCGGGCAGCCCCGGACGATCGAAGCGCCCGTCGTGGGCGTCCAGGTGGCAGGTCTCGCAGCGCTCGACGTCCGAGCCGAAGACCGCGCTCACGAACCCGAAGCGGCGCCCACGCTCGTCCGGGACGGCGCTCAGGCGATGGCAGGCCTCGCACTCGGCGCGCGCGTGTGCGCCCTCCAGCTCGAAGCCGGTCCACTCCGCGTGCACGAAGCCATCCACGAGGTGCTCGCCGAAGCGCGTGGGCGCGTGACAGCGCGCGCAGCCCTCGGGGTTCTCGAAGGCGTCGAAGGCCCCGCGGTGCGCGTCCTCGTGGCACGCGGCGCATTCGCTGGGCGCTCCGGCGAAGGTTCGCGGTGCGCCCTCGTCCGCGTGGCAGCTCCCGCAGGCCACGGCCTCGTGGCTCGCCACCAGCGGGAAGGCGGTGCGCGCGTGTTGCTCCGGTCCGAAGCCGCTCGGCTCGAAGCGCGTGCGCTCGTGGCAGCTCAGGCACTCGCCCGCGAAGGGCCCGGCGTCGAAGGCCCCGCCGTGGGGGTCGCCGTGACAGGCGGCGCAGTCGTCGGGGGCGCGCGCGGGCTCGTGCACGCCGAAGCCGGTCGCGTCGCCGACGAGCTCCAGGTGGCAGGCGTCGCAGGCGAGCGCGTGATGGGGAGGCTCCAGGGCGAAGCCCGTGGCCGCGTGCAGGAAGGGCGGCATGGCCTCGTGGTGCCCGCGGAAGGCCCCGTGACCCTCGCTGTGGCACTGCGCGCAGCCCTCCCCGCTCGGCACCCCCGCCAGCACGTCGCTGGCCGCCAGGAAGGCCTCGCCGTGGGGCGAGGCGTGGCAGCTCTGGCAGGTGCGCGCGCACTGCGGCGCCGTGCGGCTCGCCAGGAGCTCGCTGTCGTGCGCGCTGCCCGGTGCGTGGCAGGTGGAACAGCCCACGGCCGCGTGGGCGCACTCGCTGGCGAAGCCGGCGTGCGTGAAGGAGGCCACCAGCGAGAAGGGATGCTCCTGACCGTGGCAATCTCCGCAGGCGCGCTCGATGCGGCCCTCGTGGGCGTCCTCGTGGCAGGCACGGCAGTCCTGGTCGAGGCCGCCGAAGCGCCGCGCTCCGCGCGGGAGCCGCACCACGTCGGCGTGCGGGTGACACTCGTCGCAGGCCAGCTCGGAATGCCGGCCCTGCAGCAGGAAGTCGAGCGCTCCGTGGTCGTAGGCGGCGCGCGTCGCGAACCCCGCTGCGGCGAAGCTGTGCGTGCCGACGAGGGCGAACTCCGCGCCGGCGTGCTCGCCGTGGCACTCGGCGCAGGCGCGCGGGTCACGGTCCTCCAGGGTCCCGTGGAAGCCCGCGCCGGCCTCGATGTCGGCCGCGACGGGCGCGTGGCACTCCAGGCAGGCCGTCGCCATCGCGTGGCCGTCCTGGCCGTGGCAGCGCGCGCAGGCGCCGCGCTCGACCAGCTCGGGCAGCTCCGCGTGCACCGCCGCCAGCTCGCCCGGCGAGACGCGCTCGACCTGCAGCGTGAAGAGCCACAACACGAGCGCCAGCGAGACCAGCCCCAGCGCGACGCGCGAGGCCGGGGTCACGTCGGAGGCCTTCACGTCCCGATGCCTCCCCAGCGCAGCGCCACCAGGACGTGCAGGGCCACGACCAGCACCAGGAACAGCGCCACCCAGCGGTGCAGGTAGCGCCAGGACGAGAGCAGCGCGCGCAGGTCCTCGAGGTACGCCGCCATCGAGGCCGTGCGGTGCGCGCGGCGCGCCAGGGCCTGGAGGCGCGCGAGCTGGTCCGGCGGCAGCCCCTGGGCCGCGCCCTCCGCGCGCAGACGCCTCAGCAGGCCCCGCAGGCGCAGCGAGGTGCCCAGCAGGGCCGCGAGGCGCGCGAGGAAGGTGCGCTGGCCACCCTGGCGCGAGACCAGCGCGGCCACCTCGTCGCGCACGTGCTCGCCGAACTCGCGGTGCTCGCGCTCCCACTCGCCCGAGACCAGCGCCAGCTCGGCCTTGAGCTCGTCCAGCTCCAGCTCGCGCCCGTTGGCCGCGCGCGGCACCCAGGCGTAGACGTAGCGCCCGAGCGCGCCCGTCGCGACCACGATCCCGAGCGCCGCCAGCGCGCGCAGGCCGAGCGTGTCCTGCGTCGCCATGGCGCCGTGCAGCACGCCGAAGAGCAGCGCCAGCACGCCCGTCAGGACGTGCATCGTCATCCAGGTCCGCAGCGTCCCGCGCCGCAGCCAGCCGTGGCGCCGCGCGAGGTAGGCCAGGTTGGCGAGGATCATCCCGGCCGCGAGGCCGCCGAGCGTCAGCCCGAGCGGGCTCGAGGGGCGCAGCCAGGCGTGCTCCGTCGTCAGCGGGCGCAGCGAGGCGGGCCGCGTGTAGTAGTCGGCGAAGCGCGTGATCCAGGCCAGCGCCATCAGTGCCAGCGCCAGCGCCAGGGTCAGCGCGCGCAGGAGGCCGCTGCCCTGCTCGGTGGGAGCGGCCACCGCGGGGCGGTCGGAGGGATCGAAGGACACGCCGCAGCGCTCGAGCAGCTCGAAGGGCGGCGTCCCGCCGATCAGCACGAAGACGCCGTCGTTCGCGAGCCAGCCCGTGCGCGGACCCTCGGGGCCACCCGCCCGCAGCTCGACCGCGTCGGGGCCGATCCGCAGGACCTGGCTCTCGAACAGGACGCGCACGCGGCCCTCGGCGCGCGCCTGCTCGATGCGCTCCTCGTTGCGCGCCTTGAGGCGCGAGAAGGCCGGCTGGCGGTAGGAGAGCGTGACCTCGTTGCCCGGCTGCTCCGCCAGGGCCAGGGCGGCCTCGACGGCGCTGTCGCCGCCGCCGACGACCAGCAGGCGCTGGTCGCGGTGGCCCTCGGCGTCGAGCAGGGCATAGAGGACCTTGGGCAGCTCCTCGCCCGGCACGCCGAGGCGCCGCGGCGTCCCGCGCCGGCCCAGGGCCAGCGCCACGAAGCGCGCGCGCACGCGGCCGCGGTCGCTGGCCACCTCGAACGTCCCGTCCGCGCTCCGCGCCAGGCCCTCGAAGCGCACGCCCTCGTGGATCGGCAGCTCCTCGTCGCGCGCCACGCGTTCCCACAGCTCGATCAGTTCCTCCTTCGGGTACGTGGCGCGGTCCAGGCGTCCGACGCCCGGCAGGTCGACCGGCTGCGTCATCACCAGCTTCTGGCGCGGGTACTTGGCGACGGTGCCGCCGAGCGTGTCCTGCTCCAGCACGAGGAACGACAGTCCGCGCGCCTTGGCCTGCAGCGCCATGGCGAGGCCGGCGGGACCGGCGCCGACGATGCACAGGTCGAAGGCCTGCGCCGCGCGGCGTGCGCCCTCGGCCAGGCGCCGCGCGACCTCGTCGGCCACGGCGATGCCGTGCGCGATCGCCGTGCGGATCAGCGCGTAGCCGGTCACCTCGCCGCCCAGGAAGAGCCCCGGCACGCCCGGCACCTCCAGCGTGGGATCGAGGGCCGGCAGGTCGCGGCGCGAGTCCAGCTCGGCGAAGGTCAGCGCGATCGCGCCGGTGGGGCACTCGCGCGCGCAGGCGCCGTGTCCGACGCAGCGTGCGCCGTGCACGACCAGTGCTTGCCCGTGGATCAGCGCCAGCACGCCCTCCTCCGGGCAGGCGCGCACGCAGGCGCCGCAGCCCAGGCAGCGACTCAGGTCGACGTGCGGGTAGGCCAGGCGCGCCTTGCGCGTGCCCTTCGCGCGCGCGTGCGCGAGCTCGTCCACGCTGGCCGCCAGGCGGCGCAGCTCGGCGCGGCGGTGCAGCGCCACCAGCACCGCCAGCACGAGCGCGGCGACGAGGCCGAGGAGCAGGGTCCAGCTCAAGGTGGCGCCTCGATCGGCCCCGGTGCCGGCGGGCCCCATGACGAACTCGTCACGCGGCAGGGCTTACGTCGGTCCGTCTCGCGCGCGCGTGCGCGCGGCGCCGCGCCGAAAGCGCTTCTCAGCACTTCGGCCCATCGAGCGCGCCGCTTCACACAGGAGCAACGGAAGCCGGCGTGCTCCCGGGCGGATTCCCGGGCGGGACGGTTGCGCGAGCGCGGCGCCGTCGGCGAGGCTCACGCACGTCGCGCCTCCCTTCGCGCTCCGATGCGTCTCCTGCGCCCGCTCCCGCTGCTCGCCGTGCTCGCCCTGGTCGCCTGGCAGGAGGCCGCGGCCCCGCGGGCGGAGCTCGAGCTCGTCTACCTCGCGAACGAGGGCTTCCTGGCGCGCGCGGGCGAGCACACGCTCGTGATCGACGCCTTCGTGACCGAGCCCTACGGCGGCTACGCCGCGGTGCCGAGCGAGCTGTTCGCCCGGCTCGTGGCGCGCGAGGCGCCCTTCGTCGACGTCGACCTCGTGCTCGCGAGCCACGTGCACGCCGACCACTTCCAGCCCGCGGCCGCGGCCGAGTTCCTGGAGGCGCACCCGGAGCTGCCCTTCGTGACCTCGCCGCAGGTACTCGCGGCGCTCGCCAAGGCGGCCGGCGCGGCCCCGGGCCCCGGCTGCCGCGCGCTGCTCCCGCGCCCGGATGAGGTCGTGGCCGAGACCGCCGGCGGGATCCGCGTCGAGCTCCTGCGCCTGCCGCACACCGGCGGGGCGCGCACCGCGGAGGTCGAGAACCTCGGGCACCTGGTGGAGCTCGGCGGCGTGCGCCTGCTGCACGTGGGCGACGCCGACGTCGAGCGCGAGGAGCTGGCCGAGTACGAGCTGGCCGCGCGCGCGATCGACGTCGCCCTCGTGCCCTACTGGTGGCTGGGTGATGCCGCCGACCTCGCCAAGGTGCGCGCGCGCATCGGCGCGAAGCACCTGGTCGCCGTGCACGTCCCGCCGGCCGAGGTGGCGCGCGAGAAGGCGCGCCTGGCGGCGCTCGACCCGGCCATCCTCCTGTTCGAGCAGGCGGGCGACACCCGGCGGCTCGAGCTTCCCCGCTGAGCGCGGCGCCGCGCTACGTCCCGCCGCGCACGCGCGCCAGGACGTAGAACGGGATCCCGCCCAGCAAGAGCAGGAAGCCCCACAGCACGTTCTCGGCGCCGGCGAAGGCGATCGTGGCCAGGCCGAAGGCGAAGGCGAGCAGCGCGATCCCGGTCGTGCCGTGGCTGGCCGCTCCGCCCGCGCGCCGCTCGCGGCCGGCGAGCAGCAGCTCCGCCATCGCGCAGAACACGAACGGGACGAGGGCCGAGAGCGTGGCCAGCACGATCATGGCCTGGAACACCGCGACCAGCCCGCCCGCGCCGGAGAAGCGCAGCACGATCAGGAGGCAGGCCAGCGCGGAGGAGAGCAGCAGCGCCAGCCCCGGCGTCCCGCGCGCCGTGACGCGCCCGAAGAAGGCCGGGAAGAGCCCGTCGCGCGCGATCGCCAGCGGCAGGCGCCCGGCGACGAGGATCCAGCCGTTGAGGGCCCCGAAGCAGGAGACGAAGGCGCCCAGCGCGACCAGCTTGCGGGCGCCGGATCCCCACAGCACGCCGGCCGCGTCGGCGAAGGGTGCCGTCGAGGCCGCCAGCTCCTCGCGGGGCAGGAGCCCCATCACCGCCAGCGTGCTGGCCACGTACAGCACCGTCGCCAGGCCGATCCCGAGCAGCGTCGCGCGCGGCACGTTGCGGCGCGCGTCGCGCGCCTCGTGGGCCGCGATCGAGGCCGACTCGAAGCCCTGGAAGGCCCACAGGGTCAGGGCCAGGCCCGACAGGACCGCCACCGGCAGGCTCGTGGCGGTCGGATTGAAGGGCTCGAAGTGGGCCGGCTCGAAGCGCGCGAAGCCGAGGAGCGCGATGGCGAGGAGCGGCAGCACCTTGAGCACCGTCGTCACCACCTGCACCAGGCCCGCCTCGCGCACGCCGCGCACGTTGACGGCCGCGAGGACCACGATCGCCGTCAGCGCGACGCCCATCGGATGCCCCTTCGCCGCGGGCACGAGCTCGCCCAGGTACCCGACCATCGCGACCGCGATCGCCGCCTGGGCCACCCAGCACGAGATCCAGTAGCCCCAGCCCACGAGGAAGGCCGCGAACTCGCCGAAGGCCTCGCGCGTGTAGGCATAGGGCCCGCCGACGAGCGGCAGGCGCCGCGCGAGGCGCGCGATCACGAGCCCGAAGCACAGCGACCCGCCGGCCGAGGCGACCCAGGCCAGGATGCTCGTCCCGCCGAGCGGTGCCAGCGCGCTCGGCAGGAGGAAGATGCCCGAGCCGACCATGTTGCCGACCACCAGCGCGGTCAACGCCACCAGGCCGAGCTGGCGCTCCTTCGGCTCCGCCGGGTCGGCCATGCGGCTCGCCAGGGTAGGGGCCCGGCCCGCGCGGCGCTACGCACTCGGCCGGGCCTGGCCGGGGCCTGCGGCGCATGGCCCGCCGCCGCGCGCGGGCCGATCCTGTGTCCGGTGGCAGGACCCCACCGGAACCATCCCATGAAGACGAGCCCCGGCCCTCGCACCCCGAAGAGCGATCCGCACCTCGAGCGTCGTCGCGCGGTGATGCGCATCTTCGAGGAGGAGGGCTGGGGCAGCCTCGAGCTGGTCGACGAGTGGGACGGCGCGGACCTCGACGAGCTGCGCAGCATCCTGCGCGCGTCGGAATACGAGACGCTGCTCGACCGTCTGAGGGATCAGGGGGACGCGCGGCGCTAGGCGATCGAAGATCGCCTACTGATTTCGCCGTCAGCGTGACCGCACCGGTTCTCCGGGCGGGCGTACGCCCGCCCGGTGATCCGGTGTGCGGATCCCCGGACAGGCTCCTTGTCGATCGTCAGCTCGCCTACGGATCGCGCCGTCAGCGTGACCGCTGCGACTCGCCGGGCGGGCGTCCGCCCGCACGGCGAGCTGCGGCGCTCGGACCCCGAGCGACCACCCGCGACCCGATCCTCCGCGATCCACGCCTCTTCCAGGGCCCCGGTGTAGACTGACCAGCGGCCGGCGAGCAGCTCCTGCCCGCCCCTTCGAAGGAGACCCCGATGTCGAAGCCCGTCTACGCCGAGCTCGAGGCCGAGAAGCTGCTGCCCCTGCTCGTGTCCATCGGCCGCGAGGTCAAGAACCGCATCCGCGCCATCGACGCGATCGAGCAGCAGCTCGCGAAGTACGGTCCCGCGAAGCCCGCCAAGGACGCCAAGGCGACCGAGCTCCTCGCCCAGCTCTCGACCCACAAGCGCGAGCTGCGCCTGGCCCTGAAGGAGCTCGAGCGCCTCGGCTGCGAGCTCGACGCCGACCACCCGCTGCGCATCCTCATCCCCGGCCTGAACGGTGCGATGGCCTTCGAGGGCTCGCTGGAGAAGACGCAGTTCCGCCTGCGGCCGGGGCTGCTGGCCGATCCCCAGATCGGCCACTGATCCCGCCGTCAGCGCGCGGTTTCCTGGACGAGCCCACTCCGCCCACCGGCTCGGCCGTCTCTCCTGAGCGAGCAAGGGGCGCGCGAGGATCGCGCGCCAAGGACGATCCAGAGCGGTGGGGG
>DASVAP010000099.1:0-48474 GCA_036376275.1 Planctomycetota bacterium | reverse complement strand
GACCGCAACGACTCCGGAGAGCTCGAGGGCGCCGAGCTCCTGCCCTTCGCCTGGCTCGTCTCGAAGGCACACCCTCCGGCTCCGCCCCCGCCGGCGGCGAGCGAGCCGCTCGCCAGCCCCTCGGCCCCGGCCCCGCCCGTCGCGCAGCCCGAGGTCGCGCCGGGCCCGGGCGGCGGGAACCACTTCGCCCGCCTGGATCCGAGCCGCGACGGCCTCATCGACGAGTCCGACCTGCGCGCGCTGCAGGCCCCGGCCCGGCTCGACCTGCACCTGCGGGCCGTGCTCTCGGCCATGGACCAGGACGGCGACGGCCGGCTGGCGGAGGACGAGTTCCGCGCGGCGCTGGGCGACCTTCCGCGCTGAGCCTGCGCCCCCCTCAGGTGTAGAAGGGTTCCAGGACCTCCGTGCGCGGTCCACCCTCGGGATCGGCGACGGCGAAGCGCGCGCGCGTGTGCCCCTTGAGGGTCACGCCCGCATGACGGCCGTCGAGCGCGACGATGTAGAACTGGATGTCGAAGGCCGGACGGCCGTCGGGCCCGAGCAGCGCCGGCTGCCAGCGCGCCTGGCGCTCGGTCTGGCGCACGATGCGGCCCAGGACCTCCAGCCCGGCGTCCTTGGGCGCCTTGCCGCCGCGCATCAGCTCGACGATCATCGCGCTCCCGCAGGCGAGGATCGAGGCCTCGCCGCGCCCGGTCGCACCGGCGCTGCCGGCCTCGGCGTCGCAGTACAGGCCGGCCCCGACGATGGCCGAGTCCCCCACGCGGCCCGGGATCTTGAAGCCCAGACCCGAGGTCGACGTGGCGCAGGCGAGGTTGCCGTCGAGGGCCAGCACCGAGCAGTGGATCGTGCCGTGGCGCTCGAAGCGGCTCGGGAGCGCGGCGCGCTTCTCGCTCGGCGGCGGCGCCGGCGGCAGGCGGTCGTCCTGGTCGGAGAGCTCCTCCTTCCAGCGCAGCCAGCGCTTGCGCGTCGCCTCGGTCAGCAGCTCGACGTGCGCGAAGCCGTGCATGCGCGCGAAGCGGTAGGCGCCCTCGCCGAAGATCTGGCAGTGGTCGGTGCGTTCCATCACGAGGCGCGCGACCTCGATCGGGTGCAGGATGTTCTCGAGCGCCGCCACCGCGCCCGAGTTGTGCGTGCGCCCGTCCATGCAGGCCGCGTCGAGCTGCACGACGCCCTCCTCGTTCGGGATCCCGCCCAGGCCGACACTGGTGTCCTCCGGATCGGCCTCGGCCACCTTGCAAACCGCCACGGCCGCGTCGAGCGGCGCGCCGCCCGCCAGCAGGCCCGCGTAGGTCGCGTGCATGCCCGGCAGCGCGTTCTCGCTGCCGACCATGACGGGACGGGCGGCCTGGCGCGGCGGGACGACGCGGACCTCGCTGGGCGCGGCGCACGCGGCCGAGAAGGCCGCGGCGCCGCCGACGAGCTCGCGGCGGGAGAGGGATCGGGACGGGTGGGACATGGGGCGGGGCCTGGGCGGCTACTTGCGGGTCTTCGGGATCTTCTCGTCGATCCCCAGGCAGTGATTGCGCAGCCACTCACGCGTGCCGAAGCACCACTCCTCCCAGCGCTCGGCCTGCTCCGAGTCCTTGAACTCCGTGGCCTTGGACACGCGCAGGTTCTGCTCGCGGTCGAGCGAGCTCAGGTAGCGGGCGAGGTCGTCGGGCAGCGGCGAGGCCAGCGCCAGGCCGGTGGACAGCAGGGCCACCCCCGTGCGCCGGATCTCGCCCGGGTCCACGAACGGCAGCCGGTCGAGGCTGGTGTGGTAGGTGAAGTCGGTGAAGTGCCAGAACAGCACGGCCGGGACGCCGCGCTGGATGAACTTGTCGTGGTCGCTCCCGCCCTCCCAGGGGTGCTCGGCCGTGTCCCAGGTACCGCCCTCGAGCATGGAGACGTCGGCCATCGCGCAGCGCGCGATGAGCGCGAGCCCGTTGGGCACCATGTCGGCCGGATCGACCTGGCCGGCGCCCCACTCCGTGTGGAAGTCCGGGTCCAGCACCTTGAGCGCGCCCGGGTCGTAGTTGCGCTCGAGCAGCGCGATCGCGCCCGTCTCCTTGGACTGGCCGGTCATGTCCGAGGAGATCCCGGCGATCGGGCGCATGTCGGTCGAGTCGAGCCAGCTCTCGCTCTGGCGGAACTCGTCGCCCCACAGGAAGACCAGCGAGCGGTCCGGCCAGGGCAACTTCTCGGCGCGCAGCGCCTCGACCAGCACGCGCACGCTCTCCAGCAGGCCGGCCACGCCCGAGGCGTTGTCGTTGGCGCCCGGTTCCTGCACGTGGCTGACCATGGCCACGGCCTCGTCGGGCTCCTTGGCGCCGCGGATCACCGCCATCAGCGTGCGCAGCGGCCGCTTCTCGGTCTTGACCTTGGCCTGGATCTCCAGGCGCACCTTGGCGCCGCGCTTGCGCGCGCGCTCGACGGCGGCCTCGATGGCCTCCTTGCTGCGCGCCGAGATCTGCACGACCGGGAAGCGCGTCCCGGCCGGCAGGGTGGTGAACTGGACCGCGTCCAGGTGGCGCTTGGCTCCGGTCTTGTCCTCGTTGAAGGGATAGAGCGAGGCCGAGACGATCGCCGACGCGCCGCCGTTGCGGGCGCGCATCATGACCTGCTCGGCGGGCACCTCGGTGACCAGCACCATGCCCTGGCGCAGGTCCGGCAGGCGCAGCGCGACCTCGGCCTTCAGGTCCGCGGCCGGCGCGTTGACCGGCAGCATGACCCGGTCGACATCCTCCGACTTCGTGAAGGCGTGCAGCACGCGCGGCTCCTCGCCGTCGACGTGCAGGACCAGGCGGCCCGAGAGCGGCGTCCAGGCCTGGGGGACGTCGCCCACCTCCAGGAAGTCGACCCGGAGGCGCGCGTCGTCGCCATCGAAGCCGAGCTCGCGCAGCTCGCGGTCGAGGCGCGCCAGGACCTCGTCGTAGCCCTCGTTGGCCGGCGCGCGATAGTAGCGGTCGATGAAGGTCACCAGCTCCATCGCGCGGTGCGGGCGGAAGCCCTCGTGCAGGACCCTGGCGAAGCGCGCCGGTCCGGTCGGCGCCAGCTCGACCGCCGGGCCGGTGTGCCACGCCTGGACCCCGGCCGCCGGATCGGTGGCCTGCATCAGCGAGCGCAGCTCCGACTCGATGCCGCGGCAGGCCGACAGGCCGACCCAGGCCAGCGCGAGAACGAACGGACGATTCATCGGGGACCCCTTCCGTTGGCCGGTCCGAGGTAGCGGTCGAGGAACAGCGCCAGGCGATCGCGCGCCTCGCGCGGGATCCGCCCCGGCTCCGTCAATATCGCGTACCGGAGCGCGTCCTGGCAAGCGCAGGTCGGCGCCTGCGCCAGGCGCGGCACGAGCGTGGCGAGGACGCTGCGGGCGTGGGCCACGTTGGCCGCCATGACCGCGAGGATCGCCTCGACCGTGACGTCGGCCGTGTGCCAGCAGTCGTAGTCCGTGGCCATGGCCAGGGTGGCGTAGCACAGCTCGGCCTCGCGGGCCAGGCGCGCCTCCTGCAGGTTCGTCATGCCGATCACGTCCGCGCCCCAGCTCCGGTACAGGCGCGACTCGGCCCGGGTCGAGAACTGCGGGCCCTCCATGTTCACGTAGGTGCCGCCCGCGTGCACGCGCACGCCGCACTCGCGCGCGGCGGTCACCAGCGCGCCGCGCAGGTCGGCGCAGGTCGGGTCGGCGAACAGCACGTGCGCCACCACGCCGCGCTCGAAGAACGTGTCCGGGCGGTGGCGCGTGCGGTCGATGAACTGGTCGACGGCCACGAAGTCGCCCGGGGGGATGTCCTCGCGCAGCGAGCCCACGGCCGAGACCGAGACGATGCGCGTCGCCCCGAGGGCCTTGAAGCCCCACACGTTCGCGCGCGAGTTGATCTCGGTCGGGCTGATGCGATGCCCGCGCCCGTGGCGCGGCAGGAAGACGAGCTTCACGCCCCCGAGGCGCCCGACCACGTAGGCGTCCGAGGGCGCGCCGAAGGGCGTGGCGAGCTCGACCTGCTCCAGGTCGCCGAGCCCCTCCAGCGCGTACAGCCCCGAGCCCCCGATCACGCCGACCGTCACCTCCGCCGTCATGCTCCGTGCCTCCGCGTGCCGCCGTCGTCCTCCCGCGGGCGCCGGCCGGCACCCGGCGCCGGCCGCCGGGTCCCCGCCTGGCCCTCCTGCTCGCGGCGCTCCTCGCGCGCGGCCTCGCGCTCGCGGCGCTCGCCGACGGCCTCGGCGAAGAGCCGCTTGACCACCAGGGTGGCGTAGCCGCCGCGCGGCAGCTCGAAGCGCACGCGCACGGCCGAGAGCCCGCGGTTCAGGTTGTCGAGCTCGCTCGGGCGCACGCGCAGGTGCGCGGGGCGCAGCACGACCTCGCGCTCCTCGCCCTTGAGGTGGAAGCCGGGCACGTCGGCCGCCATGCGCTCGGGCGCCAGCTCCTCCTCGGCCAGGATCTTCTCGAACAGCGCGCGCTCGCGGGGCTCGACGACGTCCGCCAGGCGCTCGCCCGGCAGGCGCAGCGTGCCCCGGGCGGCCAGCGTGGCGGGGGGCGTGGAGCGGTAGGCGACCAGCGGCCCCTCCTCGCACTCGAGCAGCACGCGCTCCTCGACCGGGAGCTCGGCGCGCAGCCACTCGACCAGGGCGCGGTTCCACAGGTGCGACTGCCAGGCGTAGAGGTGGATCAGCTTCAGGCGCGTCGAGACGTGCTGGAAGGCGCCCGCGAAGTCGTCGGGGTGCCTGGCGAGGTGCTCGAAGACCGAGTGGTGCGCCCCGAAGCGACCGGCCACGTCGCGGCACTCGCGCCAGTCGCCCCAGTGACGCGCCAGTCCTTCCTTGAAGCGCCGGTGACGCTCGTCGTCGCGCGGGCTGGGCGCCCCGAGCAGGCGGCGCAGGGCCTCGCCGGTCTGGCCGAGGCACAGGCCCTTGTAGATCCAGCCCTGGCCGTGGGTCAGGTTCCCGAAGCGCTGGTCGTCGAAGTAGTTCGGCACGCCGTGCTCGCGCACGAGCGGCAGGTTCACGCGCAGGCGGTGCAGGTCGCCGCGCCCGAGCGCACGCACCGTGAGCTCGAAGGCGTTGCCCAGGCTGTCCCCGCTGGTCAGCGGCGTGGCCGCGAAGCCGACCGGCTCGACCCTGAGCTCGCTCGTCGCCAGGTGCACCTCGCGTCCGCGGGCCAGGCTCATGTACTGGATCGTCAGGCCCTGGCGGTCCTTGAGGCCCGCCACCTGGACCTCGCCCGCATCGACGCCGGCCGCCTCGGCCAGCGCCCGCGCGGCCTCGTCGCTGGTCTGCTTGCGCTTCGTCACGCGGTAGACGCGGTGCTCGCCCGCATCCACCAGGTAGTCGCGCCGCAGCAGCTCGCGCACGCGGAAGTCCCCGGTCCTCTGCTTGAGCCTCATGGGCGCCAGGCCCTCACCTTTCCGAGCTGTTTCAGGAGCTGCGCCAGGTCCTTGGGCAGCGGGGCCTCGATGCGGATCACGCGCGCGGGCTCGGCGGGCGAGGGCACCTCGATCGCGGCCGCGTGCAGCGTCAGCCGCGGGGCCAGGGCGCGCTCCGGGCGGCCGCGCTTGGCGCGGTAGCCGGCCTTGACCTCCGAGAGGAAGAGCTGGTCGCGGCGCCCGTAGAGCGGATCGACCGCGAGCGGGAAGCCGATCGCCGCCAGGTGCACGCGGATCTGGTGCGTGCGCCCGGTTTGCGGCCGGCAGGCGAGCCAGGTGAAGCCGCGGAAGCGCTGCAGGACCGAGATGCGCGTGCGCGCCGGCTTGCCGGCCTGCTCGTCGACCACCATGCGGCCGCTGCGGCGCTCGTCCGGTCCGAGCGCCAGGTCGATCTCGAGCTCGCCTCCGTCCTCCAGCGGGTGCTCGCCCTCGACCAGGGCCCAGTAGGTCTTGTGCACGCGCTCGTGCTCGAAGGCCGCGCGCAGCGCGCGCTCGGCCTCCAGGTGCTTGGCCACGATCAGGACGCCCGAGGTGTCCTTGTCCAGACGGTGCACGGCCCGCAGGCGCAGGTCGAGCGGGCCACCCTCGCCCACGGTCTCGGCCTCGGCCTCCGCGCCGGAGCGCGCCCGCGCCAGCGCGAGCAAGGCCCCGGCCAGCGAGGCGGCGCTGCGCGCCCAGCGCTCCGGCTCGACCGCCAGCCCGGCCGGCTTGTCGACCGCCAGCAGGTCCCCGTCCTCGTACAGGATCGGCAGCTCCGCCTCGGGCGCGACCGGCGCCGGCGGGGGCTCGGCCTCGTCCAGATCCACCAGCAGCACCTGGTCGGCGCGCAGGCGCTGCGAGGGACTGGCGCGCATTCCGTCGATCAGGATCAGCCCGTCGCGCACGGCGCGGCGCAGGAAGCCCTTGTTGAACTCGGGGAAGTGCAGGCACAGGAACTCGTCCAGCTCGAGCCCGGAGCGCTCCAGGGGCACCACGATCGTCTCGGTCACGCGCGCGCCTCCGGGACGGCGGCCAGGGCGCGAGCCTCGAGCACGCCGACGTAGGGCAGGTTGCGGAAGCGTCCGGCGTGGTCGAGCCCGTAGCCGACGACGAAGGCGTCCTCGATGCGGAAGCCGACGTGGTCGGCCTCGAAGGCGAGCGCGCGGCGCGCGGGCTTGTCGAGCAGGACGCAGGTGCGCACGTCGCGCGCGCCGCGCGCCGCGAGCTCGCGCACCAGGGACGCCAGCGTGCGCCCGCTGTCCAGGATGTCGTCGACCACCAGGACGCGCCGACCGCGCACCTCCTCCGGCGCCGGGAGGCCGCTCAGCGCGGGCGGCCCGCCGGTCGTGCCGGTGCCGTAGCTCCGGACCCGCGCCGTGGCCAGGCGCAGCGGGATCGGCAGGCGCCGGATCAGGTCGGCCACGAACACGAGCGAGCCGTCGAGCACGGCCACGAGCAGCGGCTCGTCGGCCTGATACTCGCGCGCGATCTCCGCCGCGACCCGCTCGACCCCGGCACGGAGCTCGGCCTCGCCCAGGAGGATGCGCTCGATGTCGTCGTGCACGCGTCGAAGGGGTTGGAGCGGGGAGTCCGGACGGCGGCCGGACGGAGCGGCACCCGGCGAGGCGGCATCCGGCGAGCTTGGCGGTCGTCGGCCCCGCAGCGGCGGTCGCCTTTTGCGCTCCGCAGCCTTGATGCAGGAGTGCGCGATGCTACAGTCGCCGGCGCCGCGGGAAAAGAGCGTTTCGCGCGAGCTGGAGCCGGGAATCGCTGTGGCGATTTCACACTGGGCTCTGCGCGCGAGCGCGCCGTTTTCCGGCCGGCCCATCGTGCCCGAATCTCCAGGAGGTCCGGCGCCCGCTCCGCCTGCGCAGGATCGCGCCGGCGAACGCGACGACTGACGCGCCCACTCCAGCCCACGAACTGGTGAACATGCAAGTCCTCGCCCCGTCCGACATGCCGCGCTCCTACCAACGCCGCTCCACCTCCGAACGACTGGCCGAACTCGAGCAGAAGGTTTCCGCGCTGAAGGCCAGGCGGGCCACGCGCGAGAAGAAGGGCGACCCCGTCCTGCGCGAGATCCAGAAGCTGCAGAAGCGTCTCAAGCAATTCATCCAGACCGCCCACGACCACCAGCGTCCCGACATCGCCAACGGCGCGATGGGCTTCAAGGCCATGCTCGACCGGATCCTGGCGTCGGAGATGGGCGCGCTGGTCGAGGAAGCCCCGCGCGACGAGGCCGAGGAGGCGTGAGCGCGGCCCGCGGGGCCGCCGGGGACGGTGATCCGGCCCCAGGCCTCCCGCTGAGCTGCGAGTCGCGCGTCGTCCTGCGCGGCGCGATCTTCGACGTCGTCTCGGCCCAGATCGTGCTGTCCTCGGGCGTGACGCAGGACCTGCTCGTCGTCGAGCATCCCGGCGCGGTGGCGATCGCGCCCGTCACCGAATCGGGCGAGCTGGTGCTCGTGCGCCAGTACCGCCACGCGGCCCGCGAGGTGCTGCTCGAGCTCCCCGCCGGGCGCCTGGAGCCGGGCGAGGAACCACTCGCGGCCGCGCGCCGCGAGCTGGCCGAGGAGACCGGACGGAGCGCGCGGCGCTGGCGCGCGCTCGCCACCTTCCTGCCGGCCCCGGGCTTCTGCTCCGAGCGCATCCACCTCTTCGAGGCGCGCGAGCTCGAGCCGGTGCCGCAGCACCTCGATCCGGACGAGGACCTCGAGGTCGTCCTGCTCCCGCCCGAGCGCGTGCTCGCCCTGGCGCGCGACGCGAAGACGCTGCTGGCGGCGAGCTGGCTGCTCATGGGGCGCTGAGCGGCACGAGCGCGGAGAGGGCCGCGAAGCCGCCCTGGGCCCGCAGGACGCGCGCCGAGGCGCCCCGCGCGCGGACCTCGAGCAGCGCGCCAGGGGCCAGGAGCAGCACGCCCTCGGCCGTGGCCGCCGCAGCGCTCCAGGGCCCCTGCGCCAGGACCAGGACGGCCTCCGCCTCGCCCTCCAGCCCGTGGCGCCAGAGCGCGTCGCCCGCCACGAGCCAGACCTGGGCTCGTTCCGGGTCGGTGGCGAGCGCCGAGCCCGCCGCGCCGGCCAGGACCCCGCGCACGAGCGCCAGGCCCGCACCCCGCAGCTCGAGCCTTGGCGCCGGCCCGCCCGCGAGGAGCCACCAGGTCCCGCGCCGCGGGCCGGGCGCGAGGGCGCGCACTCCGCCGGGCACGTGCTCCTGCGCGCGCTGCGCGCCGCCGGCCCCGAGCTCGACCAGGCGCCCGCCGAGGCCGCCCACCAGGACGGCCGCCCCGTCGCTGGCGAGCACGTGCGCGTCCGGGAACGCACCGAGGAGGAGCGCAGCACCGTCGGGCGCGACCGACCACAGCCGCCGCGCAGCCCCCGCGCGCCCCTCCAGGACGAGCAGCCCCTCCCCCGCCGCGGGAGCGAGGGCGAGGATCGCGCCCGGCGCGGACCAGAGGTGCCGCGGCGCGCGCGGCTCGAGCGTGAAGAGCTCACCTCGCTCACCGCCCGTGGCGAGCCAGGTGCGCCCCGCGTGCGTCAGGGCCCGCTCCACACCGGGCAGGCTCATGCGCTCGCGCACGATCAGCTCCGCGTCGAGCCGGAGGACGCACCCGGCCCCGCGGTCGACGGCCCACCAACCGGAACCGGGCGCGGCTCCGCAGGCGCCGAGCCAGCCCGTGGCCAGCGCTGCGGCGAGGAGCAGGACAGGGAGGGACGCACGCATGCGCCCGAGGACCCGCGCGCGACGCGCCCGGTTTCACCCGGCGCGCGATCTGTCGCTGCCTCAGGAGTCCTCGTCGGTCCAGCGCAGCTTGCCCTCGGGAGCGAAGCGCTCGCCCCCGGCCGCGCCGCGGCGAAACGCGCGCACCACCACCAGGGTGAAGCCCCCGAGCACCAGCAGGATCGTGGCGAGCATGTAGTAGATGCTCAGGTTGAAGCCCCGACCGAGGCCTCCGGGCTGGGCGGCGACCGCCGTCCCGCAGCCCTCTCACCCGAAGGCGGAGGGCGCCCAGGCCACGCAGGCGAGCAGCACGAGGACGCGCAGGACCGTTCGCAGGCTCGTCACGGCGGCCATGCTACCCCGGAGCGGGCGGGTTCCAGTGGTAGAGCACGAGGTAGACCAGGATGCCCGTCACCGAGACGTAGAACCACACCGGCCAGGTCACGCGCGCGATGCGCCGGTGGCGCTCCCAGTCCTCGCGGTGGGCGCGCAGCAGGGTCACGATCACGAGCGGCACGTTGGCCGCGGCCAGCACGACGTGCGAGATCAGGAGCGCGAAGTAGGCGGGGCGCGTCCAGCCCGTGCCGTGGAACTTCGTGGGGCCGAGCTCGGGCTGCACGACGAAGTGGTAGTAGACGTAGCCCGCGAGGAAGGCGGCTCCGAAGGCGGTCGCGCCGAGCATGGCACGCGCGTGGGCCGCGCGCCGGCCGCGCTTGATCAGGATCAGCCCGACCACGAGGCACAGGCAGCAGCCGGCGTTCAGGCTGGCGTTGAGGGCCGGGAGCGGCGAGCTCACCGCGGCGCCTCCGGGGCGGGCTCGCCGGCGAGGTGCCGCATGCGGCGCGCGAGCTTCTCGAGCTGGACCTCGTCCGTGCCCGTGTACCAGCCCCGGCGGTGGCCGCGGCGGTCGACGGCCAGGAGGCGCACGTCGTGGGTCACCTGCTCGCCGGGCGGCGCCGCGCCCTCGGCGCGCGCGACGGCGAGGTACAGGCCGGCGCGCACCAGGGCGTGGGCCTCGGCCTCGGGGCCGGTCAGGAACAGCCAGCGCTCCGGGTCGGCCTGCCAGCGCTCGGCGTAGCGCGCCAGCACTTCCGGCGTGTCGAGCTCGGGGTCGACGCTGACGACGACGATGCGGCAGTCGGTCCCCGAGAGCGCCTCCTGCAGGCCCTGGAGGCCGCGCGCGATCGAGGGGCACGGGCCGGTGCAGGTCGTGAAGAGCGCGCCCATCACGAGCGGCCGGCCGAGCAGGCCCGCGCGCGTGACCTCGCGCCCGCGCTGGTCGATCAGGCGGAAGTCCGGCAGCGCCCCGAAGTCGGCCGGGTCGCTCGGAGCCACGTCGGTGCGCGGCCCGTCGCTGCCGGCCCCGGCCACGGGCTCCCCACCCCCGCAGGCGCCGAGCGCGAGCGCGGCCAGCGCGAGTCCGGTGCGCAGGGGCACGGCCCCGTCAGTGCCCGGCCCCGTCGGCGGCGGGCTTGTGCCAGTGCTCGTGCATGTCCTCGACCACGAGTCCCGTCTTCGGATCGAGCTTCGAGCCCACCGGGTGGATCAGGTTGGTCTGCTTGTCGGCCACGTCCGGCATCACGTAGCCGAAGATCACCAGCACCAGGAACGGCGTGGGCAGGATCAGGCTCTTCACGACCCAGCCCTCGAACTTGAGGTGCATGAAGTACACCGCGATCAGCCAGCCCTTGTAGAAGGCGAAGAAGAGCAGGCCGCCCCAGAGCATCGGCCTGTTCCAGCCGAAGGACTTCCCGGCCAGGCCCCAGCCGACTTCCAGCGCCGTCAGCACGACCAGGTAGATCAACACCTTGTTCTCGCTGAAGTGCGTGGCGCCGCCGTGCTCGTCGTGTCCGGCGACCGCGTGATCGGGGTGCGACATGGGAGAAGGCTCCTAGAAGAGGTAGACGATCGTGAAGAGCAGCACCCAGACCAGGTCGACGAAGTGCCAGTAGAGGCCCGCCAGCTCGACGCCGATGTTGTTCTTGGCCGTGTACTTGCCGCGCAGCACGCGCTGGAGGACCCATATGTTCCAGATGACCCCCACGACCACGTGCGTGCCGTGGAAGCCGGTCATCGCGTAGAAGGTCGACCAGAAGATGTCGACGTGCGGCAGGGCGCCGTGGTGGTAGAGCTCGATGTACTCGTAGACCTGCACGCCGACGAAGGCCGAGCCGATCAGGATCGTGGCCAGCAGCCAGCGCGCGGTCTTGCCCTGCTCGCCCTTCTTGGCCGCGAACACGGCCTTGACCATGGTCCACGAGCTCATGATCAGGATGAACGTGTTCGCCGCGGTGATGTCGACCGCCAGGCGCTCGCTCGGATCGGGCCAGTTCGCGGCCGCCGAGCGCAGCACGATGTAGGCCCCGATCAGACCGCTGAAGAACATGATCTCGGTCGCCAGGAACAGCCAGATCGCGAACTTCTGGCGCTCGACCGGCGGCCCGCTGTCGTAGTCGTAGATCGGATGGTGGGGCGCGGGCGCGTCCACCGCGGGATCGTAGGCAGCGAGAGCGTGGCTCATGGAAGGCGCAGGGCTTGGGACACGGCCGGATCGAACAGCACGGCCGAGAAGAGCAGCGGCAGGTAGGCGAGCGAGACGAGGAGCAGCGCACGCGCGCGCGCGCGCGTCTCGCGCCAGGCGAAGGCGGCCGAGCTGGCGGCGTAGGCCAGGCCCAGCGCCAGCGCCACGAGCGTGTAGACCGGCCCCGCGTCGCCACGCACGCCGGGGAGCAGCGAGACCGGCAGGAGCAGCAGGCTGTAGGCCAGCGACTGGCGCCCGGCCAGGCCCTCGGCGCCCGGCAGGCAGGGCAGCATGCGCATCCCGGCGCGCCGGTAGTCCTCGCGGTAGAGCCAGGCGATCGCGAAGAAGTGCGGGAACTGCCAGGCGAAGACGACCGCGAAGAGCAACCACCCCCAGGGCCCCGGACGGCCCGCCAGGGCCACGAAGCCGAGCAGCGGCGGCATCGCGCCGGGGATCGCGCCGACGACCGTGTTGAGGCTCGTGTGGCGCTTGAGCGGCGTGTAGACCAGCGCGTAGGCGGCCAGGGTCGAGAGCGCGAGCAGCGCCGCGAGCGGCTGGAACGCGAGCGCGAGCCCCACCACCCCGGCCGTGCCCAGCGCGGCGCCGAACAGGACCGCGTCGCGCACCGAGAGACGCCCGGCCGCCAGCGGCCGGTTCCAGGTGCGCGGCATGAGCCGGTCCGTGTCGCGCTCGAGCACCTGGTTGAAGACGCTCGAGCTCGCGCCGACCAGGCCCACCAGCAAGGCCGCCAGGAGCACGCGCCCGAGCTCCGCCTCGGGCCCGGCGCCGAGCAGGGCCCCGGTGAAGGCCGCGAAGAGCACGAAGGCCGAGATGCGCGGGCGCACCAGCACCAGGTAGTCGTCCACGACGCGCCCGTGGGCGCGCGCGCCGGCGGCGAGGACCTTGCGGCTCACCGTGCGGCCTCCGGACGCGCCAGGCGCGCGCTCCACAGGACGACCAGCGTCAGGGCCGAGAGGAGCACGGCCCCGCCGAGCACGTGCAGGATCGAGAGCCCCCACTCGGCCGGCCCGATGGCCCCCGGCCGGAACCCGGCCCAGGCCAGGCCGCCGAGCACGAGCTGCACGAGCAGCACGACCGGCAGCGCGCGCAGCGCCAGCACGAGGCTCGCTGGCAGCGGACCCGCGGTGCGCAGCGGCGCGGCCCGGCGCATAACGGCCGCCGCGCTCGCCAGGACGAGCAGCGCGCCGAGCCCGTGCAGGAGGAAGCGCAGCCCCTCGCTCGCCACCGGCACGGGCCGCAGGCCGTGGCGGTACCAGGCGCCGAGCGCGACCTGCGCCAGGGTCACGAGCCAGGCGACGCGCGCCACGCGCGCGAGGGCCGTGCGCTCGGCCGGCGCCCCGACCCGCGCGCGCTCGACACGCCACTCGCCCGAGACCAGCAGCACGTTCGCCGCCAGGAGCGCGAAGACGAGCTGGGCCAGCGCGCCGTGCAGGAAGGCGAGCTGCGAATCGTCGGCGAGCACGCGCAGCCCGCCCAGCGTGCCCTGCAGGCACACCGCGGCGAGGGCGACCAGCGCGCTCCGCCGCGCGCGCGCGCCGGCCTCGTTCAGCCAGGTCGCGGCCACGCAGGCCAGCGCGCAGAGCCCCACCAGGACGCCGAACAGCCGGTGCGTGTGCTCGACGAAGGTGGCCGTGTCGCGGAACCACTTCTCGACCGGGAAGAAGAGCAGGAAGTGCCCCTCGGCGATCAGCCAGCCCTCGACCGCCATCCCCGCGCCGAGCGTCGTCACCGAGCCGCCGAAGAGCACCAGCGGCACCGCAGCCAGCGCCGCGCCGAGCGCCCAGCGCCGCGGCCAGAGGCCGCTCGTGCGCTCGACGCTCTCCAGGGCCAGGGTGGCGCTCACGGGCTCGCTCGGACTAGGCGTGGGCGCGCTGGGTCTGCGGGACGAAGTCCTTGGGCGCATCGGGCACGCCGTACTCGTAGGGGCCGTGGTAGACGGCGAGCTGCTTGTCGAAGTTGCCGTGGCCCGGCGGCGAGGGCGCCTCCCACTCGAGCGAGCAGGCGTTCCAGGGGTTCCGGCCGACGCGCCGGCCCCAGATCATGCTGCCGAAGAAGTTGACGACGAAGAACACCTGCCAGGCCAGCAGCGCGAAGGCGCACCAGGAGATGAACTGGTTGATCGGCTGCAGGTGCGCGTACGTGGCGTAGTCGTAGGGGTCGGCCGTGCGCCGCATCAGCCCGGCCAGGCCGAGCTGGTGCATCATGTAGAAGACCCCGTTCAGCGTGATGAACGTGCCGACGAAGTGGATCACGCCGAGCTTCTCGCTCATCGCGCGGCCGAACATCTTCGGGAACCAGTGATAGATGGCGGCGAAGATCGCCATCATCGAGCCGGCGAACACGACGTAGTGGAAGTGCGCCACGACGATGTAGGTGTCGTGGATGTAGATGTCGACCGGCGTCGAGGCCATCCAGATGCCCGACAGGCCGCCGATGATGAACATCGAGACGAACGAGATCGCGAACAGCATCGCGCTCGTCAGGTGGATGCGCGCGCCCCACAGGGTCCCGAGCCAGTTGAAGACCTTCACCGCCGAGGGCAGCGCGATCATGATCGTGGCCGTCATGAACACCAGGCCGACGGCCGGGTTCATGCCGGACATGAACATGTGGTGGCCCCACACGATGAAGCCCAGGCCCGCGATGCCGCTGATCGAGTAGACCATCGGCTTGTAGCCGAAGATCGGCTTGCGCGCGTGCACGGCGAGGATGTCGGAGACGAAGCCCATCGCCGGCAGGACCAGGATGTAGACCGCCGGGTGGCTGTAGAACCAGAAGAGGTGCTGCCACAGCAGCGGGTGGCCGCCGGCCGCGTTCCCGAGCGTCTCCGGGTTGGCGTTGTTGATGACCGTGCCGGTCGGCGTGAAGAAGCCGGCGTCGAAGACGCGGTCGAAGAGCTGCATGAAGCTCGCCGCCGTCAGTACCGGCAGCGCGAAGAGCTGCAGGAGCGCCGCGATCATCAGGCCCCAGATCGAGAGCGGCATGCGGAAGAAGGTCATGCCGGGCGCGCGCATCTTGACGATCGTGGTCACGTAGTTGACCGCGCCCATCATCGAGCTGACGCCCACGAAGGTCAGCGAGAGCAGCCACCAGTTCTGCCCCCAGTTCGAGCCCGGCGCCGCGGCCTCGATGGTCGAGAGCGGCGGATAGCTGGTCCAGCCGGCCGCCGGCCCGCCGCCCTCGGCCCCGAAGGAGAGCAGGATGCAGGCGATGCCCGGCCACCAGAACCAGTAGCCGAGCATGTTCAGGCGCGGGAAGGCCATGTCCGGCGCCCCGATCATCAGCGGGATCAGGTAGTTCCCGAAGGTGCCCGTCAGCAGCGGGATGATCACGAAGAAGATCATCAGCGTCCCGTGCATCGTGAAGAGCATCGTGTAGCCCTCCGGGGTCGTGACGCCGCCCGTCGCGGGGAAGAGCAGGCGCCCGAGCACGGGCATCTCGGTCCACGGGTAGGCGAGCTGCCAGCGGATGGCCATCGCCATCAGGCCGCCGAGCAGCAGCATCACCAGACCAGTGAACAGGAACTGCAACCCGATGACCTTGTGGTCGACCGAGAAGATGTACTTGCGCAGGAAGCCGAGCTCGTGGTGCTCGTGCGTCGTGTGGACCGTGCCCGGCGGATCGATGCCGAGCGGCCTCGCGGGGTGGGTGGGAGCGTGCGCGTGACTCATGGGCTCTTCGGGGCTCTCTTCGGGGGCTGTCCGCTCAGTCGGTCGCGTACAGGGCGGCGCGCTTCGCGGCGAGCCACGCGTCGAACTCGTCCTTCGGGAGGACGTGGATCTTGCCGGCCATCTTGTAGTGGCCCCAGCCGCACAGCTCGGCGCAGATGAGGTCGTAGGAGCCGGGCTCGGTGGCCTCGAACCAGACCGGGATGTCCATGCCGGGGACGGCGTCCTGCTTCAGGCGGAAGGTCGGCACGAAGAAGCTGTGCAGGACGTCGCGGCTCTTCAGGCGCAGCACGACCTTGGTGTCCTCGGGCACCGTGATGTCGTAGGGCACCTCGATCACGTCGGCGCCCGTGAAGTTCCCCTGCGCGTCCGGGTAGCGCACGCGCCAGTCGAACTGGCTCGCGTACACCTCCATCAGCGGCTTCTCCGGCGTGTACGGGCCCTCGGTGGGGAAGTTCATCTTCACCGTGGTCCAGGCCTCCATCTGCGAGATGGCCACGATCACCAGCAGCACGGCCGGGATCGCGGTCCAGATCATCTCGAGCTTGTGGTTGCCGTGCGTGAAGATCGCGCGCGTCGGGTCCTTCTTGCTGTAGCGAAAGACGAACCACACGAGCAGCGCCTCGGTGCCGATGAAGGTCACCGTGACCATCCACAGGATGAGGTAGAAGAGCTTGTCGATGCTGGCGCCGTAGGAGCTGACGATCGGCGGGAACCACAGGCCCCAGCGGTCGGCCTCGGTGAAGGTCCACACGCCGAGCACGGGCACGGCGAGCAGCAGCAGCGTCACGACGACGCGCAGCAGGAAGTGCTTGAGCGCGGCCATGGCCTAGTGCCCCCCTCCCAGATCCCCGCCGTGTCCGCCACCGTGCTGGGCGACCGCGGGCGCATGCGTCGCGAGCGAGCGCACGAAGAACACCAGGTCCCAGATGTCGTCCTCGGTCATCGTGCGCTGCTGGCCGTTCTCGGTGATGGTCATGCCGATGTGCTCCGGCATGGGGGTCCCGTTGATGCCCGCGTAGATGCGGCGGAAGAGGTCGATCGGGCGGCGGCCGAAGCGGTACACGCCGCGCGTCAGGTCACGCGGCGCGATCGGGCGGCCCCAGTCGTCGGTCGACTGCTTGGGATCGTTGACCGAGGGCCCGTCGCCGCGCCCGCCCTCGCCGTGGCAGCTGACGCAGTTGGCCCCGCCCTTGTCGCCCGGGGTCGTGAAGAGCGCGCGGCCGTGGGCGATGCGCTCGGGCGTCGACTCGGGGACCGGCCCCTCGAAGGCGATGAGCTGCTCCGGCGCGGCGCGCCACTTGGACACCACGTCGAGGTAGTTCTCCTGCACGTTGGCGAAGTTCAGGCCCTCGTCGGGCTCGTAGAACGAGGCCAGCAGGATCTCGGTCTCGCCGCGGATCGCCAGCAGCCGCACGTAGTCGACCAGGCCGTGGAGCTGCGCGTCGCTGAAGCGCCGGAAGGAGGGCATCGCCGTGGTGTAGATGCCCTCCGCCAGGATGCGGAAGAGGTCCTCGTGCCGCGGACGCGCCTTGCCCTTGAGCGCCGTGAACTTGAACTTGCCCGGGCGGTAGTCACGCGGGCGCGGCTCCAGGAACGCGCTGGTCGAGCCGTCGCCGCCGCCCTCGGCCCCGTGGCAGTGGTAGCACTGGTTGCGGTACAGGGCGGCCGAGGCGCGCAGCGACGGGTAGTACTCGGCGAAGAGCGCGATGCCCTCGCTCTTCAGGCCCGCCGCGTCGCCGGACTTCTCGGCCTTCAGCTCCTCCCACCAGCCCCACAGGTCGTCGGCGTGGCGCGGGCGCGCGACGGCGTCGAACGTCCCCGCCTCGATCGCCGCGATCTGCGCGGCGAAGGTCGCGCGGTTGCTGGCCTCGAGGCTGGCCCGCAGCGCGTCGTCGTTCTTGACCAGGTCCTCGCCCCAGTAGTTGGGGTCGAAGCCACCCTCGATCCACTCCGGCTCGGCCAGGAAGCGCGGGCTCGCCGCCGTCCCGAAGAGCATCTCCAGCGCGCCCGCGAGCTGGGCCTGGGCCCCGGCGTCGCGCGCCAGGTCCTGGTTCTGCTCGATCACCGGCCGGTTCAGCGAGTAGGAGAGCTCCGCGGCGCCGGGGTTGAACTCGCACGCCAGGACGGGGAACGAGAGGGCGGCCGCGAGGGCGGCGGCCCGTCGGTTGCGGCACTGGATCATGCCTGGGGGGGCTCGCTGGGGCGGCTCGGACCCGTCGCGCGGGGTCGAGCGCCGGAAGAGGGGGCAGGGGGGTGCGCCGCGCGGACGCGAATCAAGCGAGGCAGTGTGCCGGGGCGGGTCGCCAAGTCAAGCCGAGTCGGCCCTCCCGGGGGCCTCCGGCCTCAGCCCCCGTCGCCGAGCCTGGGGGCGGCCGCTCCGCGGGCCCGGCTCGCCCCCCACTCGACCAGCCCGATCACGAGCCCGGCGAGCGCCCCCAGCCAGACGAGACCGCGCGCGTCGGCGCCCGCGCCCGCCGGCATCAGGAGGGCGATCGGCAGCGGTCCCGCCAGGAGCCCGGCCAGCGGGTAGACCCCCGGTGGGACGCGGAAGAGCCGCAGGGCCCCACCCACGACCACCCCGTAGAGCCATCCGATCACGAACCCCGGCAGGCCCGTCCCGCCCGGCTGGGCTGCGACCACCGTGGCCCCCAGGCACCCCCCCGCGAGCCCCGAGGGGATGCGGATCCACTCGGCCAGGCGACGTCCAGCGCTCTTCAGCCGACCCATGCGCGCACTCCGTTCCTCACGAGACCCAGCGCGAAAGCTGTCCGAGCCCCGCGCGCACGTCGGCCCAGCTCGGCAGGTGCTCGAGCAGGGGCTCGAGCTCGATCGGCGCCGGCCCCGCAGGCAGGCCCGCGCCCGCCGGGGCGAGCCACAGCCGCACTGCGATGAGGAGCCCCGCGGCCACGGCCGCGGCGACCAGCGGACCGGGCACGAGCCGCGCTCGTGCGCGCGGCGCCGGTGCGCGGGCGAGGGAGCGACGCAGCTCCGCGGCCAGGCGCGCGGCCTCGGCCTCGACGCCGAGCGTGAGGGCACGCGGCACGAGCGCCAGCAGCCGAAGGTGCTCACGCTCCTCGGCCTGGCAGGCCGCGCAGGCCTCGAGGTGCCCGCGGTCGCGGGCCTCCTCGAGCGGCGCGAGGGCCCCATCGTGGAGCTGCGCCAGCTGCTGCTGGACCCGTCCGCAGGCCGCACTCGCCGCCGCGCTCATCGCACCTTCCTCCCGGGACGCGCCAGCGCCCCCTTCAGGCGCTTCAGCCCCTGGTAGAAGCTCGCGCGCGAGGCCTCCTCGGTGATCCCGAGCTGCGCCGCGATCTCGGCGTGATCGAGCTCGTGGTGGATCCTCAAGTCGAGCACCTGGCGCTGGCGCGCGGGCAGGGCGTCCATCTGGCGGCGCAGCGCGGCGAGCTCCTCGTCACGCTCGAGGTCTGCCCCGGGCAGCTCGGGCACCCCCGGAGCCTCCGGATCCAGCTCGCGCGCCGCGGGTCGGCGCCGGCGCGCGTGCGCCAGGTTGAGCGCGATCGTGACGAGCCAGGCACGCACGCGGGCCGGCTCGCGCAGGCGTCCCAGATGCTGGTGGGCGCGCAGCCAGGTGTCCTGGAAGACCTCGCGCGCGTCCTCGCGGTTCCCGAGGGTCGCGACCAGGGTCGCGAGCAGGGCCGCGGAGTGACGCTCGAGCAGCTCATGGAAGGCTTCGCGCTCCCCCGCCAGCGCCCGCGCGACCAGCTCGGAATCGTGCACGGAGGGAGTTCCGGGGCCTGGATCCACGGCAGGGGCGGACGTGAAAAGAAAAACGGCCGGAGGCGAGCCTCCGCGGCCGCGTGGACCGCGCTGCGGCTCCGACCGCCTATGATTCCGGCCCCATGGAGCGCTCCGCCCTGCTCGAAGTCCACCAGGCGCGCGGCGTGCGCCTGGCGGCACGCCCCGAGGCCCCCGCCCTGGCCGCGCCGCTCCTCTTCGGCGACGTCCCGGCCGAGTACCGCGCCGGACGCGAGGGCTGCGCGCTGCTCGACGCCAGCGACCGGGGCCTGGTGCGCGTGGGCGGCCCCGAGGCGAGCGACTTCCTGCACCGTTTGCTGGCCAACCACGTCAAGCCCCTGGCGGCGGGGAGCGGCAACGCCAACCTGCTGCTCTCCCCCAAGGGCAAGGTGCTGTTCGCCTTCGAGCTCCAGCGGCACGCCGAGGGCTTCGAGCTCTCGATCCCGCCCGGGCACGGCGCGGCCCTGGCGGCGGCGCTGGAGCGTTACCACTTCGCGGAGAAGCTCACGCTCGCGGACGCGAGCGCCGAGCACGCGCCGCTCGAGTGCCTCGGACCGCGGACGGGGGACGTGCTCGCGCGCCTCGTCGGACGGGCGCCCGAGCTGGCGCCGTTCCAGTGGGTCGAGCTCGACTGGAACGGCGCCCCGCTGCGCCTGCAGCGCCTGGGCGACGGCGCGCTGCGGCTCGACGCGGGCGCGGCCGGCGCGGCGCGCCTGTGGGATGCGCTGCGCGCGGCGGGCGCGACGCCGACCGGGCTCGTGGCGCGCGACTGCCTGCGCGTCGAGTCCGGGCGCGCGCTGTTCGGCGTCGACGTGGACGAGAACGTCTATCCGCAGGAGGCCGGCCTCGAGCAGGCCTTCGCGCTCGACAAGGGCTGCTACGTCGGCCAGGAGGTGGTGGCCAAGATCGACACCTACGGCGGGCTCAACAAGCGCCTGCTGACGCTCGCCGTCGAGCATTCCGACCCGGTCGCGCGCGGGACGCCGCTCGTGCGCGTCGAGGACGGCGAGCGGCGCGAGCTCGGCCTGGTGACGTCGTGGGCCTACTCCTTCGCGCTCGAAACCGGCCTCGTGCTGGCCTACGTCAAGCGCCAGCACCAGGCGCCGGGCACGGTCTTCGAGCTCGGTGCGAGCGGCGCGCGCGCCACGCTCGTCCCGCCGCCGCGCTGACCCGCCCCCCTCTCCCCGCTCCCACTGTGGCGCGCCCTCCGCGCCCTTGGACTCATCTTTTCTTGGCGGGCGGCGGCAGCGGCGCGAAGTCGGGCGGCGTGCCCGAGTAGCCGTCGAGCAGCACGTCGATCCCGATCTTGATCAGCCCGTCCTCGCCGCCCACCGGCAGCGTGCCCTGGATGCGCACCGCCACGCCGGTCTTCTTCTCGACCCACAGGTGGATCGAGCCCTGGATCCCGAACACGCCCGAGAAGCGCTTCTCCTTGTCCTCGTCGACCGCTTCGCCCGGGTAGGCCTGCGGCTCGAGCACGACCTGCACGACGTCGAAGGTGCCGGCGCCGGTCTTCATGCGCTGCTCCTTGCCGCGCGCGAGGCGCAGGAGCCACAGGCGGTCCGCGTCGATCAGCGGGAACTTGAGCTCGGCGTGGTTCTCGCGGATCAGGGTGCGCGCCATGAAGATCGCGGTGAGCATGTCGAGCGTGCCTTCCGGCACCGCCCGCAGGCGCTCCGCCCGCCAGATGCGCGTACCGGGCGGCGCGCCCTTCGAGGTGTCCCCGCGGTAGCTCGAGGTCGGCTTCCCGTCGCGCGTGCCGAGCATGACCTCGCGACGGCGCTCGCCGCGCCGGCTCTCGGTGCGCTGCTGGTACAGGATGCGCGGCCATTCCTGCGGGAGCAGGCGCGTCTCCAGGGAGGACTCGAGCTCGTAGCCGAGGTACTTGCCCTTGGCCTCGAGCAGGATCGAGGCGGCCTCGCCGCCGCTCGCCACCGCCCCGGCCAGCATGAGCGACACGGGCTGCTCGGCCACGGTGCAGGTCTGGGTGACCTTGCCGACGCCCGCCTCCCACAGCGTCAGGTCGATCCCGACCTGGTAGACGAGGCGCTCCTCGCGCGGCAGCGCGACCGAGGCCTTGCCGGGCGCGGGGGTGAAGACGAAGGCCGCCGGCGGCTTGGTCGTGGTGGCCGAGGCGTCCTGGTAGCTCGCCTGCGGCAGGCTGGCCTCGGCGCGAGGATGCGCCCCCAGCGCCAGCGCGAGGAACGTCGCCAGGGAGACGAGCCGAGGCCACCCGGTTCCGGATCGATTCATCGATGTCGCGCCAGAGCGCATCTCCATGGTGCGGGGCGCCGCCAGGGACGCCAGGCCTCGACGGTACGAATCCGACCCGGGCGGTGCGAGGGGGCGCCGGAAGCCTCCCGGGGCTCGGGGTTCGCCCGCGCCGCGGATAGGCTCGTGCCCCGGGAAGAAGCGCCCCTCGCCGCGCGTCCCGTCCCGCCCGCATGTCTGCCACGCATACCCTGGGTGCCCTGGCCCTGGCACTCCTCGTGGGCTCGGCCGTCCTCGCCTGCAAGGGCCCCGCGACGAAGGTCCCGGTGAATCACGCCAAGGCCGAGCCCTACGTCCCGCTGCCGGATCCTGAGCCCGATCCGCTCGGCTACTTCCTGACCCGGTTCGACGCCTCGCTGCAGCAGTGGAGCGAGCTCAAGCTGGTGGCGGGCAACCTGCGCGAGCAGAGCACGCTGCAGGCGCTCGAGCAGTCCATGCGCGACCGGGCCCAGGAGCGCCGCGACGAGCTGGTCGCGACCCTCGAGACGGGGGCGCCCCTGAACCGCCGCATCGCCGCCGCGGCCCTGGGTTTCACCAAGGACCAGACCGTTCTCGGCCCGCTGCTGGCCGCGCTCGACGAGCCCGATCCCGAGCTCGTGCAGAAGGCCCTGCTCGGCATCGGGGTCCTGGCCCTGCCGGAGACGCCGCCCGAGGCCCTGCGGCGCCCGCTGCTCGACGCGCCCAACGAGTGGACACGCAACAACGCGGCCTTCGCGCTGCTGGCGGTGGTCAGCGCCGGCGCGAGCTCGCCCGAGCTGGCGCGCATCTGCCGCAGCGGCCTGATCGACCCCGCGCCGGGCGTGCGGGCCCAGTGCGCCAGCGCGCTGGGCGTGCTGGCCGACGCCGAGGCGGTCCCGGCCCTGAGCGGGCTCCTGCAGGACGAGGCCAACCTGGTCGCGCTGGCCGCCTCGGTGTCCCTGGCACGCATCGGACAGGAGCACCCCGAGCAGAAGGGCACCGCGGCGCGCGCCCTGGCGGCCGCCCTGGAACCGGCGCGGGCCGAGCGCCGCGCGCAGATCCTGGGCGCGCTGCGCTGGCTCGCGCGCACGGACTACGGCGAGAACGCGCGGCCCTGGCTCGAGTGGGCGCACAAGATGCCGTGACGCAGGCGCGGGCCGGTCCGGGTCCGCTGCCGTGGTAGGGTGCCGGGGATGCGCGCGCGCACCTCGGTCAAGGCTTCGCGCTTCACCGAGTCGGTGATCCGCGAGATGTCGCGCCTGTGCGCGCGCGAGGGCGGCGTCAACCTCGCCCAGGGCTTCCCGGACTTCCCCGCGCCGCTGCCGATGAAGGAGGCGGCCAAGCGCGCGATCGACGCCGACAAGAACCAGTACGCCGTCACCTGGGGTGCGCCGGCCCTGCGCCAGGCGATCGCCCGGCGCCTGGCGGCCTACAACGGCATCCCGGTCGATCCGGAGCGCGAGGTGACCGTCTGCTGCGGCGCCACCGAGGCGATGATCGCCGCGCTGCTCGCCACGCTCGATCCGGGCGACGAGGTCGTGATCTTCACGCCCTTCTACGAGAACTACGGACCGGACTGCCTGCTCTCGGGGGCCGTGCCGCGCTGGGTCGCGCTGCGCCCGCCGGAGTGGCGCTTCGATCCGGACGAGCTGGCCCGCGCCTTCGGGCCGCGCACGCGCGCGATCATCGTCAACACGCCGCACAACCCGACCGGCAAGGTCTTCGAGCGCGCGGAGCTGGAGACGATCGCGGCCCTGTGCCGGCAACACGACGCGCTGGCGATCACCGACGAGATCTACGAGTACATCCTGTACGACGGCGCCGAGCACGTCTCGCTCGCGACCTTGCCCGGCATGGCCGAGCGCACGATCACGGTCAGCGGGCTCTCCAAGACCTGGAGCGCGACCGGCTGGCGCATCGGCTGGGCCGTGGCCGTGCCCGAGCTCACCCTGGCGATCCGCAAGGTGCACGACTTCCTGACCGTCGGCGCCCCGGCGCCTCTGCAGGAGGCGGCGGCCGAGGCGCTCTCCAGCGGTCCCGAGTACTTCGCCGAGCTCGCGCGCGCCTACGACGAGCGGCGGGCGCTGCTGGTCGGCGCCCTCGAGGAGCTCGGGCTCGAGGTGCACCGCCCGCGCGGGGCCTACTACGTGATGACCGGGATCGAGCGCTTCCGTCGCGCCGGCGAGGACGACACGGCCTTCGCCTTCCGGCTCCTGCAAGGGGGCGGGGTGGCCACTGTCCCCGGCTCGAGCTTCTTCCCGGACCCGGCCGCGGGCCACGGCTTGATCCGCTTCTGCTTCGCCAAGCGCCTGGAAACCCTGCAGCGTGCGGCCGAGATCCTGGCTCAGCGTCTGCGATGATCGCCGCCCTCCTGCTCGCCCTTCCGGCCCTCCAGGCGCCCACCCCCCACGGGCCCGAGCCCGGCCCGCGCGCCGCGCAGGCCGGACTGGCGGGATTCCAGACGGTCTCGCGCATCGACTTCGGCGCGACCTCGAACCGCCTGACGGCGGCCTACTCGTTCCCCGACCGCGCGCGCTGGCACTTCGAGAGCTACGCGGCTCGCGCGCGCTCCGAGCACCAGTACTTCTACCGCCTGGGCGAGACGGTCCGGGGCTTCGACGGCCAGCCCTCGCGCGAGCTGCCGGCCGCGGAGCGCGACGCGGTCCTGCGCCAGATGGAGCTGCGCCGCGCTGTGCTGTTCTGGCCCGACGGCTTCGAGTGGCAGGCAAGCGGGGAGCAGGAGCGGCGCGCACCGCTCTTCCTCGACTCCTGCTGCCACGAGGGGGCGCTCGGCACGCTCGTGGCGGAGCTCGAGCAGGGTCGCCCGCGACGCGTCGAGGTCCACGACTCGCTGGGGGCGGCGCAGGAGGCGCTCGAGATCCGGAGCTGGCAGGAGCTCGGCGGGCGCACCTGGCCCCTGACGCTCGTCATGTCCGGGCCCCAGGGCACCTTCACCGAGACCGTGGAGTCGATCGAGACCCGCCTGCACCTCCTCGAGGTCTCCTTCGTGCCCCCCGACCGACGCCCCGTGCCGGCCGCCGGCTCCGGACCGCGCATCCTGGCGCGGGACGTGATCGCGATGACCTACGCGGCCCACGACCTGCCCGAGGGGACCTCCTGGGACGAGGCCCTGCGCCTGGCGGCGGAGCGCCACGAGCGCGCCGGGGTCGAGGCCGAACGCCTCGGGCTGGTTCTGGATCCCGTGCCGATGTTCGAGCTCGGCCCGGACGCGCGCCCGGTGCGCCTGCTCCTGCGGCTGGACGCCCCGCGCACACCGCCTCCCGCCGGCCACGTGACCCTCCCGGAGCGGCCGGGCCTGTTCTTGCTGCTGGACGGTCCGGCGGCGCTCCAGGCGCAGGTCCTTCAGCACCTGCTGGAGGCCGTGCCGGCGGGCGCACGACCGGAGACGCCCTACGCACGGATCCACGCCCGGAAGGAGGCTCGGGTCGAGGTGGTCCTGCCGCTCGGGGCGGGGGGCTGACCTACCCGGACTGTCCCCCCGAGTGGACGCTCGGGGTTGCGGTGTGCCCGGGCTGGCCCATGCTGGGGGTGTGGCATGGCATCGTGCTTGCGCAAGGACCACGTCCGCGCGAGCCCCGGAGGCACCCCCATGAAGTACCGGCTACCCATCACCATCGGCCTGGCGCTGCTCCTGGCCGGCGGGCTGCCCTCCTCCGTCCTGGATGCGCAGCGGGGATCGAGGGGCAGCTCGGCCTCGCCCTCGCGCGGCTCCTCCGGCTCCTCCGGTTCCTCCTCGCGCGGTGCCAGCGCCTCGCGCCCGTCGTCGTCGTTCCAGGGCTCGCGCGGCTCGAGCGCGAGCCGGCCCTCGGCGGCACCCAGCAGGCCCTCGGCCGCGCCCAGTCGGCCCTCGGCGGCACCGAGCCGCCCTTCGCCCAGCGCCAGCCGTCCGAGCACCTCCCCGTCCTCCTCGGTCCGGCCGAGCTCGATCCCGCAGGCCCGCCCGTCCACGTCGCGCAGCTCCACGCCGGCGATCCCGCCCGCCTCGAGCTCGCTGCGGCCTTCTCCCAGCGCGAGCGGCACGAGCACGCTCCCCGGGGCGCGACCCTCGCCTTCGCCGAGCGGCGCCGACCTCTACCGGGACCGCTCGATCACTCCCACCGCTCCGCGCTCACCGACCGCCCCGGGTTCCATCGACTCCGCGCCCACGGCAGGGCCGAGCAGCACGTCGCCAGGGATCGACGTGCCCTCGCCGACCACACCCGGCCTCTCGATCCCTCCGGCTCGCACCCAGCCGCGCGTTCGCTTCCCCGCTCCCTATTCGCCGGCCGGTGCACCCAGCCGCGGTACCGGCCTCGATCGGAATGGGAGCAGCCTCACCCCGCGCGCCCCAGACTCCAGGGGCTCCGGTGCGCGCCCGGGACGCGGCGACTCCCAGCCGCCCCTCGTCAGCTACGACCTGGGTCCGAGCCAGCGCGCGCTCCCCCCGCGTCCGAGCGCCGGTCGGAGCGCGCCCGGCAGCGTCGCGCCGAAGAGCCCGACGACGGTTCCGGGTGCGGGTGCGCCCCGCGGCAAGGACCTCGGGCCGACCCGCGGCGCACCCGGGGGCAAGTCCTCCGGCCCACGCGCTGGTGACGCGAAGGATCGGGCGCCGAGCGGTCCGGTCAAGGACTGGAAGGAGGTCCGGCGCACGTCGCCCGAGGCCGAGCGCGAGATCCTGGTCGCGAACCGTCTGGCGGGCGCCTCGCGTGACGTGGGCCTGGCCGTGGCCGCGCGCACCCTCGGGGGCGTGAAGCCGGGCGGCTACGTGGGTGGCGGCGGCGTCAAGCCGGGTGGCTACCGCGGGGGTGGCTCGAGCAGCGGCTCCTGGGACTGCGATCCGTGGGGCTGGGACAGCTGCTGGAACGGGGGATTCTACGTCGGCGTGGGCTTCGGCTGGGGCTGGGGCTGGGGTTGCAGCTGGGGCTACCCGTGGTACTGGAGCTGCTACTACCCGGCCTGGTGGTGGTGGTCCTACCCCAACTACTACTACGACTACTGCGCCTATCCGGCGACGACAGTGATCTACACGCAGCCGGCGACCGAGGTCGTGTACGTGGAGACCGCCAGCGAGCCGGTGGGCGAGGGCGTGGTCGGCGCCCCGGCGAACGGCGCGGTCGCACCTCCCGCCGCCGCGCCGAGCGCGCTCTCGATCGCGGCGCAGCGCTACCTCGACCTCGGGGACCGCGCCTTCCGCGAGGGCCGCTACACGGACGCGGTGCAGTTCTACGCCAAGGCGGTCGAGTTCGCCCCGGACCAGGGCGCGCTCTACCTCGTGCTGGCGGACGCGCTGTTCGCGGCCGGCGACTACCACTACGCCGCCTACGCGATCCGCAGGAGTGTCGAGCTCGACCCCGCCCTGCTGGAGACGCGCGTCGACAAGCACGGCTTCTATCCGGATCCGGCGCTCTTCGATCAGCAGCTCGCGGCGCTCGAGGACTACCTCTTCCGCCACGCGGACGATCGCGACGCGCGACTCGTCCTGGCCCTCAACTACCTGTTCGGGGCGCGTCCGGCCGACGCGGTGCGGACCCTGGCGAACACGAGCGTGAGCCAGGACCCGGCGGCGCAGAAGGTCCTGGACGAGGCCCGCGCGGCCCAGTAGGCGCCGGGGCGGAGCCCGTCAGTCCAGCTCGCAGGGCCCGCCCGAGCCGCGGAAGAAGAAGACCGCCGGCTTGCGCGCGAAGCGACGCTCGAACTCGCGCTCGAGGTGCTCGCCCAGTCCGGCGCGGGCGGCGCGCGTGAGCACGACCACCACGCAGCCGCCGAAGCCCGCCCCGGTCAGGCGTGCTCCGAGGACGCCGGGGAAGGCCTGGGCCGCCTCGGCCAGGCAGTCCAGCTCGGGCACCGACACCTCGTAGAGGTCGCGCAGCGAGGCGTGCGTCGCGCTGACGCAGCGCCCGAAGCGCGCGTGGTCCCCGGCCAGCAGGGCCGCGCGGGCCTCGTTGGTACGCGCGACCTCGCCGGCGACGTGCCGCGCGCGGCGCAGGAGCAGCGGGCCGAGCTCCTGCGCGCTGGCCTCGACCTGCGCCGCCGGGACGTCGCACAGGACGCGCGCCGCGGGTGCGCGTGCGCTCAGGAGCGCGAAGGCCTCGCGGCACTCGCTCACCCTCCGGTTGAAGTCGCCCTTGGCCAGCTCGCGGCGCACGCCGCTGTCGACCACCGCGATCAGGAGCTCCTCCGTGTCGAAGGGCAGGTGCTCGCTGCGCTCCTCGCGGCAATCGATCCACAGCACGTGCCCCGGAAGCGAGAGGGCCACCGCGAAGGGATCCATGATGCCGCACTGGACGCCGACCCAGTTGCGCTCGCCCCACAGGGCGCTCTGGATCGAGGCCTTCGGATCGACAGCCCGCCCCCACAGCGCGCGCAGGGCGTGGGCGGTGCCGACGCAGATCGAGGCCGACGAGGAGAGGCCGGCGCCGATCGGGAGGTTGCCGCCGAAGAGCAGGTCGAACCCGGCCGCGGCGGGCGCCTCCTGGAGCAGGTGCACGATCACGCCGAGCGGGTAGTCGAACCAGCGCCCGAGAGCGGCGGCCGGCAGGGCCGTCAGGGCGCCGGAGTAGACCTCGCCCTCGAGCGTCGAGGCCAGCGTGAGCCGCCCATCGCCGCGTGCGCGGACGGCCACGAAGGTGCCCCGATCCAGGGCCATGGGCATCACCGGACCACCGTTGTAGTCCAGGTGGGCGCCCATCAGGTTGACCCGCCCCGGCGAGAAGAAGAGGCGTGGGCGGGCGCCGTGCCCGAAGCGCTCGAGGAACTGCGCGGCATGTGGCTCGAGCAGCGCGCGCAGCTCGGAAGACGGTGCCAGCGCCGCGAGGCGCGCGTCCGTGGAGCCCATGCGGGGAGCGTAGCCGGCTCGCGCGCGCCCGGCCAGCCGCTCGCTTCGTGCTCTTCCCACGCGGGCCGCACGGCGCGCTCCTCCGTCTGGCCTGGCTCCCCGCGGCCGGCTATCGTGCCGACCATGCCCGGGACCGCCCGCCTCCTCGCACTGCTGGTGGCCCTGCTCCTCTGCTCCTGCGCCAGCGTGGACTTCCAGCCGATCGACGCCGAGCGTGGCACCTTTCGCTCGAGCGCGACCTCCTTCACGTTCCTGGGCTTCGACTACCCCCAGTCGGCCATCCTCCTGGCGCGCGCCAACGCCTCGGACTCGCAGCTCCCCAACCTGGTGGTCACGGAGGAGCGGATCTTCCCCTACTTCTGGAAGCTCGACTGGCTGCTGGACTTCATCTCGATCCGCTGGGCCTACGTGGGCGGCACCTACGGCCCGGAGGAGTGACGCCCCCGCCAGCTCGCCAGGCGCCAGGCGAAGATCCAGGCGAGGATGCGACAGCCGGCCCGCACCGTCCCGCCCAGGGTGCCGGTGATCTTGCTCTTGCCGATGCGGGCGCGGTAGCGCACGGGCACCTCGACCACCCGCAGACCGTGGCTGTGGGCCTTGAGCTGCATCTCGATCGTCCAGCCGAAGCCCCGGTCCCCCATCGCCAGGCGCCGCAATGCGCCCACGCGCACGGCCCGGAACGGCCCGAGGTCGGTGTAGCGCGCGCCGAACAGGACGCGCATCAGGAAGCAGGCCAGTCGGTTGCCGAACCAGGCCTGTGGCAGGAGCGCAGCGCGCGAGGCCCCGCCCAAGATGCGCGAGCCGAGCACGAGCTCCGCCTGGCCGACGAGGAGCGGCGCGAGCACGCGCTCCAGGTCCTCCGGGTAGTCGGAGTGGTCCGCGTCGAGGAACACGACCACGTCCTCGTCGCCTAGCGGCGGGACGAGCCCGGCCCCGTCGAGCAGCCAGGCCAGGCCCGTCAGGCAGGCCTGCCCATAGCCGCGCCGCTCCTCGCGCACGACCGTGGCCCCGCCGGCGCGGGCGACCTCCCCCGTGCGATCCCGGGAGCCATTGTCGACCACGACGACCACCGGGGCCCGCGCGCGCGGCAGCTCGGCCAGGACGAGCGGCAGCGCCTGCTCCTCGTCGCGCGCCGGCATCACCACGCCGATGCGCGTCATGGCCGCGCGCGCACCTGCTCGACGATCTCGGTCAGGACTTCCGGGAAGGCGCGTGGATTCCAGCCCAGCTCGGCGCGGGCACGACGCGCCTCGAAGCGGAAGTGCAGCCCGAGCAGCCCGAGCGCCTCGGGTGTCGCGCGCGCGCTCGGGAGCACCCGGTCTCCCAGCCTCGCCAGGGCCACCAGGGCGCGCCAGGCCGGGGGTGGGACCACCAGGCGTGGCGGACGCCGCCCGGCCAGCCGACAGGCCAGGCCGAGCAGGTCGCGCAGGCGCCAGGCGGACTCCGCCAGGAGGTAGCGCCGCCCGCGAACGCCGCGCGCGAGCACCAGCTCGATGCCACACGCCGCGTCCGCCAGGCCCACGACGGAGAGCGAGCCCGGCGGGCACAGGGGACCCAGCCGCCCGCGCACGGCGCGCGCGACGAAGTGCAGCGAGTTCGAGGCCGCGTGCGAGCAGCCGAAGACGACCGCCGGGCTGGCCACCACGACGTCGAGCCTGGGCACCGCGGCGAGCACCAGCTCCTCGGCCTCGGCCTTGGTGCGCGCGTAGGCCGAGTCCAGCTCGACACCGCGCAGCGGGGCGTCGTCCTCCAGGACCTGGTCGGGGCGCGTGACCGGCCCGAGGGCCACGACCGAGCTCACGTGGCAGACGCGGCGCGTGCCGTGGGCGCTGGCCAGGGCGAGCAGGTGGCGCGTGCCCTCGACGTTGACCCGCTGCAGACGCTCGCGGTCGGCGCGCCGGTAGCTGATGCCGGCGGCGAGGTGCACGACGTCCAGGGCCGCGCCCGTCCCGCGCGCAGCCGTGGCGGCGGCCGCGAAGGCGCGCGAGAGGGCGCCCGGATCCTCGAGGTCGGCCGCGTGCCAGACCAGGGGCACGCCGGCGAGGGCCGAGACGTCCGAGCGCTCGCGCCGCAGCGCGTGCACGACCGCGCCGCGCCCGGCGAGCCCGCGCGCGACCGCGCTCCCGAGGAACCCGGTCGCCCCGGTGACGAGCACGTGGGCGCCGCTCAAGCCGGCCTCGCCCGGTGGAGCGGCAGGCGCAGGCACGCCAGCGTGCCCGGTCCGTCCGCGGCGGGCCCGAGCTCGATCTGGCCACCCATCTCCTCGACCGCGCGCTTCGAGATGGCGAGCCCCAGGCCCGTGCCCTCGCTCTTGGTCGTGAAGTAGGGCTCGAACAGGTGCGCGCGCGCCTCCGAGGTGAGTCCCACGCCCGTGTCGCGGATCGTCACGACCACCGCGTCATCCACGAGCCGCGTTTCGGCGTACAGCGTGCCGCCCTCGGGCATGGCCTGGAGCGCGTTCGTCACCAGGTTGACCAGCACGCGGCGCAGCTTGCCCGGGTCGGCCCAGACCGTGGCCGGCACGCCCTCGCGCTGGATCGCCACCCCGCGCTCGACCGCCCAGGCATCGTGAAGGTCCAGCACTTCCTCGAGCAACGCCAGCACCTCGACCACGTCCGGGCGCGCCTTGCGGCCGCCGGTGAACTCGTAGAACTCGCCCGCGATCTGGCGCAGGTGCTCCACCTGACGCCGCATCAGCCCCATCGTGCGCACCAGGATCTCCTCCGAGCCCGGCGCGCCCTCGCGCCGCGCGCGCTCCAGGAGGTCGAGCGAAAGCGTCATGGGCGTGAGCGGGTTCTTGATGTCGTGCGCGATCTGACGCGCCATCTCGCGCCAGGCGGCGTCCTTCTCGGCCTTGACGATGCGCTCGCGCTGGGCCTTGAGCTCGCTCGTCATGCGGTTGAAGTCCGCCGCGAGGGCCCCGAGCTCGTCCCCCGTGGCGAGCTCGATGCGCGCGTCCAGATCGCCGCCCGCCACGCGCCGCACCTGCTGCTGCAGGGCCTGGATCGGCCCGGTCGTGCGGCGCGCGATCAGGAGCGTCAGGGCGACCACCACCCCCAGGACCACCGCCGTCCCGCCGATCAGGATCGCGCGCAGCTCCTCGGCCGTGGCGTAGATGTCGTCGTTGTCGATGCCGACGCCCACGACCCACCCGAAGCCGTAGGCCAGGCTCGGACGGCAGCTCCGGAAGGCGGCGTTCTTGAGCTTGCCCTGGAAGCGGTACTCCGGATACAGGCCCCAGCCGTCGTCCGTGGCCACGTCCTCCAGCACCGCCCGGCGCAGCGCGCCCAGCCCCAGGTCCTCGTCGATGCGCAGGTAGTAGAGGTCCCGCTCCGGGTGCGCGAGGATCAGGTCGGCGTCCTCGGCCCACAGCCAGGCGTAGGGCGACGGGTCGCGGTCCTCGCGCACGAGCCCGCGGAAGGCGTCGGTGATGACCTCCTTCGAGAGCAGGTCCTGCACGTGGTACCAGTTCACGAGGCCGAAGAGCACGCCGCGCACCTCGCCCCCCAGCGAGCCCGCGCGCACGGGCGCGGCGAAGCCGAGGTGGTAGTCGTAGGCCGGATCGAGCCCGAGCTCGCCGGAACGCTCGAGCGTGGGTCGGAAGGGGGAGACGTGGTGGTCCTGGCGCACGAAGTCGCCGCTCTCGAGCGCGAGCCGGAACCAGTCCGCCTGCCGGTAGTCGTAGGCGAAGAGGTACTCGAGCATGGCCATCGACATGAGCGGCCGGCCGCCCAGCGCCTGCCGGCTCGTGCAGGTCACCAGGCGCCCGTCGCTGGCGACGAGCAGCACCAGGTCGTAGACGGTCTTGAGCTCGCGGTAGCGGTCCAGCTCGCGCGTCAGCTCGGCCCGGTAGGGCAACCCGTGGCGGAAGGCCGCCGCCGGGAGCTCTCCGCTCGCGGCCGCGCGCAGCGTGCGCGCGTTCCAGGTCCACGTCTCCTCGCCCTCGGCCAGCCCCCCGTCGGCCAGGCGCACCTGGCGCGCGCGCTCGTAGGCATAGTTGTCGAGCGCCTCGCCGGTCAGCGGGGCGTCGGCCCACTGCTCGAGGTCCGCTCGGCGCTCGTCCACGAACTCGTTGAGCTGACCCGCCAGGTCCTTGACCAGCCCGAGCAGGGCCTGCTGCACGACGTGGCGCGTCAGGCGCTCGGCGATCTGCTCGTTCAGGAAGAAGGCGAAGCCCACGAAGGGCAGGACCACGGCCACGAGCACCGCCAGGACGAGCTTGGTCGAGATGCGGCGCAGCATGCGCGGAGTCGCGGCGGGGAGGATACCCTCCGCGCGCCTGGAGACCGTGCTCGACCCTCGTCGCATCCTGCTCGTCCGCCTGTCGCACCTGGGGGACGTCGTGCACGCCCTCGGCGTGTTCCACGCCCTGCACGCGGCGTACCCGGCGGCCGAGATCGGCTGGGCGATCCAGCGCGAGTTCGCCGAGCTCGTGACGCCCCTGCCGGGCCTCGCGCGCGTGCTGTGCTTCGACCGCCGTGGGGGTCCGGCGGCGTGGCTGCGCCTCAGGCGGGAGCTGCGGGCCTTCGGCGCGGAGTGGAGCGTCGACGCACAGGGCAACGCGAAGAGCGCGCTGGTGGCGCGGCTCTGCGGCGCTCCGCGGCGCTCGGCCCCGGCGCGCGCCGACTGGCAGGAGCCCTGGGCCGCCTGGAGCGCGAACGACCGGGCTCCGGCCCTGCGCCCGCCGGCGCGCCACGCGCTGGAGCGCATGGCCCAGCTGGTCGCGCACGTCGCGCCCGGCAGCGCGCTGCCCCTGCGGCTCGACGCGGCCCTGGGCCCGGCCGAGCAGGAGGCCGGCGAGCGCGCCCTGGACGAGCGCCTCCCGGAGCGCGGCGGGAGGACGGTCCTGCTGCACCTGTCCACTCCCGGAGACGTGCGCGGCTGGGCGCTCGAGCGCTGGCTCGGGCTGGTGGAGGCCCTGCGGGCGCGCGGGCGCGGCGTGCTGGTGCTCTCCGGTCCCTCCGAGGCCGAGCTCGGGCAGGAGCTCGCGCGGCGGACGCCGCGGGCCGGCGTCGCGCACTGGATCGGGCAGCGCGGACTGCGCGAGCTGACGGCCGTCCTGGCGGCCGCCGCGCGACGCGGGCTCGTGCTGGTGGCCTGCGACTCGGGCCCGATGCACCTCGCGGCGGCCCACGGGCTGGCCGTGGTCGCGCTGGAGGGCCCGCAGGACGCGGCCCGCACGGGCCCCTGGCCGCTGGCCGGTCCGGTGAGCTCACGCGAGACGCCGGGTCACCGCGTCGTGCGCGCGCGGGAGGAGCCGCCCTGCGCCCCGTGCCTGGCGCGCCGCTGCCGGCACCCCGCGGGCCCGGTGTGCATGCACGGGATCGAGCCCGAGCACGTGCTCGCGGCCCTCGCGGCGCGCGAGTAGCCTCACGCGGCTCACGCGATGCGGATGGTGCACTACTACCTGGCACTGGCGGCCGTCCTGGCCCCGTGCCTGCTCCTCACGCTGGCCACCGGCGCGCTGCACGACGGCTCGCAGCGCCACCTCGTGCTCGGGCTGTTCACGGCGGTGGCCTGCCTGGCGACGAACACGCTCCTGATCCTGTTCATGATCGTGACCGGGCGCGTGCTCAAGGCGGCCATGCAGTCGCGTCCGCTCGCGGGCGAGTTCCTGGCCGAGCTGAACCGCTTCTTCGCGCAGAAGCGCGCCTATCCCCTGGCGATCGGGGCCGCCTTCGCGGCCTCGGCCGCGGCGGTCCTCGGGCACGGACGCTACATCGGCGTCGCGCCCGGCCTGCACGTGGTGGTCGGGCTGGCGGCGGTGCTGCTCAACGCGCAGGCGCTGGCGAGCGGCGTGCGGACCCTGCGCGCCAACCAGCGCCTGCTCGACCGCGTCGCGGCCGAGCTCGACCGCCTCGACCGCGTCGGGGCACCCGTGCGGGCCGAGGCCGGGACCCCGCAGTGGTCCTTCGCTCCGGCCACGCGCTGGCTCGTGTTCGCGCTCAGCGCCTGGGGTCCCTACCTCTACTGGTCGCTGGTCGTGTGGCGCGGAGCCTTCGAGCGCGTCTCGCCGCTCTTCCTGGCGGGCAGCGCGCTCGTCTCGGCCTTCGCCCTGGCTCGCGCCTGGCACGCGCGCGCGCGGCCGGGCTGAATCAGCCGTCCCTGGGTTCGTCGCTGGCCGGCTCGTCGCTGGCCGGTTCGTCCGTGGGCGGGGCCGAGTCGGGCGGGGGCTGCCCGGGCGCGGTCGTCTCGGCGCGCGCCGCGGCCCGGCGTGCATCGATCGCCTTCAGGCGCTCCACCACGTCGCGGTACTCGGGCCAGATCACGGGGTGGATCGCGCGCAGGTACTCCTCGGCCACGGCGTCGTCGGTCGCGGCCAGGGCCTTGGCGTAGAACTCCTCCGCCAGGCGGATGAACTCCTCCAGCGTCGACTTGCGCAGGGCCGCGTCCTTGTAGTCGGGCGCCTCCGCCAGGAGCGCGTCGAAGGCCACGACCGCCTCGGGGAAGCGGTAGTCGTCGGCCAGCGCGCGCGCCTCCAGGTAGCGGTCCTCCAGGCGCTTCTCGACGATGTTCGACTGCAGCAGGGAGACCTCGTCCCGCTGGGCCTCGGTCAGGACCGTGGCCTCGGCCAGGGCCTCGCCGGCGCGCTCGAGCTCGCCGCGCCGCAGTGCCATGTCGGCCTCGTCCAGGGTGCGCGTGGCGCGCGTTTCGCGATCCATGCGGTCGAGGCCCGCGCGGCCCTCGACGTGTTCGGGGTCGATCAGCAGCACGAGGCGATACTCGTTGCGCGCGGCGAAGAACGAGCCCGCCCGCTCCAGCTCGCGCGCCTGGGCCAGGCGTTCCTCGGCCAGCATCTCCTCCACCTGGCCGGCGCGCTGGGTGGCCGGCTCGTTGTCGCGGTAGCGGCGCGAGACCTGGAAGGCCCGCCGCGCCTGCTCGAGCAGGAGCGCATGGAAGCTCGAGATCCCGTCGTCGAAGTAGGTCTTGCTCATGCCCGCGCGATAGTTCTTGAGCAGGAGCACGTGCGAGAGCCCGTCGATCGCCGCCGCGCTCCCGGGGTCGTACTGGAGCACGCGCTCGTAGGCCAGCTCGGCCTCGTCGAGGTGCTCGGGCCCGGTGACCTCGGCCGCGCGATCGAGCCAGTGCACCGCGAGCTGCTTGCGCGTCTTCTGGAGCCAGGTTTGCACCGTCGGATGGTCGGGGGCCAGGACGCCGGCCTTCTCGAACAGCTCGAGGCCCAGGTTCAGGTCGCCGTGGAAGACCGCCTGGCGTCCCTGGTCGAGCAGGAAGGCGAGCTCGGCCTCGCGGTAGAGCTCCTGGGCCGCCGGGTCGTTCGGGTTCGCCGACGCCAGCTGCCGCGCCTCCTCCAGGGCCACCGTGTACTGGCCATGGACGATGGCCGAGACGACCTTCTCGTCACTGCGGGTCTCCCGCGCCTGGCAGGCCACCGAGGCGAGGCACAGGAGCGCGAGCGGCACGGGGCGGAGGACGGGGCGGAGGAGCGTCATGGTCGGGGCGCGGGGGTCGGAAGCGGACCGGCAGTGTACGAACGGGGGCGCCGGGCTCTTCCCGGCAAGCACGGGGGAAAGCCCCTCAGGAGCGCATCGAGGCGGTCAGGACCGCCCCCAGGCTGCCGAACAGGACCAGCGGGAACCAGCCCGAGACCACCGGCCCGACCGCCCCCTGCAGCCCGAGCGTGCGGGCCACGAAGTCGACCCCGAAGTAGATCACGCACAGGAGGAACCCCCGCGCGATGCGCTCGCCGGCCTTGCCGCGCTCGTTGCCCACCACGAAGGGCAGCCCCACCAGCAGCAGCACCAGCCCCGCCAGGGGGAAGGTCAGGTTGTACTGCAGGAGCGACTGGTACTGCAGGTTGGTCGGCTCGCGCGCGAGCAGGTCGAGCAGCTCGCCGTAGGAGAGGTCCATCGGGTGCTCGCGCGCCTTCCAGGCCAGCTCGACCTCGTGCGGGGTGAAGCGCGGGTCGTCGAGCAGCTCGAGCGGACGCGTCTCGCGCCGCACGCCGTCGTCGACCAGGCGCGAGCCGCCCTCGAGCTGCCAGCGCCCGCCCGAGAGCGGACGCGCGCGCTGGGCGTCGATCGAGATCAGGCGTCCGCCCTCGCGGTGGCGCTCCGAGAGCCCCAGGGCCTCGGAGCGCGCCGGATCCGGGTGCACGACGTACTCGCGCAGCGTGATCGTGCGCTGGCGCTGGTCCCACACGACCAGGTTCTCGAGCCGCGGCAGCTCGCGCCGCTCGCGCAGGTGGTCTTGCAGCAGGTCGCGGCGCCGCCCGAGGTCGGCCGTGGCCTGCTCGCGCAGCCAGAACATTCCCAGCGCGAGCAGCGCGGCCGCCAGGTACACGCTCGCCAGCAGGCGCCGCACGGACACGCCGGCCCCCAGCACGGCCACGATCTCGTTCGCGCGCGCCAGGCGCGCGGCCGTGAACATCCCGGCCACGACCGTGACGTAGGGCGACATCTGCAGGTACAGGAAGGGCATCTGCAGCAGGTAGAACTCCCCCACCAGCCGCGTGGGCGGGGCGTAGCCCGACTTGTCCGGCGAGAGGTACTCGTCGAGGTTCGCGGCCATGTCGAGGATCACGAACAGGCCCACCACCAGGAAGAAGGCCGCCAGGTAGGAGAGCGCGAACAGGCGCGCCACGTAGCCGTCGAGCCGGCCGGGAAAGGGCAGCGCGCGCGGCCTCATCGCCACAGGGCGCGCACGAAGAACACCACGCCGACCACGAGGAAGAGCCCGTTCGTCGCCCAGGCCGCCAGCACCGGCGGCACGGCCCCCGCCTCGGCCAGGACCTTGCCGAGGCGCATGGCCAGCACGTAGTAGAGGAAGGCGTAGCCGATCGCGCCGGTGAAGGCCCCCAGCGGGGTCGTCGAGCGCAGCGCCAGGCCGGTGGGCACGCCCAGCAGGAGGAACAGGAGGTAGGTGGCCGCCAGGGCGTGGCGGCGGTGGATCTCGTAGCGGATCTCGTCGCGCTTGGCCGGCTCGAGGCCCGGCAGGTCCTGCTGCAGCTCGAGCTCGGCGGTGGTCTGGTACTTGGCCTTGCTGCGGTCCTTGGGGGCGGCCGCGAAGAGCTCCGCCAGGCTCCAGGCGTAGCTCGGGTTCGCGTTGTCGAGGCTCGAGTTCTCGGTCAGGAGGCGCGCGTCCTTCATGCGCACCACCAGGAGCTCGCCCTCGACCGCGAGGCGCGCCTCGCTGGCCACGACCTTGACGAGGTCGCCGTCGAACTCCATGTCGAGCTGCACGTTGGTCTTGACGTTGCCGCGCGTGCTCTCCGACTTGAGCACGTTCTCGCCGAAGGTCAGGACGTTGCGGCTCTGCATGCCGTTCAGGAAGCGCTCGACGTCGGCCTCGCGCAGCACGGTGCGCTGCTCGTACTTCAGCTCGGGCGCGACCTGGGCCAGCAGGTGGTCCGTGGCCCACACCAGCGGCAGCGACACGATCAGCCCCGGCAGGGCCAGGCGCGCGGGGTGCACGCCGGCCATCTGGATCGCGATCAGCTCGCGCTCGGCCGCCAGGCGCCCGTAGGTCGCCACGACCGCCAGCAGGAAGGCCATCGGCAGCAGGGAGGGCACCAGCTCGGCCACCACCAGCGGCAGGTAGCTCGCCACCAGGTCGACGCTGATCGCCCCCAGCTTGTTGACCGCCTGCACGGCCACGGTCGGGAAGACGATCACCGACAGGCCCGCGACCGCGAAGACGAGCGCGAGCACGAGCTGGCGCAGGACGTAGAGCTGGAGCAGCACCGCGCGGGATTGTCACGAATCGCCGGGGCGCGGGCCAGGACACGGCGGCGTAGGATGCGCGCGGTGGCGGTCCTCCTGCAGGCGCGAGCGTTCCGCAGCGTGAGCCTCGAGGGCGAGGGCGCGGCCGGCGTGGTGGTCAAGCGCTTCCACCACCCCAGTCCCCTGCTGGCGCCCCTCGATCGGCGGCGCGCGCGGCGCGAGCACGCGGCCCTCGCCGCCCTGCACGCGGTCGGCGCGAGCGTGCCGCGCCCGCTCGGCGTGCAGCGCGGCGTGCGCGGCTGGGAGCTGCGTCTCGCGGCGGTGCCGCATGCGCGGCCGCTCTCCGAGCACCTGGGCGCCGCGCCGCCGCCGGGGGGCTGGCCGGCGCTGCTGGCGCGCCTCGGACGGCTCCTGGCCGAGGTCCAGCAAGCGGGCTGGGCCCACGGGGATCCGCACCCGGGCAACGTGCTCGTCGATGCGCACGGACGGCCGTGGCTGATCGACCTGCAGAGCGCGCGCCGGGCCAGGCCGGAGCCCGCGCGCTGCCTGGCGGAGCTGGTCGAGTGCGCCGGCCACGTGCGCGAGGTCCTGGCGGCCCGCCTGCGTCTCCGCTTCCTCGTCGCCTGGCGCGCGGCGCTCGCACCGGCCCTGCGCCCACGCCTGGCCGGCGCTGCCCTGGCCCGCGCGCTCGAGGACCGCGCGCGCGCCTTCCGGCGCGCCTCGGTGCGCGCACACCTCGACCGCTGGCTGCGGCCCTCGAGCCGCGTCGAGCCTGCCGCCGAGCACGGCCCGGGCGCCCTGGTGCGGCGCGACCTCGCCGGCCTCGGCCGCGCGGAGCTCCTCGCGCGCGCCCGCCACCGCCTGCGGGCGCCGGCCGCCGAGCTACGCCAGCGCTGGCTGGGCGCCGCGCGCCTGCGCGAGCACGGCCTGCCGGTCCTGGGCCCGGCGCTCTACGTCCCGGCGGGTCGCGCGGCCTGGTGCGCCTTCGACGACGCCGCGGGGCTCACGCCGGCAGCGCTGTCGGCGCTCCTGGCCGACCGCGGCCTCGGGTTGCACGCCCCGGAGCTGGCCACGGCCGCGCACGGGGTCGTGCTGCTGCCGCCGCGCGAGCACGACGTCGTGGAGGCCTGATGCGGGCCGAGGAACGAGCTCAGGGCGCGAAGCCCGCCTCGTCGGCCCAGGAGGCGACGACCGGGTTCTTCATCACCACCGCGTAGCGCTCGGGGTAGTTGAGCTTGTAGCCGAGCAGGTGCCCCTCCAGGTCCGGCATCCGCACCAGGAAGCGCGCGCTCTCGTTGGCCAGCGCCTCGTCGCCGAGCCAGGCGATGTTGTGCACCAGCCACCACACCGCCTTGGGGGTGTCCTGCTTCTTCTCGAACTCGTGGCGCGCCTGGTACAGGCGGTCCGTGGCGTACTCCGGACGCCCCTTCAGCAGCTCGTCGCGCAGGTTGGTGGCCTTGGTCGCCTCCTCACCGGTGACGCGCGTGAGGAGCTCGTCGATGAGGGCCAGCGCGGCCGCGTAGTTGCGCGGCATGCCGTCCGTGAGGTCGCGCACCTGCCAGCTCACGTCCTCCCAGGTCAGCGGCGCGTTCATGTCGACGTAGCCGCCGAAGCGGCGCTCCTGGCGCTCGACCCAGTCCATCTCGGGGTGCTTCGCCCAGCGCTCGCGGAACGTGCGGCAGCGCTGCAGGAAGAGGCGCACCTTGGCGGGCTCGGGCGAGCCCTGCAGGTACAGGCCCTCGTACTTCTTCAGCAGCGTGTCGAGGTACTTCGTGCCCGCGGCGTTGGCCAGGGCGAGGTCGCTCTCGGCCTTGCCGGTGCGGATGCGCTGCTCGAGCGCGTCCTTGCGCGCCGTCTGGTCGGGCGTGAGCGAGCTGGCGGGGATCCCGGCCAGCTCGCGCAGGGCCTCGTCGTACAGCGAGCGGTCCACCGCCTGCTCCGCGGCGCGCAGCTTGTTGTGCGCCAGGCCCTCGTCGGTCGAGGCCTTGCCGATCGCGCGGATCCACAGGAGGAACACGAGCGCGCACAGGGCCACGACCCCGACCGGCACGACCCAGGCGGGGCGCCCGCCCTTGGCCTCGGGGTCGCGCCCGCGCCGAGCCCGTTGGCCGCCGGCGGCCGGGCGCGCCGCGGGCGCGGGCGGGCGCGGAGCGGGCTTGCCCGCGGCCGGCGCCTCGCCCTCCTCGGGCTCGAGCCACAGGCGCGCGCCCCCGATCTCGACCTTCTTGCCGGGCGCCAGCGGACCGTCGGCCTTCAGCGGCAGCCCGCCGACGCGCGGGGACACGACGCCGGGTCGCACGCGCAGGGTCACGCCCCCCTCCCCGAGCTCCAGCTCGAAGTGGATCTCGGCCACCTCGGTCGAGGCCAGCTTGAGGCGCGCCTCGGCCCCCGAGCCGACCGTCAGCACGCCCTGGCCCATCCGGAACGCGCGGCGCTTGCCGCCCTCTTCGACGATCAGCTTCACCATGGGGCTTCCTGTCGCGACAGAGTAGTCACGGGACGCGCGAAGTCACCCGGCCAGCTCGGGAGACAGGTCGGAGCGCTCGATCCGGCCCCGCGTCAGGGCCGCCGCGCGGCGCAGCTCGTTCTCGAGCTGGCGCACGTTGCCGGGCCAGGTGTGGGCCTCCAGCGCGGCCAGGGCCGCGGGGGCGAGCTCGACCCCGGGCGCGGCGAACCTGGACAGGAAGAAGCGCGCGAGCAGGGCCACGTCGCCCGTGCGCTCGCGCAGCGGCGGCAGCGCGATCCGGACCACGTTCAGGCGGTAGTAGAGGTCCTCGCGGAACTTGCGCGCGGCCACCATGGCCGCGAGGTCGCGGTGGCTGGCGGCCACGACGCGCACGTCGACGCGCACGACCTGGTTGCCGCCGACCGGGCGCACCTCGCCGCTCTCCAGCACGCGCAGGAGCTTGGCCTGCATCTCGAGCGGCATGTCGCCGATCTCGTCGAGGAACAGCGTGCCCCCGCTGGCGGTCACGAAGTGCCCGGGGCGGTCCGCGTAGGCGTGCGTGAAGGCGCCCTTCTTGTGCCCGAAGAGCTCGCTCTCGAGCAGGGTGGCCGCCACGGCCGCGCAGTTCTCGGCCAGGAAGGTCTTCTTCGCGCGGCGCGAGCGCGCGTGCAGGGCCTGGGCCACGAGCTCCTTGCCGGTGCCGGTCTCGCCCCACACCAGGACCGGGACGTCGCTGGGGGCCACGCGCTCGATCAGCTCGAAGACCTTCTGCATCGCGGGCGCGCCCGTGATCATCCCGTAGCGACCGGGGTACTCGCCGGTGTGCTGCTCGGCCTCGGCCGCGCGCAGCTCGTCGAGCGCGGCGAGCAGCGCCAGCGCCAGCTCGCCCTGCGTGCCCTCCGCGCGGGCGCGCTCCGCCAGGCGCGCCAGCTCCTCGGCCCAGGCGCTCAACGCACGCGCCTCAGCCGGGCGTACTGGGCCAGGAGCACGCGCGTCCCGGCCCCGGCGAAGCGCACCGTCAGGCGCGCGCCGCCGCCGCGACCCTGCACGCCCTCGACCACGCCGTAGCCGAAGTGGTCGTGCTCGACGCGCGCGCCGGGGGCGAGCTCCTCGGGCTCGCTCTCCTCGTCGGCCACGTAGCGCGGGCCGTCCTCGTGCGCCTCCGGGGTCTCGTCCTCGCGCTCGGTCCACTCGGCGGGGATCTCGGCCAGGAAGCGCGAGGGGCTCTGCAGGCTGGTCGTGCCGAAGTGCAGCCGCACGCGCGCGTGGGTCAGGGAGAGCTCGTCCATCGCGCGCGTCATGCCCACGTAGAGCAGGCGCCGCTCCTCCTCGAGGCCGTGGTGCGGGTCGTCCTCCAGCGCGCGCGCGTGCGGCAGCAGGCCCTCCTCGAGCCCGGCCACGTGCACGCACGGGAACTCCAGGCCCTTCGAGGCGTGCAGGGTCATCAGCGTGACGCGCGCGCTCGCCTCCTCGAAGGCGTCGACGTCGCTGACCAGGGCCACCTCCTCGAGGTAGCCACGCAGACCGCCGCCGGGCTGGTCCTGGTCGAACTGGCGCGCGCCCGCCAGCAGCTCCTCGACGTTCTCCAGGCGCGAGCGCACGTCCGGCTCGCCCGACTCGGACAGGTGCCGCAGGTAGTCGGTCTCGGCCAGGACGCCCTCCAGGGCCAGCTCGGCCGGGCCGCTGGCCAGCAGGGCCAGGCGCTCGAGCAGCGCGGCGAAGTCCTCCAGCCCGGCGCGCGCGCGGCCCTTGATGCGCTCGCGCGCCTCGCGCGAGGCGGCCGCCGCCGCGAGCGGCCGGCCGTGCTCGCGCGCCCAGCGCCCGAGCTCCTCGGCGCTCTTCGCGCCGATCCCGCGCCCGGGCACGTTCAGCACGCGCGCCGCGGCCGCGTCGTCGCGCGGGTTGACCAGGAGGCGCAGGTAGCTGATCAGGTCGCGCACCTCCTTGCGCTGGTAGAACTCGACCCCGCCCACGATCTGGTAGGGCAGGCCGGCGCGTCGCAGGGCAAGCTCCAGGGCGCGCTGCATGAAGTTGGCGCGGTAGAAGATCGCGACCTGGTCCGCGCGTCGCCCGGCGGCCAGCTGGCGGCCGATGGCGCCCGCGATCGCCAGGGCCTCGTCGTTCTCGTCGCCGCACTCGAGCACGCGCACGCGCGCCTCGCTGCTGCGCTCGGTCCACAGGTCCTTCTCCTTGCGCGCCACGTTGTGGCGGATCAGGCCCTGGGCGGCCCTCAGGATGCACTCGGTCGAGCGGTAGTTCTGCTCCAGCCTGACCACCACGACCGGCCGCTCGCCGCCGAAGTCGTGCTCGAAGTCGAGGATGTTGCCGAGGTCGGCCCCGCGCCAGGCGTAGATCGACTGGTCCGGGTCACCGCACACCGTCAGGTTGCCGTGGTGCCCGGCCAGGTGGCGCGTCAGGCGGTACTGCACGCGGTTCGTGTCCTGGTACTCGTCGACCAGCACGAAGCGGAAGCGCCGCGCGTAGGCGTCGCGCACGCCGGGGTGCGCCTCGAACAGCTCGAGGACCTTCAGCAGCAGGTCGTCGAAGTCGAGCGCGTTGCTGGTCCGCAGGGCCTCGCCGTAGCGCACGCGCACCTTCTCGAGGACCTCGCCCTCCTCCCCGCCGGGGCCGTGCAGGTGGGCCTCCTCCCCGAAGCGCTGGTTCTTCTCGTCGCTGATCCAGGCCCCGATCGCGGCCGGGCGGAAGCGCTGCGGGTCGTAGCCCAGGTCCTTGACGATCTCCTTGAGCAGCGCGTTGCGCTCGTAGGTGTCGAAGATCGAGAAGTCGCGCGTCCAGCCCCCCAGGGCCTCGATCTCGCGCCGCAGGATGCGCGCCCCCATCGCGTGGAAGGTGCTGATCCACAGGCCCTTGACCGGGAAGAAGGCCGCGCAGCGCGCGCGCATCTCGGCCGCGGCCTTGTTCGTGAAGGTGATCGCCAGGATCTCGCCCGGCCGGGCCTGGGCGGTCGCCACCAGCCAGGCGATGCGGCGCGTGATCACGCGCGTCTTGCCCGAGCCCGCCCCGGCCAGGATCAGGAGCGGCCCGGCGCCGTGCTCGACCGCCTCGCGCTGGGCCGGGTTCAGGCCCTCCAGGATCGGCCGCGGATCGAGCGGCGGGTGCGCGGAACCCTCCTCGGGCGCGGCTCCGAGGGTCTCCACGTCCATCCAGTCGAGCGGCATCGTCCGGCGATTGTGCGCCCGGCGCCGGGGTTAGGGAAGCGTGGAGCCGCGCGGCGCGGCGTTGCGCCGGCCGTGCGGGCGCGTTCCACTCTCGCTCCCGTGAACGAGGTCCGCGCGAAGTGGCGCACGAGCGAGGCCGGCGCGCGCTACGCCGGCGCGCGCTGGTCCTCGGTCGCGCGTCGCGAGCGCGATCCGCGCCTGGTGGCGGCGCTGCTCGCCCGCCACCTCGCGCCGGGGCCCGCGCTCCTGCTCGACGCGCCCTGCGGGACCGGCCGCCTGGCGCCCGTCCTCGCGGCGCACGGGCGCACGGTCGGGCTCGACGTCTCGCCGGCGATGCTGGCCGAGGCGCGTCGCGCGGAGCGGAGCGGCACGGCCTGGCTGGCGGGCGACGTGCTGCACCTCCCCTTCCGCGACGGGAGCTTCGACGCGGTCGTTTGCTGCCGCCTGCTGCACCACCTCGAGCCGTCCGCGCTGGAGCAGGCGCTGCGCGAGCTCGTGCGCGTCAGCCGCGGGCTCGTGATCGCCTCCTTCTGGGACGCCGGCTCGCTCCCGGCCCTGCGGCGTGCCTGGCTCGGGGCGCGGCCGCGCGAGACGCGTCGGGCCGTCTCGCGCGCGGTCCTCTCGGAGCTCCTCGAGCGCTGCGGAGCCGAGGTCGTCGGCTGGAAGCACTCGCTGCGGTTCCTCTCGCGGCAGGCCTTCGTCGCGGCGCGGAGGCGCCGGCCGTGAAGCCCCGGCGCGGCCCGGGGACCTGGCGCCTGCGCGGCGCGTCCGAGCGGTTCGAGCCGCTGCGCGTGGAGCTCTCGCAGGCCGCGGCGGAGGCCCGGCCCGTGCGCGGGCGGCGCACGCTCGACCAGCAGGACGTCTACCTCAAGGCCTCGGCCCTGCGCCCGTGGCCCGCCCTGCGCCACGCCGCGCGCCGCGCGCTCGGCCTGGGGCTGCCGCGCTGGAACGAGCTCGCCAACCTCGCCTGGCTGCGGGCCGCCGGCTTCCGCGCGCCGCGCCCGCTCGTGGCCGGCGTCTGGTTCCGCCGCGGCCTGCCGCGCTACCAGTTCCTGCTCACGGAGTGGCTCCCGGCCCCCACCCTCGCCGAGGCCCTGGCGCCGGGCCGAGCGAGCGCCGCCGAGCGCGGCGCCTGGCTCGCGGCCCTGGCGCGCGACCTGGCGCAGCTGCACGCCCGCGGGTTCGTCCACCGCGACCCCTTCGCGCGCAACCTGCTGGCCCTCCAGGGCCCGGAGGGCGCGCGCTGCGCCTTCCTCGACGCCTGGCGCGGCGGCCCGGGCCCCGGCTGGCGCGGCCCGGACCACGATCTGGGCTGCTTCCTGCTCGACGGCGGGGCCCTGCTGGAGCCGGACGAGCTGGCGCGCTTCCTGCTCTCGTACCGGGAAGAGAGCGCGCGCGCCGGCCGCCGGCTCGCGGCGCGCTGGCCGCGGCGGGTGGAGCGCGCGCGCCGGAGGGTCCTGCGGCGGGAAGCCGGACGGCGGCCGGGCCTGCGGGTCGAGTGGGCGTTCCCCCCCCTCCCCATGCAACCGCCGGACGGAACTCCGCTATCCTAGGACCGTCGACGCGGGGGGATTCGAGATGGATGGATCGCAGGACGCGATCGATCCGTCCCAGCCCCCGTCCGACCCAGCCGACCCTGGCTGGATCACCCCATGCTTCGCATACGGTTCACTTTGCTGCGGCTCGCCCTCGTCTCTGCCGCCCTCGCATCTGCCGCCCTCGCACCTGCCTGCGGAGGGGGGGGAGGCGGCGCTGGCGACACCGGCGGGAATGGTGGAGGTGGTGGCGGCGGCGACGACGAAGGGATCGACCCCGGCAAGGTCCCCGACCTTGGCCCCTCGACCTTCACCGTCGCGCCGGCCTTCGGCACGCCGGCCGACGGGCAGGCGAGCGTCACGCTCGCGCTGCGCCTGATCAGCCTCCTCGGGCGCCCGATCTCCGGGGCCCAGGTGGAGCTCGCGGTGAGCGGGTGCGGGAACGTGCTGGCGACCCTGCCGCCGACCGACATCGAGGGCCGCACCCAGGGCACGCTCGCCTCCTTCGCCGGCGAGCGCAAGACGATCGTGGCGCGCACCCTGAGCGGCGGGCGCCTGACCGAGTTCGCGCCGCTCTCGGCCGAGTTCCTGGCGATCCCCGAGCGCACCTACTTCGTGCGCGTGAGCGGCTCCGACGCCGCCACGGGGCGCTCGCCGCTCGCCGCCTGGGCCACGCTCGGTCACGCCCTGCAGGCGGCCGAGGACGGCGCGACGATCCACGTCGGCGCCGGGCTGCACACGGGGCCGCTGGAGCTCGTTCGCGCCTCCGCGGCGGGGACCTTCGTGCTCGCGGGCGATCCGAGCGGGCGCATGACGGGCGACGCCGGTGCGGTCGTGATCGAGGCCGGCGGCGCCGCGCACGCCCTGCGCGTGCGTGACTCGCGCGACGTGCTGATCATGAACCTGACGCTGCGCGGCGGCGCTGCGGGCCTGGCGATCCGGGACTCCAGCGACGTGCGCGTGCTCGACTGTCGCGCCCACGACAACCAGCACGGCATCGAGGTCGAGGGCTCGAGCGCGGTGGCGCTGCAGGACTGCCGGCTGACGCACAACGCGCTGGCCGGCGCGCGCGTCGCAGCGAGCGCGCAGCTCCGCTTCGAGAACAACCTGGTCTACGCCAACCAGGGGCGCGGACTCGTGCTGGGCGGCGGGGTCGTGGACGCGCTCGTGCGCTACGACACCTTCTACCGCAACACCGGCGCGCACCTCCTGGAGGAGGCCCCCGGCGGCAGCGGGTCGATCCACGGCAACCTGTTCGTCGAGGGCTCGGCCGAGGCCTTCCTGCTGCAGGATCCGAGCGGCTACGCGGAGGGCGTGAACCTGGTCTGGGCCAACCTGCTGCCCGGGTCGGGGCGCGAGCCTCCCGGGACCCTCGAGGGCGACCCGCTGTTCCTCGGGCCGGCCGGGCCGGACGGGATCCTGGGCGGAGCCGGCGGCGAGGATGACGACTTCCGCCTGCACTCCGAGAGCCCGGCCCTGGAGCGGGCCGGCGAGCCGGCGCGGGCCGTGCTGCTGGCCTCGCGCGAGTCGCTCGCGACCCGCACGACGCGCGCCGACGACGAGCTCGACGGGAGCGGCGTCGACCAGCCGGAGGCCAACCTCGGCTACCACGGGCGTCCGGCGCAGCCCGTGCACGTGTCGGTACCGAAGGGCGGCGCGCGGCTGGCGCTGGCCGCTCCGGCCGGGGCGCGCCTGGACGTGCGCGAGTGGACGCGCGAGACGCCCCTGAGCACGCGCGCCCTGGGCACCCCGGCCTGGGACGGGCGGGTGGAGTTCCTCGAGCAGCGCCTGTCGCCGCTCGAGACGCGCGAGGAGCTGTGGGCGGCGCAGGTCGACTCCGGCGCCGGCACGCGCCTGCGCGTGCAGCGCTGGGACGGGCGCGCCTTCGACCCGCCCGCGCTCGCGCCGCTGGTCGACGGGCTCGCGCCGGAGGTGCCGGGCGAGAAGCGCTTCGACCTCGAGTACGAGGACGTCTCCGGGGGCGCGCTGCTCGTGTGGGCCGACGGCGACGGGATCCCGAGCTACCGACGGCTCGAACGCGGGCGCTGGAGCGCGGTCCAGCCGGTCAGCGACCTCGCCGCCGGCGCCGGTGCCGTGCGCTGGGTCGAGCTCGTGCCGCGCGCGGGCACCGACGAGCTCGTGCTCGTCACCCTGGACGACGCGCGCGACCTGGTCGCGCGCCTGTGGAACGGCACGACCTTCGGAGTGCCGCAGGTGCTCGAGGCCAACGCGCTCCTGCGCCCGTCCTGGCGCTCCTTCGAGGCCGCCTTCGAGGGTCTCTCGGGCGACCTCCTGGTGAGCTGGGGCTTCAGTGCGTTCGCCGAGGAGACGCGCTGGGCCGAGCTCGTGCGCACGAGCGGCCAGTGGCGCTTCGGCCAGCACGCCAGCACCGAGGTCGTCGGGGCCCAGATCGAGCTGGCCGCCGATCCGGGCTCGAACCGCATCATCGGGGCCTTCGGCGGCGGCGACGTGAACACCGACGTGGCCGTCTCGGTCTGGACCGGCACGCAGTGGGTCGACACGGCCGAGCTGGCCCTGCACGTGCCCCCCGACAGTCGCGTGCTCGAGCCCTTCTGGTTCGGGGAGGCCGGCCTGGCCGGCGTCGTCTTCCGGCGCGCGGGCCACACCGGCAGCTTCAACTTCGCCGTCCTGCAGCCCACCGGCTGGCGCATCCAGGCCGACGTCGTCCTGCAGGGCACCCGGGGCAGCGTCGCTCCCGCCGCGCGGGTCCAGCTCCGCCCCGTCCCCGGCCAGGCGCGCCTGCTCGGCTTCGTGCTCGACGTCGAGGGGCGCCTCTTCGGCCTGCGGCACAACCTCGAGCGCTTCCAGGTCACGGACGAGGGCCTGCCCCTCGCGAGCGGTTTCGATCCGCTCGCCTCCAGCCGCCCCTTCGACGTGGCGCTCCTGCCGGCAGGCGCCACGCCCTAGCCCCCTTCTCTCTACTTCTCCGCGTCCTCCGCGTCTTCACCTCCGCGTCTCCGCGCCCCTTCTGATTCAGAGGGAGAGAGCGCGGAGACGCGGAGGTGAGGACGCGGAGGACGCGGAGACAGAAAAGGAGGAGCAGAGGGGGCCGATCGGGAACGGCAAGAAGCCGCAGAATGACGAATCCCGCCGGGGGCGCGTGGCATGTCTCCCCCCGAGCCCGATGAGCTCCTCCTCGCTGCCGCCGCTCGACGCCCAGCTGCTGCTGGAGCACGCCCCCTGGATGCGGCGCCTGGCGCGCTCGCTGACCGCCAGCCCCGAGCGCGCCGAGGACCTCTCCCAGGAGACGTGGCGGCGCCTGCTGGAGAGCCCGCCGCGCCTCGACCAGCCCTTCCGCGGCTGGATCGCGACCGTGATGCGCAACCTGGTGCGGGCCGAGGGGCGCGGCCACGCGCGGCGCACGGCCCGCGAGCTCGCCAGCGCCCGTCCGGAGGCCGAGCCCTCGAGCCACGAGCTCGTCGAGCGCGCCGCGCTGCAGAGGGAGCTCGTGCAGGCCGTGCTCGAGCTGGAGGAGCCCTACCGGACCG
>DASVAP010000098.1:0-19847 GCA_036376275.1 Planctomycetota bacterium | reverse complement strand
TCGACGCGGGTCGTGCCAGCCTTGGCCATGGCGCCCAGGGACTTGATCGTGATGTTGAGGAGGCCGCCGGCGACGTTGCCGGGGCTCGGGTTGTCGCCCAGGACGGTGCCGAAGCGGGCGGCGTAGGCCTTGTACCAGTCGACGTACTCGAACACCGCTCGTGCGGTGGCGAGGTCCTTCGCGCGCGCGGCGAAGAGGTGCTCGCCGCCGCAGAACTCGGGGATCTCGGTGATCAGGACCGTGCCGCCGCTCCGGACGAGCAGATCGGCGGCGTGGCCGAGGGCGGGGTTCGCGCTGAGCCCCGAAAAACCGTCCGAGCCGCCGCACTTGACGCCCAGCGAGAGGTGCTCGGCCGGCTGCTCCGTGCGCACGGCCTCGTTCGCGCGGCCGAGCATGCCGGCGATGATCTCGAGCCCCTTCTGGATCGCGGCCTGCGTGCCGCCGACGTCCTGGATGCCGAGCCACTCGACGGGCTTGGGCGTCGCGAGGCCGCCGCGCTCCTTCAGGTAGCGCCCGACCAGGGTCAGGTTCGTCTTCTCGCAGCCCAGATCCATGAACAGCACCGCGCCCACGTTCGGGTGGTCGGCGTAGTTCGCCAGCGTGCGCAGCATCACCTCGAGGTTCGAGCCGTCCGAGCAGCCGCAGCCCTTGTTGTGGGGCAGGGCGACGACGCCGTCGACGTTCGGGAAGCGCGCCCGGCTCCACAGCGTGAACTCGGCCAGGGTCGCAATCTGCGCGGCCTCGTGGCTGGCGCACATGCTGGTGGGCACGATCAGGACGAAGTTGCGCGTCCCGACCCGCCCGTCGGCGCGCGCGAAGCCGCGGAAGCGCGCGCGGCGCTCCGGCGGCAGGAGCTCGGTCGGCGGGTTGGCGAGGCTCGCCGGCAGCTCGCGCACGAGCGGCACCTCGTTGGCCATGTTCTCCGGCGTGATCGGGTCGCCGGCGGCGATCCCGCGCGAGGTGCCGATCGGCTGGCCGTACTGGCGCACGAACTCGCCGGCCGGGATCGCGGCGGTCGCGAAGCGGTGGCCGGGCGTCACGGGGGCGGTGAGGCGCAGGTCCCGGCCGTCCGGGAGCGTGACCACGTCGTCCGCGGCCAGCGCGCGCTTCACGACGGCCACGTTGTCGCGCGCGGAGACGATCACGGCACACTCGGACAGGGGACGCGCAGGAAGGGAGGAGGGCACGGGAGGAATCCTACTTTCTCAGAAACCGGCGGGCCCTGGGCGAGGTCTTCGGGGCAACCCTAGAGGAGCGGCAGGCCACTGCCCTGGCCCGGCGATGCGAGGACGGCAAGAACTCGTATCGTTGAGGCCATGCCGGACCGCCGCCCCGAGGAAGACACCCACATGGACGTTTCTCTGCCAGCGGATCTGGTGCGCTTCATCCAGGAGGGGGTGAGGAGCGGGTCCTACTCCTCGCCCAGCGAGGTCGTTCGAGCCGGGCTGCGCTTGCTCCAGCAGATCGGGAGTGGCACCCGCAGGTCCCAGGACTTCGACCGCGCGCGCGTGGCCCAGGCCATCGAAGGGCTGCGCAAGCTGGCGGTCGAGCAGACGCTGGGGGACGACATCACGATTCGCGACCTGAGCGACGAGGGACGCCGGTGAGCTTCGTCCTGGACGCATCGCTGGCCCTGGCCTGGTGCTTTCGCGACAGGAAACGGCCCTGCGCGTGCGCGATCGATTGACCACCGAGGAGGCCGTCGTTCCGGAAATCCTCTGGGACCTCGAGGTCTGGAATGCGCTCCTCGGGGCCCATCGGAAGGGGAGGATCCGGAGCGTCACGGCCAACGCGGACCTGCTCGCGGAGCTGCCCCTCCCGCGTCTCACGCCTCCCCTCCACGCCGTGCTGCCGCTCGCCGAACGTCGTGGTCTCTCCAGCTACGACGCCCTCTATCTCGCCCTCGCTCTGCAGGAGCGGCTCCCCCTGGCTTCTCTCGATGGCCGACTGGTCGCTGCCGCCGGCGCGGAGGGGCTCCAGGTCCTGGGCAGGGAATGACCCTACTGGAGGTCACGGAGATCCAGGCGCCCCGTTGCGTGCAGAGCGCGGAAGCGTTCGGCAGTGGCGTGCACGCCCTCGGCCAGCGGCGTGTGCGGTAGGCCCGGGAGGGCGGCGTGGATGGCCGAGCCGTCGAGCCGCGGGGGGATCGGGATGCGCGGGCCGCCGCTGGTGAGGGTGCCGCGCGCGCTCGGCACCTCGGCCTCGACCAGGGCGAGGAACTCCGTCACGTCGAGCGTGTCGCCGTGCAGGTGGTAGACGTGGGCGCCCTCGGGGGCGCGCTCGGCGGCGGCGAGGAACGCGGCGGCGGTGTCGGCGGCGTGATGGAAGTCGGTCGGGCCGCTGAAGCCCACGTGGAACGGCCGCCCGAGCACGGCCGCCTTGATCGCGCTGGTCGGCCCCGAGGTCAGCCCCTGGTCGCGGCCGACGCCGTAGACCGTCAGCGGGCGCAGGCCGACGCTCGCGAGCTTCTTCTCGAGCCAGTAGACGCGCGCGGTGCCCTCGTTGGCGCGCTTGTAGACGCCGTAGTGCGTCACCGGCTCGCACAGCGCGTCCTCGCCGACCGCCAGGTCGTCCTCGGAGGGCCCGAGCACGGCCGCCGAGCTCGCGTACACGACGCGCTCGAGCCCGGCCGCCAGGGCCGCCTCGAAGACGTGGATCGTGCCGAGCACGTTCACGCGCGCGCCGAGGGCCGGGTCGGCGCGGCAGAAGGGGACCTGCAGGCCGGCCAGGTGGATCAGCGCCTCGGCGCGGGAATCGATCACGGCCCGCGTCAGGGCCCCGAGGTCCGTGATGTCGCCCGCCACGAAGCGCACGCGCTCGAGCCCCGCGTCGCCCACCAGATCACGGATGCGGCGCGGATCGCCGCCCAGGTCGAAGACCACCGGCACGTCGCCGCGCTCGAGCAGGGCCTTGACGACCCAGGCCCCGATGCAGCCCAGCGCGCCGGTCAGGAAGGTCGTGCGGCTCATGCCAGGCCGTAGAGGCGCGCGGCGTTGCCGCCGAAGAGCCCGGCGCGCGCGCGCGGGCCGAGGCGCTCGCTCCAGTCGAGCACGAGGCCGAGCACCTCCGCGTAGCCCTCGGCCGCGACCAGGCACACCGGCCAGTCCGAGCCGAACAGCAGGCGCTCCTCGCCGAAGGCCGCCAGGGCCGCGTCGAGGTAGTAGGCGAGCTCGACCGGCCGCCAGTCGCGCCACACGGCCTCGGTGACGAGGCCCGAGAGCTTGCAGGCGACGTTGGGCGAGGCCGCCAGGGTGCGCAGCTCGCGTTCCCAGGGCTGGCGCGAGCCGCGCGCGATCTCGGGCTTCGCGAGATGGTCGAGCACGATCGGCTGCGCGGGGAAGGCTGCCGCGAAGCGGCACGCGGCCGGGAGCTGGTGCGGCCGGATCAGGAGGTCGTAGACCAGCCCGTGCTGCGCCAGCGCCGCCACGCCGCGCCGGAAGGCCGGCCGGGCGAGGAAGTCCGGGTCCGGCTCCTCCTGGACGACGTGGCGCACGCCACGGAGGCGCGGATCCTGGGCCAGGCGCGCCAGGCGCTCGGCCACGTCGGGCGCCTGCAGGTCGACCCAGCCGACCACGCCGCGCACGAAGGGGTGCGCGCGGGCCAGGCCCAGCAGGAACTCGGTCTCGGCCTCGCTGGAGCGCGCCTGGACGGCGATGCACCCTTCGAGCCCGGCGCGGGAGAGCTCCGGGGCCAGGTCCGTCGGCAGGAAGTCGCGCTGGATGCGGCCCATGCGCGCGTCGATCCAGGCGTACTCGCGCGCGTCGTAGCGCCAGAAGTGCTGGTGGGCGTCGAGGCGCACCCGGGGATTCTCCCCGCTGGCCGGCAACGCTCGCAAGCGGCTATCCTCGCGACCCATGCGGCTCGCCCGACCCCTGCGCGGCGCCCGGCTCGCGCTCCTGCTCTTCCTGGCCGGCTGCGCGCGCGAGGAGGCGCGCGCCGGCGCCGTGCGCGTGGCGGTGATCCCGAAGGGCACGACGCACACGTTCTGGAAGGCGGTCGAGGCCGGCGCGCGCAAGGGTGCCGGATCGGCCGGGCTCACGCTGGAGTGGAAGGGCCCGCTGCAGGAGAACGACCGCGCCCAGCAGATCCAGCTGGTGCAGCAGTTCGTCAGCGAGGGCGTGGCCGGGCTCGCGCTGGCGCCGCTCGACCACACCGCGCTGGTGGCCGCGGTGGCCGGCGCGAAGGCGCGCGGGATCCCGGTCGTGATCTACGACTCGGACCTCGACGGGACGCCGGGGGTCGACTTCGCGAGCTTCGTGGCGACCGACAACCAGGCCGCCGGGGTTCTCGCGGGCGAGCACCTGGCGCGGCTGCTGGGCGGGACGGGCCAGGCGGTGCTGCTGCGCTACGCCGTCGGCTCGGCCTCGACCGAGGCGCGCGAGGCGGGTTTCCTCGCGGCGGCGCGGGCCGGCGGGCTCACGATCACGGTCGACAACCGTTACGCCGGCGCGACCGCGGGCGAGGCCAAGAGCACGGCCCTCAACCTGCTCGACGCGCTGCGCGCGGCCCAGGGCGTCTTCTGCTCGAACGAGTCGGCCACGCACGGGATGCTGCTGGCGCTCGAGCAGGCGGGGCTGGCCGGCAAGCTGCGCTTCGTCGGCTTCGACGCCTCGCCGCCCCTGGTGGCGGCGTTGCGCGGCGGGACGATCGACGCGCTGGTCGTGCAGGACCCGCGCCGCATGGGCGAGCTGGCGGTCACGACCCTGGCGGCGGCGATCCGCGGCGAGGAGGTCCCGGCCGTGATCGACACCGGGGCCACGCTGGCCACGCGCGGCAACCTGGTCGATCCGGCCGTCGCGGCGCTGCTCGAATGACCCGTCCCCGGCGGCGCGCATGAGCGGGTCGGCTCCGCGGCTCGTCGCGCGCGGCCTGGCGCGGCGCTTCGGCGCCACGCGCGCGCTCGATGGCGTGGAGCTCGAGCTCGGGCCCGGCGAGCTGCACGCCCTGGTGGGCGAGAACGGGGCCGGCAAGTCGACCCTGATGAACGTCCTGGCGGGCGCGCTGGCGCCCGACGCCGGCACGATGGAGCTCGACGGCGCCGCCTACGCCCCGCGCTCGCCGCTCGAGGCGCGTCGGCGGGGCCTGGCGATGATCCACCAGGAGCTGGCCCTGGCCCCGCACCTCTCGGTGGCCGAGAACGTGCTGCTCGGCTGCGAGCCGCGCCGCGGGCCCTTCGTCGCGCGCGCGGCGCTCGCGGCGCGCGCGCGCGCGGCCCTGGCCGAGGTCGGCGGCGAGCTCGACCCGGACCGTCCGGCCGGCACGCTGGCGCCCGCCGACCGCCAGCGGGTCGAGATCGCGCGCGCGCTGGCCCAGGAGGCGCGCGTGCTGGTGCTGGACGAGCCGACCTCGAGCCTCGGCCCCGCGGACGTCGCCGCCCTGCACGAACGGTTGCGGGCCCTGGCGGCGCGCGGCACGAGCATCGTCTACGTCTCGCACGCCCTGGAGGAGGTCTTCGCGCTGTGCACGCGCTACACCGTGCTGCGCGACGGGCGCTCGGTGGCGAGCGGAGCGCTGGACGAGACCGACCCGGACGCGCTCGTCGCCGCCATGGTCGGGCGCGGCGTCGAGTCGCTCTACCCGCGCGGCCCGGCCGCGCCGGGCGAGGTCGTGCTGCGCATCGAAGCGCTGGCCGGCACGCGCCTGCCGCGCGCGGCCACGCTCGAGCTGCGCCGCGGCAAGGTGCTGGGCCTGGCGGGGCTGGTCGGTGCCGGGCGCACCGAGCTCCTGCGCGCGCTCTTCGGGCTCGACGTCGTGCGCGCGGGCAAGCTGCGCATCGGCGCCCTGGAGGGGCCGCGCACGCCGGCCGAGCGCTGGCGGGGCGGCACGGGCTTCCTCAGCGAGGACCGCAAGGGCGAGGGCCTGATGCGCGCGCGCTCCCTGGCCGAGAACCTGCTCCTGCCGCGCCTCGGCCGGCGCGGCCTGGTCAGCCCGCGCGCCCTCGCGGCGCGCGCGCAGCCCTGGATCGATGCCCTGCGCGTGCGCTGCACCGGGCCGCACCAGCCGGTGGGGGCGCTCTCGGGCGGCAACCAGCAGAAGGTCGCCCTGGCGCGGCTGCTCGCGGCCGAGGTCGACGTGCTGCTGCTCGACGAGCCGACGCGTGGCGTCGACGTGGGCGCGCGGGCCGAGCTCTACGCCTGGATCGACGAGCTGGCGCACCGCCGCGGGCGCGCGGTGCTGCTGGCCTCGAGCTACCTGCCGGAGCTGCTCGGCGTGTGCGACCGCATCGCCGTGATGTGTCGCGGCGAGCTGGGGCCGGCGCGGCCCGTGGCCGAGCTGTCGGAGCACGAGCTGGCGCGCGCCATGACCGGCCGGAGGGGTGCGTGAGCCCGCTGCTGCGACGTCTCGGTCCGCTGCTCGGCCTCGTCGCCACCTATCTGCTCTTCGCGCTGCTGGCCGGCGCGAGCTTCACGAGCTGGGCCAACCTCGAGCTGATGCTGCTGCAGACCGCGGTGGTGGGCACGGCGGCCGTGGGCGCGACCTGGATCATCGTCGCGGGCGGGATCGACCTCTCGGTGGGCTCGACCATCGCGCTCGGGACGATGGTGGGGGCGCTGGTGCTGCGCGCGGGCGGGACGCCGCTCGACGCGGCGCTGGCGGCGGTGGCCGCGGGAGCCGCGGCGGGGGCCCTGATCGGGGTCCTGGTGACGGGCACGCTCCTGCGCCTGCCGCTCTCGCCCTTCGTCGTCACGCTCGGGCTGTGGGGCGCGCTGCGCGGGCTGGCCAAGGGCCTGGGCGACAACCAGCCGGTCTACCCGGGCTCGACCGGGTGGCTGGCGGCGCTGATGGTGAGCGGCGAGGGGTTCCTGGGCCTGGCCTGGGGCGTGTGGGTGCTGCTGGGCGTGGCCGGGCTGGCCGCCCTGGCGCTGCGCCACACGGTCTTCGGCCGCCACGCGGTGGCGATCGGCTCGAGCGAGGAGACGGCGCGCCTGTGCGGCGTGCGCGTGGCGCGCACGAAGCTCGGCGTGTACGTGCTGGGCGCCGGCTGCGCGGGCGTCGCGGCGGTGCTGCAGCTCTCCTACCTCTCGATGGGCGACCCGACCCCGGCCCAGGGCTACGAGCTGAAGTGCATCGCCGCGGCGGTGATCGGCGGCGCCTCGCTGGCGGGCGGCGAGGGCTCGATCGCGGGCACGCTGGTCGGGGCGTTGCTGATGACGGTGGTGGACAACGGCTGCACCAAGCTGGGGCTCGACAACTGGGTCCAGGAGGTCGTCACGGGGGCGATCATCGTCGCCGCGGTGGCCCTGGATCGCGTGCGGCAGCGGGAGGGGTGACTCCTCGAGTCACTCGTCCTCGCCGGCGTAGCCGAGGCCCTGCAGCTTGCGCAGGTCCTCCTCGTCGAGCGGCGCGGCCGGGCCGGACTCGACCTTGCGGGCCCGGAAGCGCTCGAGCTCGCCGCGCAGCGCTCGGACCAGGTCCGCATGGTCGGCGGCCACGTCGCGCTCCTCGCGCGGATCGGCGGCCAGGTCGAAGAGCCGCGCCGTGTCCGTGCGCGGGTCGAGCACGAGCTTGTAGCGCCCGCGCCGCACGGCCAGGTCGTCGCCGGGGACCATCGTGCGCGCCGTCGGACCGGGCGGGTCCATGTCGGCCTCGACGAACAGCGCGCGCTCGGCGGCGGTCTCCGGGCGCTCCCACAGCGGGCGCAGCGAGATCCCGTCCAGGTCCGGCGGCACCGGCTGGCCCAGCAGGTCGAGCACGGTCGGCATCACGTCGACCAGCGAGACCGGCGCGGGCACGCGCACGCCGGCCGGGACGCCCGGGCCCCACAGGACGAGCGGCACGCGCACCGACTCCTCGTACTGCGCCAGGCCGTGCATCACGCCGCCGTGCTCGAGGAACTCCTCGCCATGGTCCGAGGTCAGGACGATCACGGTGTCCGCGCGCAGCCCGTCCGCGCCCAGGAAGGCGAAGAGCTTCTCGAGCTCGGCGTCCTGCTGGCGCACGCCGGCGTCGTAGAGGTTCGACAGGTGCCGCGCGTCGGCCGCGTCGAAGCGCAGGAAGCCGCGCACGTGCTGGAAGAGCTGCTCGCTCGTGCCGGTCGCGGGGCCCGCGTAGGGCTCGCGGAAGGGCGCCTCGTGCTCCGGCAGCGACGAGTAGTCGGAGTGCGGGTCGAGGTAGTGGACCAGCAGGAAGAAGGGCCGCGTGCGATCGCGCCCGCGCAGCCAGGCGATGGCCCGCTCGGTCACGGCCGAGGGCTCGGGTCCGCCGGGCTCGACGTGCTCGAGCTCCGCGAAGCCGCGCTCCAGCCCGTAGCCCAGGAACAGCGTGCTCGAGACCACCCCGTCGGCCTGCCAGCCGCGCGCCCCGAGCCACTCGGCCAGGCTCGCCACCTCGGGCCGCAGGCGCTGCTTCAGCTCGGTGGCGCCGTTGCGGCTCGGATAGAGCCCGGTGAAGAGCGAGGCGTGCGAGGGATAGGTCCAGGAGGAGGTGGCCGTGGCGTCCTCGAACAGGACGCCGCCCCGCGTCTCGCGGTCGAGGAAGGGCGAGGTGGGGCGCGGGTAGCCGTAGCAGCCGAGCCGGTCGGCGCGCAGCGTGTCGACCGAGATCAGGATCAGGTTCGGCCCGCGCGGGGCGCGCCCGCAGGCGCAGGTCAGCGCCAGCGCCAGCGTCAGGGGCGCGACCAGGCGGGTGGCGCGTGCGCCGTGGCGAGCGCGAAGCATCGGGAAGCGCACGTTGACGCAAAGAAAACCCGTCCACGCGGGCGGGTCAAGCTCGCGCGCGCGGAGTCGGGGCTATCCTCTCGGACCCCTCCACCCTCCAGCGCCGCCCCGCGGCGCCCGGCCCCGCCCCCCTCGATGCCCCCGACCTTCCTCGCCCTGCTCCTCACCGCCCTCCCGCTCGGGACCCCCGACGACTGGCCCCAGTGGGGCGGCCCCGCCCGCACGGGGGTCTCCAGGGAGCGCGGCTGGAGCGCCAAGCCGAAGGGCGAGCTGTGGCGCAGCGAGCTGGGGCTGGGCTACTCCTCGGTCGCCGTGGTCGGGAACCGGCTCTACACCCTGGGGCACGACAAGGAGCTGGAGCAGGACCTGGTGTTCTGCCTCGACGCGCTGAGCGGGGAGGAGGTGTGGACGCACGCCTTCCCCTCCAAGCTGATGGACCTCTACCACGGTGGCGGCACGCTGACGACGCCGAGCGTGGAGGGCGAATACGTCTACGTCTCCGAGCGCGAGGGCAAGCTCTTCTGCCTGCGCGCCAAGGACGGCTCGGTGGTGTGGGAGAAGGACGCCAAGGCCGAGTTCGAGCTCGACGTGCCGCAGTGGGGCTTCTCGGCCTCGCCGCTGGTGCGCGGCGATGCGCTGATCCTGAACTACGGGCGCGTGATCGCCTTCGACCGCAAGAGCGGCAAGCCGCTGTGGAAGACGAAGAAGGGCTACGGCGATGCCTACTCGACCCCGATCGAGCTGGCCCTGGGCGGGAAGGACGCGCTGGCGGTCTTCGCGGGCGCGGGGCTGGTCGTGCTGTCGCCCGAGGACGGGGCCGAGCGCGCGCTGCTCCCCTGGAAGACCCAGTACGACGTGAACGCGATGACGCCGCTGGTCTTCGGCGAGCGCGTGTTCATCTCCTCGGGCTACGACCACGGCTGCGCGCTGGTCGACCTGGCCGGGGCCGAGCCCAAGATCGTCTGGGAGAGCAAGGTCATGCGCAACCAGATGTCCGGCGCCGTGCCGTGGGAGGGGCACCTCTACGGCTTCGACGACAAGGTCCTGAAGTGCATCGACCTGGAGGGCAAGGAGCGCTGGCGCACGCGCGGCCTGGGGCAGGGCTCGCTGTCGATCGCCGACGGGCGCCTGATCGTGATCTCCGAGGACGGCGAGCTGATCGTGGCCGAGGCCGCGCCGAGCGAGTTCAAGGAGCTGGCGCGCACCAAGGTCTTCGACGGCGGGATCTGCTGGACCGTGCCCGTGCTGGCCAATGGCGTGATCTACGCGCGCAACCACGCCGGCGAGCTGGCCGCCCTCGACCACCGTCCCTGAGAGCTCCGGTCGGCCTCCGGGGGCCTGCGCCCCGGCTCGCCTGCCGGCCCGGCTCCGCCGTCCTCCCTGCTCACCCCCATGCTCTCCGACCCCACCCTGTGGATCGCGGCCCTGCTGGCCTCCGGCGCGGGCGAGGAAGAGACCCTCGTCACGGCCCGCAAGCAGAGCGAGGCGCTGGCCGACGTGCCGCTGGCGGTCAGCGCGCTCGACGGCCGCGAGCTCGAGCTCGAGCGCCTGCTCACGGTGCACGACGCGGTCGCGCGCGTGCCGAACGTGTTCGTGTCCGAGTTCACCTCGCGCCGGCTCTCGTTCCCCTTCGTGCGCGGGATCGGCAGCGGTCTGGGCGACCCGGCCGTGATCACCTACGTGGACGACGTCCCGCAGTTCGGCTTCGGCGGCACGAACCTGCCGCTGGTCGGGGTCGAGAGCCTGGAGCTCCTGCGCGGGCCGCAGGGCACGCTGTACGGCAAGAACGCGCTGGGCGGCCTGATCCACGTGCGCGGCCGGCGGCCGGCGGCGGAGCCGCGCTTCGACGTGGGCGTGGGGGCCGGCAGCCACGACCTGCGCGAGCTCTCGGGCGGCTTCTCGGGCCCGCTCACGCCCAGCCTCGCGGCCGACCTGGCGCTGTTCACCTCCGAGCGCGACGGCTTCAGCGACAACCGCTTCAGCGGGAACGACGTGGACGACCGCCACGGCTCCTTCGGGCGCGGGCGGCTGCTCTACGCGCCCAGCGCGAGCTCCGAGCTCGACTTCTCGCTGTTCGGGGAGCGCGCCCGTGACGGCGGCTTCGCGCTGAACTTCCTGGAGGACGTGCCGGCCTTCGGGATCACCGGCCTGCGCAACGAGTCGCACCAGATCGACCAGGACTTCGAGGGCAAGGCCGAGCGCGACGTGTACTCGCCCGCGCTCGTGTGGCGCGTGCTCGGCGACCAGCACGACTTCACCTCGGTCTCGGCCTACCAGAGCTGGGACGCCCTGGAGCTCTCGGACTTCGACTTCACGCCGGTCGACGGCGTGCGCCGCACGGCCCGGGAGCGGCAGGACTACCTCTACCAGGAGCTGCGCTTCGGGACGGGCGCCGACGTCGCGCGCGGCCCGCTGCGCTGGCAGGTGGGTGCCTCCGGGTCGCTCTCCGAGCGCGAGAGCTCGGCCGCCAACGAGCTGCGCCCGGGCGGGGCCGGGATCTTCTTCCCGCCGGGCAGCGAGGGCACGGACGCGAGCTCGGGCGACTTCGACGACACCGGCTGGGCCGCCTTCGGGCAGGTCTCGGTGCCGGTGGGGGCCTTCGACCTCGAGGGCGGGCTGCGCTACGACCGCGAGCGGCGCGAGGCCAGCACCCTGCACACCTTCGACCCGGGCATCGGGCCGATCGTGCTCGGCGCGGTGGACGAGGCCGAGACCTTCGACGAGCTCCTGCCGATGGCCAGCCTGAGCTGGCACGCGCGCGAGGACGCGCTCGTCTACCTGCGCGCCGCCAAGGGCTTCAAGGCCGGCGGCTTCAACCTGAGCGCGCCCTCCGGCAGCGAGAGCTTCGAGGCCGAGACGGCCTGGACCTACGAGCTGGGCTGGAAGCAGACCTTCGACGAGCGCCACACGCTGGCGGCGGCCCTGTTCCACGTCGACTGGGACGACCGGCAGGTCAGCCTCTTCGATCCGATGGCCGGCGGCTACGTGGCCAACGCGGGCGAGGCCGAGAGCCAGGGCCTGGAGCTCGAGGGCGAGACGCGCCTCCTGGGTGACGCGCCGCACGGGCTCTTCGCGCGCGCCGCCTTCGGCCTGGCGGACACGGAGATCGACGCCACGGGCGAGGACCTGCCGCAGGCGCCGGAGACGACCTGGACCCTCGGCCTGCGCTACGAGCACGCGCTGGACGGCGCGGCCCGCTGGTACGTGCGCACCGACTACCAGAACGTCGGCGACTTCTCCTACGACACGAGCAACCTGGCGGGCGACTCCTACGACCTCGTCAACGCCGGGCTTGGCCTCGTGCGCGGGCGCCTCGGGCTCGACCTGTGGATCCAGAACGCCTTCGACGAGGAGTACGTGCCGACCGCCTTCCAGGCGAATCCCTCCGATCCGAACAGCTTCGTGGGGGAGAGCGGCGCGCCGCGCGTGCTAGGCTTCACCCTTTCGGCCCACCTGTAGTCCAAACGATGAAGGCGACCCCCCTCCTGCTCTTCCTGTCCCTCGCCGCGGCCTCCTGCGGGACTCCGGACGCAGGTGCGTCCGAGCGCCCGGAGGCGTCGCCGGCGGCGACGGCCGCGAGCCGGGAGGGGACGGGAAGGGGGCCCTCGATGGCCTGGCGCGGGCCGGCCCGGGCCGACTGGCTCTCCTGGCGCGGTCCGCACCAGAACGGCAGCTCGGACGACCCCTGCCCGGTGGCGGCGATCGACCCGGCCAGGCCGCTGTGGTCCGTGCCGATCTCGGGGCGGGGCACCCCGGTCGCGGCCGACGGCCTGGTCTACGCGATGGGCTACCAGGGCGAGGACGCGACCTGCATCGAGATGCTGGTGTGCCTGGACGAGCGCGACGGCTCGATCGTGTGGCAGGAGCTCTTCCCCGACTTCCTCTCGGACGTCGTCTACAGCCGCTACTCGATCAGCTCGCCCACGATCGATCCGGAGACCGGCAACGTCTACTGCCAGTCGACGCCCGGGCGCCTGATGGGCTTCACGCGCGACGGCAAGAAGCTGTGGGAGCACTCGCTGATGGAGGAGTACGGGAGGCTGACCTTCCCGAACGGGCGCACGGGCGCGCCGCTGGTCGTGGACGACAAGGTGATCGTGCACGTGATCATCTCCAGCTGGGGGCCGCTCGGGCCCGCGCGCGACCGCTTCTACGCCTTCGACAAGCGCACCGGCGAGTGCATCTGGGGCGGCGCGACGCCCGGCGAGGCGCCGCAGGACAACTCCTTCTCGTTCCCGATCGTGTTCGAGCGCGAGGGGCGCAAGTTCCTGGCGGCCGAGACGGGCTGCGGCTTCCTGGCGGTGCTCGACGTCGCCACCGGTGACCCGCTGTGGCGCCACCGCATCGGCAGCGGGGCGAACTCGAGCCCCGTGCTGTGGAAGGACACGCTGATCGGCGTGCACGGCAACGAGAACCTGGACGACTCCAGCATCGGGCGCCTGGTGGGGGTGGCGCTGCCGACCCTGCCGGCGGCGGGCGGCAAGGTGGTCGAGGCCGGACCCGAGAGCGAGCGCTGGCGCGTGGACCTCGAGGCCTTCTCCAGCTCGCCCGTCCTGGCCGGCGAGCGCCTGTACCAGACCGACGAGGACGGCGAGCTCGCCTGCGTCGACGTGACCAGCGGCAAGCTCCTGTGGAAGCACAAGCTCGCCCCGGACCAGGTGCACGCCTCGCCGCTCTTCGCCGAGGGCAAGCTCTACGTGCCCATGAACAACGGCACCTTCCACATCCTGCGCCCGACCGACGCGGGGCCCGAGGTGCTCGACCAGGACCAGCTCGACGGCAACTGCCTGGGCGCGCCAGCCCTCGCGAACCTGCGCCTCTACGTGCACACCACCGAGCGCCTGTACTGCTTCGGGACGAACGCCAGCGCGCCGCGCGAGCCGCTGCCCGCGCCGGCCCCGTCCGCGCGCTCCAGCGGGCCGGCCGTGCGCCTGCAGGTGATCCCGGCCGACTTCGAGATCGAGGCCGGGCACGCCCTGGCGCTGCGCGCGCGCACGCTCGACGCGCAGGGCCGCGTGGTGGCGGATCCGGCCGAGGGCGTCGCCTTCGCCACCGACCTGCCGCTGAAGCAGGAGGCGCCCGGGAAGTGGAGCGTGGCGGCCGACGCGCGCCCCGGCGCGAACGTGCTGAAGGCCACGCTGGGCGAGCTGTCGGCCCAGGCGCGCGTGCGCATCGTCCCCTCCCTGCCCTACCGCGAGGACTTCGAGGGCACCAAGCTCGACCAGCCCAGGCCCGACGCCCCGGCCGAGGAGCGCTTCGGCTTCCCGCCCAGCTTCTGGCTCTCGGGCCGCATGAAGTGGGACGTGCGCGAGAAGGACGGCTCCAAGGTCCTGGCGCGCACGGTCGACAACCCGCTGTTCCAGCGCACGATCAGCCTGTTCGGCGACGCCGAGGACCGCGACTACACCGTGCAGGCCGACGTGTTGGTCGAGGGCAACCGGCGCGGCATGTCCGACGTCGGCGTGATCAACCAGCGCTACCTGGTGCGCCTGAAGGGCAACTACCAGGAGCTCGAGGTCAGCTCGAACTTCGAGAGCCTCAAGGTGACCGCGCCCTTCGCCTTCGAGGCCGGCCAGTGGTACACGCTCAAGACGCGTGTCGACTCGCTGCCGGACGGCAGCACGATCGTGCGCGGCAAGTGCTGGCCGCGCGGCAGCGAGGAGCCACGCGCCTGGACCATCGAGGTGCCGCACCCACACGGGCACCACAACGGAGCGCCCGGACTGTACGGATTCACCCTCCAGAACCGCTTCAAGGCCTACGTCGACAACGTGCAGGTGACGCCCAATGAGTGACCGCTGCCTCCTCCTCCCGCTCGCGCTCCTCGCCCTGGCCGCGCCCGCCGCGGCCCAGGACTGGCCCATGTGGGGCCGCGACGAGACGCGCAACATGACCACCACGGTCACCGGGCTCCCGACCGACTTCGCGCCGGGCCAGTTCAAGGGCACGAGCGACGAGATCGACGTGTCGACGAGCAAGAACGTGAAGTGGGTCGCCAAGCTCGGCTCGCAGAGTTATGGCAACGTCACGGTCGCCGGCGGGCGCGTCTACGTGGGCACGAACAACGACGTGCCGCGCGACCCGAAGTACCAGGGCGACCGCTGCACGGTGTACTGCCTGGACGAGAAGAGCGGCGAGCTCCTGTGGCAGATCAACATCCCCAAGCTGGGCACCGGCAAGGTCTCGGACTGGGAGTACCTGGGGATCTGCTCCTCGCCCGCGGTCGAGGGCGACCGCATGTGGTTCCTGACCAACCGCTGCGAGGTCGCCTGCGTCGACGTGAAGGGCCTGGCGGACGGCAACCAGGGCTTCCAGGACGAGGCCAAGTACTACGCCGACCCCGGCAAGCCGCCGGTCGAGCTCGCCCCGACCGACGGCGACATCCTGTGGCTCTTCAACATGATCGACGAGTGCGGGGTCTTCCCGCACAACATCACCGCCAGCTCGGTGCTGATCGCCGGCGACCGCATCTGGGCCCTGACGGCCAACGGCGTCGACTACGGCCACGTCGAGACGCCGGCCCCGAACGCGCCCTCGATGATCGTGCTCGACAAGAACACGGGCGCGCTGGTGGCCGAGGAGGCCTCGGGCACCGGCAAGCGCATCTTCCACGCGAACTGGAGCTCGCCGGCCTACTACCGCCACGGGGGCAAGGAGCTGGGCATCTTCCCCGGGCCCGACGGCGTGCTCTACGCCTTCCACCCGGACCCGGTGATGGCCGACGACGGCCTGGCGGTGCTCAAGGAGGCCTGGCGCGTCGACGGCAACCCGCCGCACTACCGCGAGAAGGACGGCAAGCCGCTCAAGTACGCGACGCGCTACGGCCCGAGCGAGATCCTCGGCACGCCGATGGTGTACGACGGCCTGGTCTACGCCGTGATCGGCCAGGACCCCGAGCACGGCGAGGGCATCGGCAACGCGATCTGCGTCGACGGCGACGGCAAGGTCGTGTGGAGCTACGACAAGATCAACCGCTCGCTCTCGAGCGGCTCGGCCGCCGACGGGCTGTACTACGTGCCCGACTACTCCGGCTTCGTGTACTGCTTCGACGCGAAGACGGGCGCCCTGAAGTGGCGCCACGACACCAAGGGCCACATCTGGGGCTCGCCGCTGCTGGCGGACGGGAAGCTCTTCATCGGCAACGAGGACGGCTACCTGACGATCCTGCCGGCCGGGCCCGAGCTGAAGAAGGAGAGCGTGATCGAGATCGACATGGGCGCGCCCGTGCTCTCGACGCCCGTGGCCGCCAACGGCGTGCTCTACGTGCAGACGCACACGCACCTCTTCGCGATCGCGAAGCCGTGACCGTCAGCGAGCCCTGCGCGTGACGACCCAGCCTGGATCGAGTCAGCACGGCTCGACGCCGTCCCATTCGACCGTGCCCCGCGGGCGGTGGATGTGGATCGTGGTGGCGGTCTTCGCCTTCCTGCACTGGGACTTCTGGCTGTGGGACGACACCACGCTGTGGTTCGGCTTCCTGCCGGCCGGCCTGGCCTACCACGCCTTCTACTCGCTCGCCGCCGGGCTCCTGTGGTGGCTGTTCATCCGCGTGGCCTGGCCCGTGCACGTCGAGCGCTGGGCCCGCGGCGAGGACGGGCAGGGGGAGGGTGAGCCGTGATCCTGCAGGCCACCGCACCCGCGGCCGCCGCGGCCGCGCCGGTCTCGTACCTGCCGCTGTACGTGATCCTCGCCTACCTGGCGGTGCTGATCGGGCTCGGCCTGGCCAGCATGCGCTTCTTCCGGGGCACGTCGAAGGACTACTTCACGGCCAGCCACTCGGTCGGGCCGGTGCTGCTGCTCCTGTCGGTCTTCGGCACGACCATGACCGCGTTCGCGATGGTCGGCTCGTCGGCCAAGGCCTACGAGCTCGGCATCGGGCCCTACACGCTGATGGCGAGCTCCTCGGGCATCGTCCACAGCCTGGTGTTCTTCCTGGTCGGGATCCGCCTGTGGGCGATCGGCAAGCGCCACGGGCACGTCACGCAGATCCAGTACTTCCGCGACCGCTTCGAGTCGCGCGCGCTCGGGAACCTCCTGTTCCCGATCCTGGTGCTGCTGGTGATCCCCTACGTCCTGACGGGCTTCATCGGCGCCGGCTCCTTCGTGCAGGCCGGGACGCGCGGGATGTTCCCCGAGGCCTTCCCCGCGACGAACGGGGCCATCCCGCCGCGCGTGACGATCCTGGTGGTGATGGGGGTCGTGCTCTTCTACATCTTCCAGGGCGGCGTGCGCGGGGCGGTGTGGGCCAACGCCTTCCAGACGATCATGTTCCTGGTGGCCGGCGTGGCCGCGATGTTCATGATCTCGCGCTCGCTCGGTGGGCTCTCGGCGGCCTCGGAGGCGGTGCTGGCGAAGGCGCCCGGGCACCTGGCGCGCGCCGGCAAGATCGGGCACGGGGAGTTCCTCTCCTACATGCTCGTGCCGCTCTCGGTCGGGATGTTCCCGCACCTGTTCCAGAACTGGCTCACGGCGCGCGACGCGAAGTCCTTCCGCACCGTCCTGATCTTCCACCCGATCTTCATCCTGATCGTGTGGCTGCCCTGCGTCCTGATCGGCGTGTGGGCCGTCGGGCAGGGCATCAAGGTGCCCTCGCCGAACGCCGTCCTGAACGCGATGATGACGCGCTACGTCGACAGCGCGATCGTGCTCGGGCTGGTGCAGGCCGGCACGATCGCCGCGATCATGGCGATGGACTCGCAGATCATGGCGCTCGGCACGATGTTCACCGAGGACGTGGTCGTGCACCTGGCCGGCAAGGGACGCGTCTCGGACCGCGCCCAGGTGTGGTGGAGCCGGGGCTTCATCGTGGCGATCATGGCGCTCTCCTACTGGCTGGCCCTGCACCCGCCGCCCAACGTGTTCGACCTCGGCGTGTGGTGCTTCAGCGGCTTCGCGGGGCTCTTCCCGCTGGTCGTGGCGGCGATCTACTGGAAGCGCGTCACCACCGCCGGGGCCTACGCCTCGGTGCTGGCCATGCTCGTGACCTGGGGCGTGCTCTTCTGGCGCGGGCTGATCCAGCCGGCGATGGCGGGCGCGAAGGAGCTGGGCGAGCCGCTGGTGCTGGGGGTCATGCCGGTCGCCTGGGTCGTGCTGGCGGCGGGCGTGGCGCTGGTCGCGGTCTCGCTCGCCACGCGTCCACCCTCGGAAGGCACGATCAAGAAGTACTTCGCATGAGCCCCGAGACGAGCGCTCCCCCGACCGACCGCCTGGCCGCCGCCCGCGCCGCGCTCGACGCCCACGTGCGCGAGACCGTGCGCTGGCACTTCGCGCCCGAGACCGGCACGCCGGTGTGGCTCGAGTTCGCGCGCACGTGCGGCTTCGACCCGCTGCGCGACGTGCGCGGCTTCGACGACCTCGTGCGCCTGTTCCCGAACTTCGACGGCGAGCGCCTGCGGCGCGACCCGCACGAGCTGTGGATCCCGAAGGCCTTCCGGGGGCGGCCCTTCACGATCTTCGAGACGGGCGGGACGACCGGCATGCCGAAGCAGCGCATCGGCTGGGAGGACTACAAGCGCGACTACGAGCACTTCTCCGCCACGCTCGACGAGAAGAGCTTCCCGCGCGGCGGCTACTGGCTGATGATCGGCCCGACCGGCCCGCGGCGCCTGCGGCTCTCGATCGAGCACCTGGCCAACTTCCGCGGCAGCTCCTGCTACTTCGTCGACCTCGACCCGCGCTGGGTGAAGAAGCTCATCGCGGGCGGCGACCACGCCGGCGCCAAGGCCTACATGGCCCACGTGGTCGAGCAGGCCGTGCTGCTGCTGAAGAACCGCAAGATCGACGTGGTCTTCACCACCCCGAAGCTGCTCGAGGCCCTGGGCGAGGAGCTCTCCCTGGCCGACCTCGGCGTGAAGGGGGTCCTGTGCGGCGGGACCGAGATGAACCCGCAGATGGTGCGCTTCCTGGTCGAGGAGGTGCTCGAGCGCAAGGTCGCCTTCGTGCCGGTCTACGGCAACACCCTGATGGGCCTGGCGGCCTGCGACCCGGACACGCTGGCGCGCGACTTCTCGATCACCTACCACGCGCCGGAGCCGCACGCCGTGCTGCGCGTGACCGACCCGGCCGACGCACGCAAGCTCGTGCCCCTGGGGCAACGCGGGCGTGTCGAGCTGACCACCCTGACGAAGGAGCTCTTCCTGCCGCGCTTCCTCGAGCGCGACGACGCCATCCGCCGGCCCCCCTGCGCGCTCTACGCCTGGGACGGCGCTGGCGAGGTCAAGCCCTTCCAGGAAGCGGGGCAGCGCATCATCGAGGGCGTGTACTAGCGCGAGCATGGCCGCCGAGCTGCCTCACCTGCCCGCCCTGCGCTGGGGCGAGGAGTACGCGAGCCTCGCCGCGCTCGAGCTGAAGGACCACCGCGACGGCACTGTCGTCGGGCGCCTCTCGCAAGTGAACGCGGGGCTCGTGCGCCGCGATCTGAAGCGCGCCGGCGAGGCCGGCCGGGCCCTGCGCGCGCTCTCGACGCGCGAGCTGCTGGCGCGCTGCAAGCGCGCCGGGGAGCTCTACCTCGAGGCCGAGCTGCCGCTCTCCGGCGGCGCGACGCAGACGGGGGCCCAGTATCGCGCCCAGCTCTCGGCCACGGGCGGCCTGCCGCTCGCGCTCGCGCGCGCGAACCAGGAGAAGGTCGCCGGCGTGCTGCGCGAGCTCGAGACGATCCTCTTCGGCCTGACGCGCGGCCTCGCGCCCGAGACGCTCGACCAGGCGGTGGGGGAGCACGCCGGGATCCCGCTGTGGTTCGCGCCGCAGTGCCGGGCCCTCGGGGCCGTGCTGCCCAGCAACTCGCCGGGCGTGAACGCGCTCTGGCTGCCGGCGCTGGCCTTCAAGGTCCCGGTCGTGCTGAAGCCCGGCAGCGGCGACCCCTGGACCCCGTGGCGGCTCGTGCAGGCCCTGATCGCGGCCGGGCTGCCGCGCGAGGCCTTCGCGCTGCTCCCGACCGACCACGAGGGCGCGGCGGCGATCCTGGACGGCTGCGAGCGCGCGCTGCTCTTCGGCGACGCGCGCACGACGGCGCCCTGGGCCGGCAAGGCCTCGGTCGAGATCCACGGGCCCGGACGCTCGAAGGTCTGGATCGGCGCCGACGAGATCGAGCACTGGGAGCGGCACCTCGACGTGCTGGTCGACTCGGTTGCGCTGAACGGCGGGCGGAGCTGCGTCAACGCCTCCTGCATCGTCGTGCCGCGCCACGCCGAC
>DASVAP010000346.1:0-15045 GCA_036376275.1 Planctomycetota bacterium | reverse complement strand
GCGATCCAGAAGGCCAGCGGCGGCGCGGCGGGCGGGGCCGAGCTCGAGCTCGTCACCTTCGAGGGCATGTCGCCCCAGAGCGTGCCCGTGATCGTCGAGTGCCTGACGGACAACCGCAACCGCACCGCGCCCGACATGCGCGCGCTCTTCCGCGACGGCCGCTTCGGGGCCAAGGTGCTGTTCTTCTTCGACCACCTCGGCATCGTCGAGGCGACCCACGCCGAGGCCGGCCAGGACCTCGAGGCCGCCGCGATCGAGGCCGGCGCCCAGGACGTCGAGCCCCTGGAGGGCCTCGAGGAGGGCAGCGGCGGGCGCTTCTTCACCGACCCCAAGGACCTCGACGCCGTCACCACCGCGCTGCGCACCGCCGGCTGGTCCGTGACCGAGGCCGAGATGGGCTACCGCCCCAAGGAGAAGTCCCAGCTCTCCGAGGCCGACCGCGCCGCGCTGGAGACCTTCCTCGAGCCGATCGACGACCACGACGACTGCCACCGGATCTGGACCGGCTGAGAGCGTCCCGGCCGGCCGCCGGCGCTCATCCCGAAGGTGCGCCCGTCCTCTCCCGCCGCGGGCGCGCCGTGCTCGCCGGCGTGGAAGCCTCCGCCGCGGCGCGCTCCGTGGCGCCCTCGGCGCTCCCCCCTGGCCACAGGTGGAAGCCGTCCTCCTCGAACCACAACCTCCAGGTCCCGCGGATCCCGTCGGGCACGCGCAGGCCGTAGTAGCGCACGCGGTGCCAGCGGTAGGACTTCGTCCACGAGACGCGCAGCGAGGAGCTGTCGAAGGATCCGCGCACGGTGAAGGGGCCGATCCCGTCGTGGCCCTCGCCGCGCACGTGGCCCCCGGCGAACTCGAGCTTCATCTCCTGCGGATGACGCTTGCCGCCCTGCTCGTAGTAGCCCTGCCAGGTCCCCGAGGGGAAGTCGGGATCGGGGACGTCCAGGGCATTCGGCTCGCTCTGCATGGCCAGCGGCGCACCTCCTCGGTGTGTCCAGGATAGGCGCCGGGCCGCCGGCCGTGCAGTGGTCCTGCCCCTACTTCACCAGGACGCGTGCCGTGTCGATCAGCAGCGGCTTCTTCGTCTTGCCGCTCGGGCTGCCGGAGGCCTCGAGCTTCTTCAGGTTCTCCATGCCCTCGACCACCTCGCCGAAGATCGTGTGCTTGTCGTCCAGGCTGGGGTAGGGCACGAAGGTCAGGAAGAACTGGCTGCCGTCGGTGCCGGAGCCGGCGTTGGCCATCGAGAGCAGACCCGGGCGGTCGTGGCGCGCCTTGGGGGAGAACTCGCCCTCGTACTTGTAGCCCGGGTTGCCCGTGCCGCTGCCGAGGGGGCAGCCGCCCTGGGCCATGAAGCTCGGGATCACGCGGTGGAACTTGAGGCCGTCGTAGTAGCCGAGCTCGCTCAGGTAGATCGTGCTCGAGACGTGCATCGGGGCGATGTCGGGCATCAGGCGCACGACGATCGGGCCCTCGGAGGTCTGCAGGTGCCAGAGGTAGGTCTTAGAGAGGTCGAACTCGAGCCTGGGGGGCTTCGGCAGCGCGGTCTTCCAGCCCGGCTTGCCGCGGTCGATCGCCTGGGCGGCGATGAACTCGCGCATGGCGATCAGCGCTTCCTTGGGCGCGGGCTGGGCCTGGGCCGGCGTGCTCGCGGGCGCCGCGCCCTCGGCTCCGGTCTTGGCGGTCTCGCCCGTGCAGGCAGCGAGCCCGGACGCGAGGAGGAGGCAGGAGAGCGGGTAGAGGCGCGAGCTCTTCATGGGCGGCGTCGGTGCAGGGTGGGACCGCGGGGCGCGGTCGGAGCGCGACAGGATAGGGACCACCGGCGGCCGGACGCCACTCGCCGCGATCCACGCGGAACGAGCACGGCGGAGCGAGCGTCCCGCCCGCTCCGCCTCCCCGCCTGTCCCTACTGGAGCGTCAGTCGCTGCCAGCCGCCGCTGCCCTCGGTCCCATCCGGGTTCCGGACCCGGACGTGGTGCCAGTTCGAGGCAAGCGGCGCGAAGTGGCCGCTCGGCGGTGGCTCGGGCAAGGTGGCGACGTCCACGGCGCTCACGACCAGGCCGACGCCCTGCGCCAGCGGCCCGCCCATCAGGAGCTGGTAGAGGACCAGCGGCTCGACCTCGACCGCGGTCTGCCACACCCTTCGACCGTCCGCCAGGACCTCGGCCGTGGGATGGATCGGGAGCAGGAACTCGAGCACCGGGAAGCCGTCCACCGGCCCCTGGGGATCCGGCGGGGTCGTGCTGTGCGGCACCGACAGGCGCAGTCGAGCTCCGGGCTGGATCCCGTGGCCCGCCACCGCGAAGCGGCGCGGCGCCTCGTGGCGCAACTGGGTCAACCCGAACTGACCGGCCGCGTCGTTGACGAGCCCGTACTGGAGGAGACGCAGCGACTTCAGGAACGGGGGCGTGGGAACGCTGCCGAGCCATGCGAAGGGTGCCGTGCCGCCGCTCGCCAGGGGATCCCAGTTGCCGAGCATCGTCGGGATCACCGCGTTGGCCGTGCTGGTCGGGCAAGGCCGCAGGAGCAGCTCCGTGGGGGCCGGTCCGATCAGCGGCGCGCTCGTGCCCCCGACCGAGGCCACGCGACGCTCGCTGCCCAGCGGCGTCGCGAGGAACACCAGCCGATCGTGGCTGCCCGTGACGAGCCCGAGGAGCGCGCTGCGCGTCCACTGCGCCGTTCCTCCCTCCAGACGATAGGTGGCCGGGCTCTGCGTCAGGTCGAGCCAGAAGCCGCTGTCCTGCCCGCTCAGCCTGGCGGCGACGGCGACGCCGACGTTGGCCAGCGCCGCCTGTTGCTCGAAGAGGTCGAGGGTCGACTGCGTCGTGCTCCAGCCCGGGTCGCCCACGGCGTTGCTGGTCGAGTCGACGGTATGGGAGCGCCCAACGAGCGGGGCGACACCCCAGTCGAGCTCGCGGACGAGCTGCTTCAGCTCCAGGAGGCCGGCGTTCGGCACACCGGGCCAGTCCGTGAAGTCGGCGTCGAAGCGGCTCATGAAGCCGTTGAGCGAGACCGATGTCCCCAGGTGGTTCAGCCCCGTGCTCCCGGTCAGGATCGGGCTGGGCGCACCGGCCTCCTTGTCGAGGCGTCCTTCCTTCTGGAACAGGCCGCGCAGGGCGGCGGTCTCGATCGGATCGATCCCGGTCGGGACCGTGCCGCGGTTGTTGCTGCCCTCCGGCAAGGCGTGACACTGAGCGCAGGAACGCCCGTCGGCGATCTGGTCGAGGGCCTTCACGTGATAGAGCAGGAGGCCGCGCTGCGCACCCGAGCCGCCGCCCGGATTGTCGAGGTTCGTCGGGTCGGCGATGGTGGCGTCCGTGATCGGCGCACCGCTGTAGACGCGGGACGTGGGTTGATTCGGGTTCGGCGGGTACTGGATCGAGTTCACGAAGGTCCGAAAGGTCTCCATCTCGACGTCGGTGAGTCCCTTGCCGTCCTGGTCCGGATCCGGCGCCTTCATCAGGTTGACGAAGGCCGCGTTGAAGCCGAGCAGCGAGGACTGATCACCGCGCCAGTGGTAGGGCGCATTCGTGAAGAAGCGCTGGGCGGACGGCTCGACCTCGAAGTTGAGCAACCCCTGGAGCGACTGGGTGATCATCCCGCCCTTGTCCTTCGCGAAGTCGGTGGGGGACTCGATCCCATCGGCCATGCCGGGCGGATAGGGCAGGGTCGGGTCGCCAGGAGTCCCGAGGCGCCACAGCAGGTTGTCCGTGCGGCCGTCCATGTGACAGCTCGCGCAGGACACGAAGCCGGTGCCGGACAGCTTGGCGCTGTAGAGGAACTTGCGCCCGCCCTGGATGTATTCCGGCGTCGGATCGTGGTGCAGGGCTATCGTCGTCGCTGCGGGCTGGCCAGCGGCCGGGTCGACGATCGAGAACGAGCTGTCGAGCCGGTTCAGGACGTAGAGCCGGTCCCCGGGATCGCGCGGATCGCCGGGATTGGCGTACTTGACGGCCAGGCCCCGCGGACCGGCCATCTTGGTCGGCTGGGACGCCGGGACGGCGACGGGTACGTGGATGCGGACCAGCGGCCAGGAGTAGGCGTCCGTCGAGCTCGTGGGGGTCAACGCGCCGATCCGGTCGCTGCCGAAGGCGGTGAAGAACACCGTGCTGGACTCGGCGCCCGGTGGCTCGTAGACGACCACGTCCGTTGGCTGCGCGAGCGCCAGGTCGAATGCGACGGGGGAACCCAAGCCGTCCACGTCGTTGAGGTCGCGCGTGACGCGCTGGATGCCGCTCGTCCCCGCCCCCCGTACCCGGTGGATCAGGCTGCGCACGAAGCCCGTCGGCCGGGCCGCCACGCTGGGTTCATCGAGCGTGGTGAGGTTCTCTGCGACGCCACCCACGACCCACAGGTCGCCGTTGCTCGCCAGGGCCATGTTGAAGTTCGTCGTCCCGAGGCGGCCGACCGGGACGACCGCCTCCGTCACCAGGTCGCGCGTGTACAGGTCGAAGTCGTAGGTACTGCCCGTGTGGCCGCCCTTGAAGCCGAGCACGTACAGGCGGTTCGCATGCTGCAGGACCGCTCGCGGCTCCTTGAGCGCCTTCTTCTCGGTTCCACCGGCGAGCAGGTCGATGCTCCCCATGTCTGCCTGGGAGAGGATGGGCGACAACGGATCGAGCGTCACCGCGTCCCGCCAGCCGAAGGCCGAGCTCGACCCGAGTGTGACGAACAGCTCCAGCCCGTCCGCCGAGAAGGCCAGGTCCATCGGCTCGTCGCCCACGTGGCGTGTCATCGACGGCCGTGCGACCAGGGTCTGGCCGTCGGCGGCCAGCGCGAAGACGGACACCGAGTCGCCCAGGAAGTCGGCCGTGTAGGCACAGGAGGTGACCGGGTTGAAGTGCACTGAAACGGGCTCGAGCCCGACGCGGACTCGCATCACGAAGCGACTGCTGGCCGGCAGCGACTCGTCCGTGTCCCAGATCTCCACCGAGTTGTCCGGCGTGTTGCACAGGAGCAGCCAGTCGTGCCCGCCGACGCGTGCCACGCAGATCGGCTTCACCTGCGGGCTCTCGACGTTGAAGTAGTCCGTGCGCCCCTGCGCCGAAGATGGGCCGGCAGTGGCCAGACCGAGCAGGAAGAGGGGAGCGACGGCCGAGCGCGAGAGTCGCTGCTGCATGGGAAGGGTCGGAGGTGGGCCGAGGGGGACGCCGTCGCGGCCGGGGAGGCCGGATCGGACAGGCGTGCTTGGGGCCGCAGCGCCTGGCGGTTCTCGTTCCTTGCACTTCCACCGAGGAGGCGCGGGAGGGGGAGGCGGGAGTCCGCCCCGGCCCTCCGCTACCGTGGTGGCTCGAATCCGAGCGCATGGCCCGAGAACTATCCCGACCTTCGGTGACAAGCACGCTGCGGCACAGGTCGTCGCCGCGGCCCCGTGCGCTCCCGTGCTGTACCGCAACCTCAGGCCCGCCACGCTGGCCATGCACGCCCTGGTCGGGATCGGACCCGCCAGCGGCACCGGCATGACGGGCGCGGCCGATCACGACGAGGACCGCGAGCTGGTCCGGCGGGCCCTGGCGGGGCAGGCGGACGCCGTGGACGGGATGGTCGTGCGCCTGAAGTGCGTGCCGCGCGTCCTGCGCGTCCTGAACCAGCGCGTGGGCAACCCTCTCGCCCCCGAGGACCTCAGCGACCTGGGCCAGGACGTGGTGATGGCCTTCTGGAAGCGCCTGGCGGACTACACCGGGCGTGCCTCGCTCGAGACGTGGGCCTACGGCTTCTGCCTGAACACCTTCATGAGCGCGCTGCGCCGGCGCCGCTGGCGCGCGCTCGATCGGCTCGAGACGGAGACGCTCGAGGAGGCGCGCCCGCTGCCCGCGCTCGGGGAGCACGAGGTCCTCCAGCGCGCGCTACAGGACCTGGCCGAGCGCGAGGAGCGCGTGATCCGCCTCAAGTACTACGAGGACCTGACCTTCGAGGAGATCGGCCGTCGCCTGGGCATCTCGCCCAACACGGCCAAGACCTGTTTCTATCGAGGCATGCAGCGCCTGGAGCGCCGGATGCGTGCGGGGGAGCAAGCGCAAGATGGTTCACACTGACGACCACGAGCGAGTCTTGACGGAGTTGCTCGGCATGCCCGAGGCCGAAGCGCTCGCCAGGCTGCGGGCCGAGCTCGGCGAGTGCTCCGAGTGCCGCGCCGCGCTCGCGCGCCTGCGCGGGCTCGACGCGCGCCTCGCGGCGCTCGTGCGGCGCGAGCGGGAGGACCTGGCTGCGAGCCAGTCCGCCGTCGGCCAGGGCGACACCCAGCTCGTGCGCGCGACCCTGGCGCGGGTCCAGGACCAGCGCCGGGCCCGCCGCCGCGCCGTCCTCGCCCTCGCGGCCGGGTTGATCCTGGCCCTGTCGGCCGGATGGTGGTTCACGCGGGCCTCGGGCGAGCCCGTGCCCGAGCTGCTCCTGGGCGGGGAGATCCGGTGCGAGAACCCCGTCGGCCACGGCGCGGACCCACGCGAGTTCCGCTGGAAGGCAACGCTGCGCCCGCGCACGCACTTCGAGCTGCGCCTGTTCACCGTCGAGGACGGCCGGCGCGCGCGCGAGCACGATAGGATCCCCGGGCTGAGCGAGCCCAGATGGACCCCCAGCCCAGAAGAGCTCCAGGCCCTGCCTTCCCCGCTGATCTGGGAGGTGCTCCTGATCGACGATACCACCGGCGCCCAGCTCGCCTCGGGACACGGCTGGACGCGGCCAGAGTAGCGCTGCTGCTCGCCCTCCTCGCCGCGCTGGCGGGCCCGAGGGGCGTCAGTGCGACGAGCCAGGAGGGTCCGCGGCGTGCGCGGCCCCGCTACGAGGCGGCGCAGGACCTGTGCCGGCGTGCGGCGTCGTCGCGCGCCGCCTACGACGAGCTGCGCGCCCAGGCGGCGCTCCTGGGCGAGCGCGCCGAGCACCTGGCCGAGCCCCTGGACCCGGACGCGGTGCTGGCGGTCTCGACCGTGCTCGCGGCGCTGGCCCGCGAGCGCGCTGCCGAGCTCGAGGAGCTCGTGCGCGTCCTCGACGAGCGCGCCGCTTCCGGGCCGGAGCTCGAGGCAGACCTGGCGCTGGCCCTGGCCCAGGGCTGGCTCGCCCTGCGCGCGGTCCCGCGCTGGGGCGAGCTCGCGGGCGAGGAGCGCTGCGAGCTGCTCGGGCGCGCGCTCGATGCCGCGACGGCGATCGAGCCTGCCGATCGGCGCGACGCCTTCGGCTGCAGCCTGGCTGCGGCGCTCCACGAGGAGCTGCGCGCGCTGGGCCATGAAACGCAGGCGACGGCGCGCCTGGAGGCGGAGCTGGCGCGCTTCCCGGAGGACGACGAGCAGCGTCCGCTGCTCCTGTGCTACGTGGCCGACGAGCGTCTCGTGCGGGGCGAGCTGGGCGCAGCCTGGGGCGGCGTGCGCGTGGCCGAGGAGGCCCTGGCCGGGCTGCCGGCGAAACACCCGTCGCGCGCGGTGTTCGAGCGCACGCTGGCGAGCGTGCGCGGCAAGCTCGAGCTCGCGAGCGGCCTCGTCGACCAGGCCTGGCTCTCGCTCGACCGCCAGCGCGCGGCCGGCGCGGGAGACCTGGAGTCGCGCTTCGGCCTCCTGCTCGACGCAGCCGCCGTCGGCCTCGCGCAGACCCAGCCGGGACCCCTGCAGGACATCCTGGAGGAGCTGGACGAGGCCCTGGACGTGGACGGGCCCTTCGCCGGGCCGTCCGCCTGGCGCGCGCAGCTCCGCGCGCGCCGGGCGTTGCTCGAGGACCACCTCGAGCGACTCGATCCCGGCGCGGAGTCGGGCGCGGGCGCGCGCCTGGCCGAGGCGCTCGCGGACGAGGACCTGGACGAGCTCCATCGCTCCGTGCTGCTCCTGCGCCGGGTCGAGCGCCACGCGCGGGCTCGAGAGTGGGACGCGGCCGGCGCGCGGCTGGCCGAGGTCGGAACCGGCACGGCCGCGTCGCCGGTGGAGATCCAGCACGAGGTCGTGGCCTGGCGCGCGCTCCTCGCCCTGGAGACCGGCGCATCGGAGGCGGAGCTGCGCGCGCGCTTCGACGAGGTCCGCGCGCAGCACCAGGTCTTCTTGCGCTCGTGGCGCGACGCCCCGCAGCGCGCCGGGGGGCTCGGGGTGTTCTACGGCCGCGGCCGGCAGCTCCTGCTGGGCGCGGCGATCCGCCTGGCGCTGGCGCTCGAGGGCGAGACGCGCGGCGCGGAGACGGGCTTCGCGCTCGTGCTCGAGACCCAGGCCCTCGGCTCGCTCGCGCGCCACCTGGAGGCCGGGCCGGGGAGCCTGGCCGAGGTGCGCGCGCGGCTGCTCGGCGAGGGTTCGGGCCTGCTGACCTACGTGTCGGGAGGGCCCGACGAGCTGCACGTCTTCGCGCTCGACGCCGGCACGATCCGGCACGCGCGCGTCGCCTGGCGCGTCGCGCTCGAGGAGGCGCCGCGGCTCCTGCGCGCCGAGCTCGAGACCTCGCCCGCGCTCCTCTCGGAAAGGGAGCGGCGCGCGGCCCGCGGGCGGATCGAGGGCCTCGCGCGCACGCTCGGCCAGCGCCTCTTGCCCGAGGAGCTGCACGCCCAGCTCGCGCGCTGGAGCGCGGTCTACGTGGCCGGCGCGGACATCGTCGGGGGCGTGCCCTTCGAGCTGTTGCCGGTGCCGAGGAGCGCACAGCCGGGCGAGACGCTCGGGATGCGCCTCGCGCTCGCCACCCTGCCGTCGGTCCCGGTCGGGCTGGCGCTCGCGCAGCGCCGGCCTTCGGCGGCCGTCGCGCCTGGGCTCTTGCTGGTGGGCGCGCCCGAGCTCGGGCCCGGCTCGTCCCTGGCGCCGATCCCGGTCTCGCCGGACGTGCTCGCGGCGCTGACGGAGGGCTTCGCGCGCCGCAGCACGCTGCTCGGGAAGGAGGCCACCTGGGACGGGCTCGTCGCCGAGCTCGGGCGCTCCCCGACGCTCCTCCTGCACCTGCTCGTTCACGGCGAGAGCGACCTCGAGCGCGAGCTGACGGCCGGGCTGGCGCTGCCCCGCCGGCCGGGCGCGCCCGAGCTCGTGTGGTGCGAGGACGTCCTGGCCGGCGCGGTGCGCTACCCGCCGCTGGTCCTGCTCTCGACCTGCGGCGCGGCCCGCGGCCCGCGCCGACCGGGCGACGACGGTCTGGGGCAGCTCGCGGGCGCCTTCCTGGCCGGCGGGGCGCTGGCCGTCGTGCACGCGGCGGGCGATCTCGCCTTCGAGCCGACGGTGCGGCTGGTCGCGGCCTTCCAGCGCGAGCTCCTGGCGGGCGCGAGCCCGGCCGAGGCCCTGCGGCGGGCGCGCGTCGAGCTGGGCCGGGACGCGCGCTTCGCGGAGCCCTTCTACCTGTACGCGCCGAGCCTCGTCGGGCTCGGGCTCGAGTCCCTCGTCACGCCGCGGCGCTGAGCCCAGCGGAGGGGGAGCCTCCGCCGGGCCGTGTGCGCGCCGCTCGCCGGCTCACTCGTTGAACGGCGGGATGATCGGGAGCTGGCCGGGCGAGCTCGGGACCTTGGACTTGGGCACAGCGGAGGGGATCAGCGTCACGGGGTCCTGCTGGGGAAGACCTAGGAAGGTGTCGCAGAACGCGGGGTCCCAGCCAACGCTGCATCCCCACTCCCCGCAGCTGCCCTCACGTGCGCAGATGGGGACCTCGGGCGACAGGGACGAAGGCAGGCGTAGCTCGGCGAGAGCAGCGCAGGTCCCGGCCATCCCCAGGACCGACCAGCGCCAGACCTCGAGGGTCACGGCCTCCGCGGGCACCATCGGGTACTCCGGGTGCTCGGCATCCGGCGACAAGTCCACCAGCACGGGCCGAATCTGGGCCCAGTACTTCGTGCTCGATCCCTCGTAGTCGTCGAGAATCGTCTCGAAGTACACGCTCGAGGCCGGGATCTCGCCGTTCACGAGCCAGAAGCGTCGATGGCGCAGGGCATTGGCATGCATCAAGCTGCCATCCTGACGCCGGACGATCAGCTCCAGCGCGTTCGCCCCCGTCGAGCCCCATCCTGTCCCGGTCCAGATCTCCCATCTGGAGGGGCCGCTGTTCGGACTCTGGCACTGCGGGAACCAAGCCGAGGCGTAGGTCACGCCCTGATAGTCCGGATAGGGAAGTTGCGGCGGCCCGGGCTCAGTGGCACGCAACATCTGCAGGACCTCCAGCGTCGGCAGCATGGCTGCGAAGCCGGGCAGAACATTCCCATTGCCGTTCTTGTCGTTGAACAGGTCGCCGCATAGCAGCCTGCCCATCGACACGGTCGGCCCCCCCGCGGACATGTCGATCGGCTCGCCGGTGTCGTCGAAGTACTGGGGTGCCGCTACCTGCAGCAGCACGTCCGCGAAGGACTCGCTGCGCCCGACCACCAGGTCCTCCAGGCCGTCCGCGTCCACGTCGGCCGCCACGAGGGATGAGTTCGCCGCGCTCGGCAGGTCCAGCATCGGGTACGCGGGCCCGAGGGTGGGATGGAGGAGCAACAGCTTGGCCTGGGTCGGGCTCGCGCGGGTCACCCAGGCCAGGCACTCCCCGACCTCGATGACGTCCACGGCCGCGATCGCGTCCCCGGGGAAGACTCCACCGCGCGACAGCAGCGGTGGCTCCCAGCTCTGCGGGCGCACGTTGACGCCGTTCGCGGTCATGATCCCGAGGTCCAGCAGCCCGTCCGCGTCGCAGTCCAGCAGCACGAAGTCGAGCACGGCCGGCACGAGCGTGCCGAGGTGCTGGGGTGCGGAGAGTCCCCCGCCTCCGGCGAGCGCGCGATGGAAGCTCTTCCCGTCCGCGGCCAGGTAGAAGAGGTAGTGCACGCCGCCCTGCAGGCCGACGCGCAGGTGCGTCGCTCCCACCAGGCTAGGCGGGAAGGAGATCGTGCCGAGCTCGTAGTGGTCCTCCACGAAGGTCACGGTCTGCACGTCGGTCGCCGTCGTGAAGAGGAGCCGCGCCCGGCCGTTCTCGTCGGGCACGGGATAGGCGCACACGTCGAGCGCTCCGGTCGCGACCTCGACCGCGTCCTGGGTCACGTCCGGGTTGTGGAACACGATCAGGGCTCTATCCGGATTCGTCCGGAGCACCGCGATCTCGGGGCTGAAGTTCCCGTCGAGGTCCTCGGCCACGATCGAGGAGTACTGTCCGCCCAGCGGACCGGGCGGAACGGGGATGGACCCTTCGTCCTGGCTCGTGGTCGTTGGGGTCAGCGTCAGGAGGATGCCGAGGGCGAGGGGGGAGGTTCGGGGGCTCATGGGGGTTGGCGGAAGGATCCGTAGAAGAGGCAGAACCGTCAAACGCGCCTCGGTCATTGACCGCAGGCTCGCGACCGGTTCTGGGATTCGTCCGGAACTTCGCGGATCGATGCGCACGCTCGAGGCGTGCGTCGATCTTCCAGGAGCAGCTCGCAACGAGTGGACCCATCCACGCGCCAGGCGCGCAGCTCGCCGCCGCCCGCGGCGTCCGTGGCGACGATCACCATGCACCAGCCCGGGAGCGCCGCGGCGCGGTCGCGCTCGGAGGGATGCGCCGGCTGGTCGGGGTGCGAGTGCCAGGCGCCGACCACGGCGAGGCCCAGGGTCTCGGCCCGCTGCTCGGCCGCCATGTGGTCGGCGGGATCGAGCTCGAAGCGCTCGTGCCCGTCCTCCGCGGCCAGGTTGCGGGCCTCCAGGACCTCGACGACCGTCGTGCACGCCCCGCCCGGGTGCCCGAGCAGGAGCCCACAGGCTTCGCGCGGGTAACGCCTGCTGGCCCAGGCCGCGAGGACTCGCCGCAGGTCGGCCGGGAGCGCGAGCCGCTCGGCGCTCACTGCCCCAGCGCCGCCCGGTCGGCGAGCCACGCGAGAGCGCCGCGCGCGTGGCGCAGGCGCCGGGCGACGAGCTCGTGCTCCGGCTCGCGCTCGTCGAGCGCCGCCGCCAGCGCGGCGGCCTTGTCGGCGCCGGCGACGAGCACGAGCACGGTGCGCGCGGCCTCCAGCACCGGGAAGGTCAGCGTCACGCGCTGCGGCGGCGGCTTCGGCGCGTCGAGGACCGGCGCGACCAGGCGCTCGCGCTCGCGCACCGCCGGCGAGCCCGGGAAGAGCGAGGCGGTGTGGCCGTCGGGACCGAGGCCCAGCAGGACGAGGTCGAGGACCGGCACCTCGCCCGGGCCGAGGTCGAAGGCCCGGCGCAGCTCGGCCTCGTAGTCGGCGGCGGCCGCCTCGACCCCGAGCTCGGTGCGCACGCGGTGGAGGCGCGCCGGGACGCGCCCCAGCCAGGCCGCGCGCGCCATGCCCTCGTTCGAGTCGGCGTGGTCGGGCGGGACGACGCGCTCGTCGCCCAGGAACACGTGCCAGCGCGTCCAGTCGGTCGCCGCCGTCGCCAGGCGCGCGTAGGCCGCGCGCGGCGTCGAGCCGCCCGCCAGCGCGAGCGAGAAGCGCCCGCGGGCCGCCAGCGCCTCCGCCGCCGCCGCCAGCACGCGCCGCTCGGCCTCGGCCGCCAGCGCGGCCGGATCGGCCAGCGCGACGACCTCTCCGGCGCCCGCGCGCGCGCTGGTCACGGCTTCGCTGCCGGCTCCGGCTCGTACCAGCGCCGCCCGTCGCGCTCGAGCAGGGCGTCGGCCTCCTTCGGGCCGAGGCTGCCGGCGGCGTAGTTCGGGAAGTTGCGCGGCGGGAGCGCGCTCCACACGTCGAGCACGGGCGTGACCACGCTCCAGCCGGCCTCGACCATGTCGGCGCGCTGGAACAGCGTCGGGTCGCCCAGCACGGCGTCGTAGAGCAGGCGCTCGTAGCCGGTGGCCGGCTCGATGCCGAAGTGGTCCTGGTAGCGGAAGTCCATGTCCACCGTGCCGAGGCGCATCGTGGCGCCGGGGATCTTGGCCCCGAACAGGAGCTGGATGCCCTCGTCCGGCTGGATGCGCACGACCAGGCGGTTGGGGGTCAGCTCCTCGACCGAGGTGTCGCGGAAGAGCGAGAAGGGCGGACGGCGGAACTGCACGACGATCTCGGTGCGGCGCGCGTGCAGGCCCTTGCCGACGCGCAGGTAGAAGGGCACGTCCTTCCAGCGCCACGAGTCGATGCCGAGCTTCATCGCCGCGAAGGTCTCGGTGCTCGAGCCCTGCGCGACGCCCTTCTCGGCGCGGTAGTCGGGCAGGTCCTTGCCGCCCGCGCGCCCGGCGCCGTACTGGCCGCGCACGGTCAGCTTGAGCACCTCCTCCTCGCTCATCGGCTGGATCGCGCGCAGCACCTTGGCCTGCTCGTCGCGAACGGCGTTGGCCTCGAACGAGATCGGCGGCTCCATCGCGACCAGCGAGATGAGCTGGAAGATGTGGTTCGGGACCATGTCGCGCAGCGTCCCGGCCGTGTCGAAGTAGCCCGCGCGGCCCTCGACGCCGACCGTCTCGGCCACCGTGATCTGCACGTGGTCGACGTAGCGGCGGTTCCAGATCGGCTCGAAGATCCCGTTGGCGAAGCGGAAGACCAGCAGGTTCTGGACGGTCTCCTTCCCGAGGTAGTGGTCGATGCGGTAGATCTGCCGCTCGGAGAGGACGGAGCGCAGCTCCTCGTTCAGGGCGCGCGCGCTGGAGAGGTCGCGCCCGAAGGGCTTCTCGACGATCACGCGCCGCCAGCCCTCGCGCTCCTGCGTCAGGCCGGCGGCCTGGAGCTGGCTCACGATCGTGCCGAAGTGCTCGGGCGCGGTGGCGAGGTAGAAGAGCACGTTGCCCTTCGTGCCGTGGTCGCGCTCGACCTCGGAGAGCTGCGCGCGCAGGGCCTGGAAGCTCTCGGGCTGCGTCGCGTCGCCGCGCACGTAGTGGATGCGGTTCTCGATCCAGTCCCACAGCCCCGGATCGGGCGTGCAGTCGCAGAAGCGCTTGATGTCCTCGCGCATCGAGCGCCGGAAGGCCTCGCTCGTCTGCTCGCTGCGCGCGAAGCCGATCACCGCGAAGTTCTCCGGCAGCAGCTCCTGGCGGCACAGGTTGTAGAGCGCCGGCACCAGCTTGCGCTTGGTCAGGTCGCCCGAGGCCCCGAAGATCACCATCGCGCAGGGGCCGCCGGGGGCGCCGTTCTTGCGGGCCGGGGCCTGGACCGGCCGGGGCATCGTCTGGGTCATTTCTCCCAGTGTCGCATGCAGGCCCGGGGGAGCGAAGCGGGCCGGACGTGGAGATCCTGCAACCGGGCCCGGGCCCGCTCCGGTAGACAGAGGACGTGAGCGAGGTCGTCTCGGAGCACGTTCCCGACCCCGGGCCCGGGGAGCTCCTCCCGCTGGAGCCGCGCCTGGCCGCGAGCCTGCCGCGCCTGCGCCGCTACCTCGCTCGCCGCCGCCGCATCCAGGGCGAGGAGCGCGAGGACGTCCTCCAGGAGGTCCTGGCGCGCGCCCTGCGCTACCGCGACCGCTTCGACCCGCGCCGCGACCTCTGGCCCTGGCTGCGGCGCCTGGCCGAGCGCGTGCACAGCGATCGCAGCGCCGCCGGCTCGCGCCACCCGCGGCCGCTCTCGTCCCTGGAGCGCTCGCCCGAGGAGCCGGGCGCGCCCTGCGCCGCGGGCGCGGGGGCCGAGACGCGCGACGAGCTCGCGCGGCTCCTCGCGCCGCTCTCCGCCGTCGAGCGCGAGGTGCTGGTGCGCTTCCACCAGCGCGCGCAGCCGGTGCGCGTGATCGCGCGCGAGCTCGCCCTGCCCGAGGGCACGGTCAAGTCGCACCTCTCCCGCGCACGCCGCCGGCTCGCCGGCCTCTCCGAGAAGGAGCCTCCCCATGCATGACGCCCTGTGGATCCGCGTCGAGGCCGCCCTCGACGCCCGCCGCTCGCCCTTCGACGACCCCGAGCTGGCCGCGGAGCTGCGCGCCGATCCCGAGGACGCACGCGCCGTGCACGTGCTGCTCGCGCGCCTCGCGCACCTGGAGCGCGTCGCGCCACGCCGGCGCAAGCTGGCCTGGAGCGTGGCGGCGGCCGCCGTGCTCTCGCTCGGCGTGGGAGCCTGGCTCGCGCACGCCGTGGACGCGGCGGCGAGCCCGTCCGGCGTGCTCGCGCGGGCCGATGTCTTCACCGTGAGCGTGGAGAGCGCCTCGCCGCCGGCCCCGCGCTGTGCCCGCGTCGAGCTGGCTCCGCGCCGCGTCCTGACCTGGACCCTGGAAGGAGAGACCCCGTGATCGCCCTGCTCCTCTGCCCGCT
>DASVAP010000082.1:0-7833 GCA_036376275.1 Planctomycetota bacterium | reverse complement strand
CCGCGCGGCTCGAAGGCCAGGAAGCGCGCGTCGAGCCACTCGCCGTACAGGGCGCTCCACAGGACCGCGGTCGCGCCGTGGCCGCGTCCGGCGACGACCACGCGCGTGCCGTCGACCGGCAGGCGCCGCGTGACGTACTCGACCAGGCGCTCGAGGCCGTGCAGCAGGCGTCCCTGGTCGGAGCGCAGCTCGCTCGCGCGCGCCCAGCGTCCGCCGGGGGCGAGGTCATCGGTCCGCTCCGGGAACGGCGGCTCGACCACCGCCACGGCCGCCTCGGAGCCCAGGGCCGCCCGGAGGTACGCGCGCGCGTCGGCCGGGCGCTCGTCCGCGTCCGGCAGCCAGACGAGGAGCGGCGCGGGCCGCGCGTCGCTGGCGGAGTCCGGCAGGTCGAGCGTGTAGCGCAGCTCGAGCGGCACGGCGACGGCATGGGTGCCGTTCGAGAGGCTGCGCGCCAGCGCGCTCGCGTACACGAGGTAGTCGCCGCGCTCGGCGTCGCGCTCCGGCCGCGCCGAGGCCAGCGCGGACACCGGCAGGATCTCGACCACCGCGGAGCGTGAGCCCGGCGCGCGGCGGCGGAACTGCGCGGCGGTGCCGGAGCCGTACATCACGTGGAAGCCACCCACGACGTGCACGATCGTCGCGCCCGGGTGCGCGGCGAGGGCCTCGGCGCAGGCGGCCCCCATGCTGTTGTCCCACAGGTTCTGGCCCGAGTAGAGGCGCTTCTCCTCCGGCAGGCTGGCGAAGTTCATGTGCCCGCGCGTGGCCCGGTCGACGCGCTCCCAGTAGCCCGCCTCGGCCGGCAGGATCTCCTCCGGCAGGAGCCGGCGCTCCTCCGGCGCGAGCGCGTCGAGGGCCGCCTTGCCGCCGCTCGCCACCTTGCGCCGCAGCGCCGCGGGCGTGTTGGCGGCGATCACGGGAACACCGTGGCGCTTCGCCGCCTCGACCAGCGGCCGGTAGTCGGTGGCGTAGTTCTTCCATGGCCGCGCGGCCGCCAGGAACGCCGCCTCGTCGATGCGCCCGGCCAGGTAGTCGTCCAGCACGGGCTGCACGTCGCGCTCGAACATCTCGAGCGCGAGGACGACGCGCCCGCCGCGTCGCTCGATCAGGCCCTCGAGCACCGCCAGCTCGACCCGGTGCGTCACGTCGTCGAGGTGCGTCTCGCCCAGGAACACCGCGTCGAGCGCGCCCAGGCGCGCGAGCAGCTCGTCGAAGGCGAGCGCGCGGCCGGCCTGGGCGTCCCACACCGTCACGGCCTGCTCGAGCGGCGGCAGCGGACGCGCGAGCTCGGCCGACGAGGGCGCGTCGGGCCCATGCGCTCCGGGCGAGGCACAGGCGGCCGGGAGCAGGAGGGCGAAGAGCACGCTGCAGGTGGGCGGAGTGGGGTGCATGGGGACCTCGGGAGCGGTGAGGGTAGCGGCCGGGCACATCGCAAGGGGGCCTGCCGGGCGATCACGGCCGGGGTGGCAACTGGACGGGCCCCGTTGCTTGCTCCCTGCTGGAACGCCGTTTGTGCTGCACTCTCGCGCGAGGGAGATCTCCGCGGCGAATCAGCTGGAGGACGGAAGATGGCAGCCAGCAGCATCGGGCGTGCGCTCCTGCTCGTCGGGAGTGCGATCCTGCTCGGAGCGGCGGTCCAGGAGGGCAAGCCCTCCCAGAAGGAGATCAGCCGCGAGCTGGCACGGATGGCGGCCGAGGACCAGCAGGACCAGAAGGAGTGGGTCGACGACTCGCGCAGCGACCACTTCAGCCGCCGCCAGGCGGAGCGCGCGGCGCGCGTCAACGAGATCGTCGCGGCCGGCCAGCTCGCCTCGCTCGAGGACTGGCAGAACGCCTGCTGGCTGCTCCAGCACGGGAACACGCCGGACGACTACCTCCTGGCGCACGTCCTCAGCGTGCCGCCCGGCGCGAAGGGCCTGCCCTTCGCGGGCTTCGCCAGCGCCGCGACGCTCGACCGCTTCCTGCAGAGCATCCAGCGCCCGCAGATCTTCCTCACGCAGAGCGGCTCGGGCGATCCCGCCGTGTTCGCGCCCCTCGAGCCGTTCGACGACTCCCTGCCCGAGTCGATCCGCAAGGCCTATCGCCTCGATCCGCTGAAGCGCGCGCGCAAGGAGGAGCGCGCGGGAAAGACCCCCAGCCCCAGGGAGCTCGCCAGGCTGCTCAAGGCGGCGGCGCCCGCATCCCTCCCGACACCCGCCACCGAGCCGGCGCCGGAGTGGCTCGTGCGCGCGCGCGAGATCGTCGCGGCCGGCGCGCTGAAGAGCGAGGAGGACCATGCCCTGGCCGCGCGCGTCCTGCTGCGCAGCGCGGCGGTCGACGACCTCCTGCTGGCCCACGTCCTGGCCACCGCGGCGAGCCTGCTCGGGCACGACGAGGGCCTGCCGCTCACGGCCGAGACGCTCGATCGCTTCCTGCTCGCCTGCGGGCAGCCGCAGCGCTTCGGGACCGTGCTCGAGGCGAGCTCCAGCCTGCTGCACGAGAACCTGCGCCGCCCCTACGGCCTCGGGCCCCGGGGCAAGGAACGCTGAGGCGCTCCGCGGCGCCCGCCCAGCCCCTTGAATGGCACGCGAGAACCCTCGCGAGCCCAAGAAAAGTCCCCGATACCTCCCCACGCCGGGGTGAGGCACGGCTACGGTCGGCGCGCTGCTTCATCCCCACGCCAAGCCGGAGCCATTCCCTGCATGTGCCCGCGAGCCAAGCTCACTCGAAGTCCGATCGCCGGTGATCGCCGCCGGACCCTGCTCGGCGCGCTGCTCGCCACCGGGCTCCGGATTGGCGGTCTCTGCCTCGCGCTCCCGGTGACAGCGCAGACCTACCTGGTCGACACGGGGCCCGGTAGCTCGTCCTTCAACCCGAACAGCGTAGCCCTGTTCGCCGAGGGGAACACGAGCTGCACGCCGCAGCCCGACTGCTCCATCAGCTACCAGTTCGTCGGGACACGTTTCACGCTGCTGGAGGCCGCCACGCTCGACACGATCCAGGCCTGGATGGCCCCGGGCGAGGCCGGCAGCATCGACGTGCGCATCCGCGCCGAGTTCGACGACTTCCCGGCCGTCAACCCGCCGCCGCTCTTCTCACCCGACAGCCTCTACTCGAAGACCTTCGCGATGGGGTCACGCTTCTCCTACGGCTGGGTGACGTTCGGCGGATACGGCGCCGTGCTCGCCGCCGGGACGTACTGGCTGGTCTTCGAGCCCGTCGACGGCTCCGGCTTCGACACCTCGATGCCACCCGGCGCCCCGAACCCGCTGGAGCGCTACGTCTTCCGCAACGAGTCGAGCGGCGGCTGGCAGGATCTCCCGGCGAACCGCACGCTCGGCATCCGCATCGCCGGCACGCCCTTTCCCGGCCTCGCCTTCGGCACGGGCACGCGCACGGTGATGAGCGGGACGGTCTTCGACCTGCAGAACTCGTACTACGAGTACGACTTCCTGCGCGGCTCGGCCGGCGATCCGCTCACCCCGGCCTACATCTTCGTGACGACGGGCGACCACCTGCACGCGCGCGGCCGGCTGAACGAGAACTGGCTGACGGCCGGGGCCTACTCCTACCAGGGCACGCAGACGACGGGTGGAGCGCGTGGCGTCTCGTTCCGCACCTTCCAGAACATGGGCAACGTTGCCCGGACGCTGCGCGTCAACGCCCTGCTCGGGGGCACGATCTTCGGCGCGACCTCGCCCGGGATGGGGAGCTACTCGAGGGTCCGGGCCGGCGTGTACGTGCTGGACACCGACGGCTTCACGGCCACGGTGGCGGGCAGCGGCGTGGACGCGATCGAGTACCTGCTGCGCGACGGCGATGGCTACGACGCGGAAGACCTGGCCCCGCTCTTCCCCGGCTCCGTGCTGGCGCACGAGTTCCTGGCGCCGATCCTTCCCGCCGGCCCGGTGAGCCTCCCGCTGACGCTGGACCCGGTCACCGTGGCCCCGGGCGAGCACTTCACGCTGCTCTTCTACGTGTTCACGGGCTCGCACAACGTCGGGCTCAACTTCGCCAGCACGCTGGAGCCGGCCTCGATCCTGTTCACGGACCTCGGCGGAGCTCAGGTGATCGAGATGGTCGCGGTCGGAGAGGTCGCTCCACCCGTGCCGGTGACCGCGGCGCTCGTGCTCGAGCCCGCCGCGACGGCCCTCGACACGAAGAGCCTGTGCACGATCACGGCCACGGCCACCACGGCCGGCGGCCAGCCGGTGCCCGACACCTCGGTCGTCTTCCTGGTGACGAGCGGCCCGAATGCCGGGGCGACCGGCACGGTCTCGACGGACCTCGACGGCCAGGCGAGCTTCAGCTACTTCGGCCTGATCCGCGGCACGGACACGGTGCAGGCCAGCGTCGGTGCGGTCGTCACGAGCCCCGCCCAGGTGGTCTGGAGCGGTCCGCCGCCGGTGCGGCGGCGCTGACCCGACGGCGCGGTTCCTGCACCGACCTCAGCGCGCGCTGGCCGCGGGCGCGCTCACGTAGCGCAGGCTGAGGCCGACCTCGGGGCGCAGCGCGGCCTCGCTGGCGGCCTTGCCGGTCGTGGGGCTCGGGTCGGAGTAGTCGAGGCCGCCGGCGAGGCCGAGGCCGGCGCGCGTGAGCTGGCCCGGGGGCGGCAGCGCGCGCTTCTCCTTCAGGTGGGCGACGCAGCGGTAGCGGTGGCCCGGGGCGAGCTCGACGGCGAAGGGGTAGGCGCTGCGGCGGTTGCCCTCGGAGGTCGACAGGGCGCGCTCGGCGACGACAGGAGACGCTCCGATTCCGCGCCCCCCCGCTGCGACGAGTCAGGCAACCGGCCGTGACGCAGAAAAATCCGACATGGCTTCGGCGTCAGCGAGACCGATCCCCATGAGTCGCATAGGGACTGCAGACCGCACGTGTGGGCCGTCCACGCGACTCCTTCGAGGTACGACCGATGAAGTACTCCAGCCTTCTCCTTGCCGCTCTCTCCCTCGCGCCGCTGGCGCTTTCCCAGACGCCGGGCAGCCAGCGCCTGCCGGCGAGCCCGTGTCCGAACCTCGTGCCGCGCGAGCCGCTGGTGCTCTACGAGGTCACCGGCGGCACGCTGTCGGGGCCGATCGACTACGCGCTCGCGGTGTACAGCGACGGCGCGGCGCGCCTCTCCTCGTACCTGGGCGAGGGCGGCCTCGGCTCTGGGCAGCTCGTGCAGCTCGATCCCGGGACAGTGGCGGCCTTGCGCGCGGGCCTCGAGGCGGCGGGCGCACTCCAGGAGTGCGACCAGGAGGGAATCGTGACCGACGTCCCGCTCCAGACGCTGACCGTCTTCCGCGCGGGCTCGACGCGCCGCTCGAACACCTTCAGCTGGTTCTGGGACGACGACCTGGCCCAGGTGCGGGAGCTGCTCGACGACTTCATCGCCACGCACTTCGCGCCCCTGCCGGGCGAGTAGCGTGCGGAGCGCGTCCTGGGAACTCGTCCGGGAATGCGCCGCGGATCGCCAGCCGGGCTTGCGCCCGGCTGGAGAACCGTGGCGGTCACGCTGACAGCGAGATCAGTAGGCGATCTTTGATCGCCTAGCGCCTGCTCACGGGGCGCTCGCTGACGTAGCGCAGCGCGAGTCCGGCCGCCGGTTGCAGCTCGGCCTCGACGACAGCCTTGCCGCTCGTGGGGCTCGGGTCGGTCAGGTCCAGTCCGCCGGTGAGGCCGAGACCGGCGCGCTGGAGCTGACCCGGCGGCGGCAGGGCGCGCTTCTCCTTCAGGTGGGCGACGCAGCGGTAGCGGTGGCCCGGGGCGAGCTCGACGGCGAAGGGGTAGGCGCTGCGGCGGTTGCCCTCGGAGGTCGACAGGGCGCGCTCGGCGACGCGTTGCGGGTGGGCGGGATCGGTCACGTCCCAGAGCGCGACGTTGAAGGGCTCGGCCAGCGTGGCCTCGACCAGGACGCCGTCGAGCACGAGCTCCTTCACGAAGACGCGCCGGCGCGGGCCGACGGCGACCTCGATCCCGACCCAGTTCGCGGGACCGGTGCCGGGCAGCGGCTCGGCGAGGCCGAGCTCGGGATCGGGCAGGGTCAGGCCGCCACCGGTCGCGAGGAGGCGCGGCGGGAGCTCGAGGGGCAGGTGCTCGCTCCCGTCGACGAGCACGCGCCCGCTGCGGAAGACCGTGATCTCGCGCTCGGCGAGCTCCGCGATCGCGAGCCCGCCCAGGGCCGGGTTGACGTGCCGGTCGACGCGCAGGACGCCGCGCGAGGCGCGGCCCGGGAAGTCGACCACCACGTCGCACACCAGGTCCTCGACGGGCACCGCCGGGTTCGGACCGGGCGGCAGGGCGAAGGTCAGCGCGTACTCGTTCTGGTTCAGGTAGCCGTGGCCGCTGGCGACGAACTTCTCGCGCCGGTGCGGGTCGCCGTGCAGGAAGACCTCGACGTGCGCGCCGTACTCGGTCTCCAGGCCGCGCGGGATGCCCGCGGCGTCGCGCACGACGCGCACGCGCAGGTAGGGCTTCTGCTCGGCCGGGAGCGCGTGGTCCCACAGCACGTTCTGGTAGAGACGCCCGGTCGCCTGCCAGTTGCCGAGCGCGCAGTCGAGGTCGCCGTCGCGGTCCCAGTCGCCCCAGGCCGGGGTGGCCGAGGTGATCTGGCCGGCCGGGATCGCGTGCGTCGCGACCGTGAAGTGGCGCGCGCCGTCCTCCACCAGGCGGTTGCGGCGGAACACCTGGCGCGTGGTGAAGTCCACGTCGCCGTCCATGTCCCAGTCCTCGGCCGAGAGCCCGAGGTCGAGCCCGGTGCGGGCCTCGTCGATGATCCCCTGGCGCGCGAAGAAGGTCCCGTCGCCGCGCGCCTCCCAGATACGCACGCCGCGCTGGGTGTAGACGATGAAGAGGTCCTGGTCGCCGTCCAGGTCGTAGTCGAAGAAGGCGGCGCCCTCGTCCAGGTCGTTGCGCAGGCCGATGCCGTTGCCGGTCTCGGTCATGGCCTCGAACAGCGGCCGGCCCTCGGACCGGTTCTGGTAGAGCGTGCCGTTCGAGTAGCAGTCCATGTCGCCGTCGCCGTCGACGTCGAGGAACTGCGCGCCCTCGGGCCGCGCCGTCATGGGCGGATTGTCGAGCCCGGCCTCGGCGCTCGTCTCGCGGAAGCGGTAGGCCCCGCCCGGGCCGGTGGGCCCGAGGTTCTCCATGAAGAAGTTCCCGGGCCCGAGGTTGCGCCCGTAGACCGGCAGGAACACGTCCAGGTCGCCGTCGTCGTCCACGTCGCCCCAGCAGATCGTCTCGGAGGGCGCGTTGCAGGGCTGGCCCTCGAACAGGAGCGGATCCGTGGCGATGTCCTCGAACACCGCGTTCCCGAGGTTGTGCAAGAGGTGCATGCACGAGTCGCCCGCGTTCGTGCGCGGCTCGGTGCCGATGTCCGGCAAGCCGTCGTTGTCGTAGTCGCCGAAGGAGGAGCCGTAGCGGTTGCTGGTCGGCGGCAGCACGGAGGTCAGATTGGCCGCGAGCTGCCAGGTGGTGCCGCCGACGTTGCGCAGGAGCCGCGCCGACATCAGCGAGAACACGTCGATCCAGCCGTCGGCGTCGTAGTCACCGAAGGAGACGCCGTTGGTCATCCCGAAGAGCAGGCCACCCGGCCAGCTGGCGTCCGTGTACATGACGAGCGGCACCTCGACCAGCCCGCGCGCCTCGCGCGGCGGCCCGACGCGGAACGAGAAGGTCGCACCCGTGCTCGCCCCCGGTGCCAGGTCGTCGAGCATCCACAGCCGCCGCGCCAGCCCCGCCGGCAGCGCGCGCCCGTCGTCGATGTCCGGCGGGAACGTCCAGGCCGGCGCTCCCGGGACCAGCCACTCGCGCGCGTAGAAGAGCTGCGCCAGCTCCTCGGCGCCGCGGTTCGTGAGCGTGACGGTCAGCACGACCAGC
>DASVAP010000077.1:0-22636 GCA_036376275.1 Planctomycetota bacterium | reverse complement strand
GCCACGGAGCAGCGGCGGGGCCCCGGCGGGCGCGCAACCTCGGCGGGGCCCCGACGCGCGCGCCGTCTCGCCCCAGCCCCAGGCCCCCGACGGCCCCACCCCCGCCCTCAGGACGCCGCCCGCGCCGCCGGCGCGCCCCGCACGTCGCGGCCGCGGAGCTCGGCGCGGATGATCCACATCTTCGGCGCGAGCACGCTCGAGAACTGCAGGCCGTAGGCCAGCACGATCCCGAGCAGCCCCCAGTACGAGCCCAGCACCCAGGCCGCCGCCAGGTAGACCAGGTTGGCCGCCACCTGGATCGCCAGCTCGCGCTTGACGAAGCCCAGCGCCAGGAACAGCGGGTGCACGACGACGAAGGCGCAGGAGACCGAGCGCAGGGCCATGTAGGCGTTCAGGCTGGCGAAGTCGCGCCCGAACTCGGGCCCGAACAGGCGCGGGATCAGGAGCGGGCCGAGCAGGGCCACGCCCAGGGCTGCCAGCGAGGTGAAGGCCAGGAGCAGCGCGCCCGAGCGTCGCGCCTGCACCAGCGCGCCGCGGAAGTCGGCGCGCGCGATGAAGGTCGCCATGCGCGGGTAGATCACCTGGTAGACCGAGTCGGAGACCATCGTCATCACCAGCGCGATCTGCTTGATCAGCTTGTAGACGCCGACGCTCTCCAGCGAGACGAGCGCGCCGACCAGCATCATGTCGAAGTGCTTGATCGGCAGGGACGCGGTCGTGATCAGGTTGGTCCAGATCGAGAAGCGCGTGATCGGGCCCACGTCGATGGCCGGGGCGCGCAGGAAGCCGCCCATGCCGTTCGCGCGCAGCACGCGCCACCCGAGCGCGAGCAGCAAGAGCCGCCCCGCGACCGTGGCCACCAGCGTGGCCAGCAGGAAGCCCCACAGGCCCATTCCGAGCGCCGCCGCCACGGCCACGCCGGCCAGCTTGATCGCGGCCGCGATCGTCTTCTGCACCGAGAACAGGCGGAAGCGCTCGAACAGGCGCAGCACCGCGGTGGGCATGCCCGACAGGCTCGTCAGCGTGCCCAGGCTGTTCACGATCAGCATGGCGGTGGTCGTGCCGTCGAGCCCCTTCCAGCGCGCCACCGCGAAGGCCCCGGCGATCGAGAGCAGCGTCGCGCCCGCCGCGCTGGCGAGGTCGAGCAGGAACCCGACGCGCAGGCACCCCGCCAGGCGCTCGCGCTGCTCGGGGCCGGTGTAGGCGGCGCCGAACTTGATCAGCGCCTTCCACGACTGGAAGGCGAACAGCTCGTCGACGATCGCGGTGTAGGTCTGGATCAGGACCAGCAGCGAGAAGGCCTCCAGCCCCAGGGCGTGCGTGGTCACCGCCAGGCTCAGGAACTGGATCGCGTTGGCGCCCACGTCGCCGGCGATCAGCTCCAGGCAGTGGCGGAACATGCGCGCCAGGGAGCCGTCCTGGAACCAGCCGCGGAGGAAGCGCGGGACCGGGCTCACGCGCGGCGGGGGCGGGCGAGGGCGGAGCGCGGCATCCTGGAAATCATAGGGGCAGGCGCGCACCGCGGGGGGCCGCGATGCGCGCGCCGCCGGGCCCGGGGCAGCCCGCGCTCGAGCGCTGGGCGCCGAGACTTCGGGCCGCCGGCGTGCTCCGCGCGCGGGCGCTGGCCGGCCGCCGCGCCGGGCCGGTGCGCGCATTGCGCGTTCCTCGTGCCGGCTCTATCATGCACGTTGGCCCATCATGTCCGGAACCTCCCTGCTGGCCGCGGGCCTGCTCCTCGCCGGGCTCCTGGCCGGTTGTGCGGGGCACCAGGTCGAGAACGCCACCTCGTTCGAGATCTACCTGCGCGAGCCGCCCAGCGAGCCGGAGCGCTACGTGCTCCAGGTCGGGGACGAGCTCGAGGTGCGCTTCCTGCACACGCCCGAGCAGAACGTGCTGCTCCAGGTGCGCCCGGACGGCTACCTCTCGCTGCCCCTGGCGAACGAGGTCAAGGCCGCCGGCCGCACGGCCGAGGAGCTGCGCCGGGACATCACCGCCGCCTGGGCGCGCGAGTACCGTGACCCGGAGGTGGCCGTGATCCTCAGGAGCACGACCGCCTACAAGGTGCACGTCGGCGGGCAGGTCAAGTCGCCCGGGATGTTCGACCTGGTGGGCGAGCGCACCGTGCTGCAGGCGATCTTCGAGGCCGGCTCGTTCCTGCCGACGGCCGCCATCGGCAACACGATCCTGATCCGCCCCGAGGGGCCCGGACGCTTCGCCGTGATCCCGCTCGACCTCAGCGCGGTGATGAGCGGCAAGGACACGCGCCAGAACCTGGTGCTGCGCCCCTACGACGCGATCTACGTGCCCAACTCGGCCATCGCCGACATCAACCAGTGGGTCGACCAGTACGTCCGGAGGAACATCCCGATCAGCCTGGGCTCGACCATCAGCGTCAACTGACGGCATGGGCGAGACCACGCGAAAGCCGGGTGCGGCGGGCTCGGGGACGAGCGAGGGCGAGTGGTTCCTCTACGAGGACGAGCCCGCGCTGGGCGACGCGCTCCGGCCCCCCCCGCGGCGGCCCGACCCGTCGGCACCGGAGACGAGCGTAGAGCTGCCCGTGCTGCGCTTCGCGCAGGTCGTCTTCCGGCACGCGCTCGGGATCGGCGTGGTCTTCGCCGTCCTGTTCGCGGCGGCCGTGGCCTGGGCCTTCCTGACGCCGCCCTCCTACCGCTCCGAGACCAAGCTCTTCGTCCAGGTCGGACGCCAGAGCGTCACGCTCGACCCGACCGTGACCCTGGGCGGCGTGGCCCTCGACCCGCGCACCTCCTGGGAGAACGAGCTGAACTCCGAGCTCGAGGTCGCGCGCAGCGAGGAGCTGCGCCGCGCCGTGGTGCGGGCCCTCGGGGCCGACCGGATCCTGGGCAAGGTCCGCGGCCCCGGCGGCGAGGCGTCGAAGCCGCCCGGGCTCGCCAAGCGCCTGCGGGACGGCCTGGAGCGCCGCGTGCGCGCGCTGGTGCCGAGCGACGGACCGGAGCTCTCCGAGGAGGACCTTGCCGCGCTGCTGCTCTCGCAGCAGCTCGAGGTGCGGCTCGTGCTCGACTCGAGCGTGATCAAGATCGGCTACCAGGCCAAGGACCCGGCCCTGGCCCAGGCCGTGGCCCGGACCTACGCCGAGCTCTACCTCGAGAAGCACCTCGAGGTGCACCGCTCGCACGGCTCGCGCGCCTTCCTGGCGGAGGAGACCGAGCGCCTGGCCGGCGAGCTGGCCGCGGCCGAGGAGCGGCTCGAGGCGCTGCGCGCGGAGAGCGGCGTGATCTCGCTCGCCGAGCAGAAGAGCTCGCTGCTGGCGCGTCTCGGCACGCGCGAGGCCGAGCTGGCGGTCGAGGCCGCCAACGTCTCGGCCAGCGAGGCGCAGGTGGCGGCCCTGCGCGCGGGGGTCGAGACGATCGACGAGGCGGTGGTGCTGGAGGAGACGGTCAGCGACACGAACCCGGTGCACGACTTCCTGCGCCAGCAGGTGGCCACGCTGCGCATCGAGGAGCAGGGCCTGCTCGAGACGCTCGAGCCGGACTCGCGCCGCGTGCGCGCCGTGCGCGAGCAGATCGTCGAGGCCGAGAAGCTCCTGTCCCAGGAAGGGCTGCAGCGCGGCGAGACCAAGCGCGGCGCGAACTCGGCGCGCCAGGAGGCACGCCTGGCGCTGGTGCAGGCCGAGGCGGCCCTGGCGGCGCAGCGCGCGCGCGCCGAGGCGCTGCGCTCCAGCGGCACGACCCTGGGCGCCGAGCTCGCGCGCCTGACGGCCCAGGAGCTCGACCTGGCGCGCCTGGAGCGCGACATCGCCGGCCTGGAGCGCAGCTACCTCGACTACGCCGAGCGCCTGCGCCAGGTCGAGGCCGAGGAGGCCATGCACCGCAGCAAGCTCACCAGCGTGCGCATCCTCGAGCCGGCGCCGCTGCCGCTGCGCTCGACCAAGCTGGGCAAGAAGGTCAGCCTGGCGGTGGGCTTCGTGCTGGCCCTGTGCGGTGCGCTGGCCTTCGCCTTCGTGTCCGACTTCCTGGACCAGTCGCTGCGCTCGACCGAGGACGTGCGCCGGCGCCTGGGCCTGCGCGCGCTGGGCTCGGTCCCGGCACGCATCGAGCTGTGGCGCTGGCGCGGGGTGGCGGTCGTGCCCACGCGCACCTTCGCCCAGGTGCGCGACCACCTGCCGCGCGCCGCGCCGGGCCGCGGCAGCGTCTACGCCGTCACCGCGCCGCACCGCGGCGAGGGCACCAGCACTCTGGCCGCCAACCTGGCCGCGAGCCTGGCCCAGGGCGGGGGGCGCGTGCTGCTGGTCGACGCGCGCGTCACGCGCCCGCGCCTGCAGCACGCCTTCGAGCTGCCGCTGGCGCCCGGCGCGGCCGAGGCCGCGCGCACGGACGCCCGGCCCGCGCCGCTCTCGACGCGCGTCGAGGGCCTGTGGCTGGTGCCCGCCGGCCAGGCGCGGCCCAGGGGCCTTCCGCGCGAGGCGCAGCCGGTGGCCGAGCGCGTGCTGCAGGCGCTGCCGGCCTGGTGCGAGGCCTGGCGCGCGGAGTTCGAGCACGTCGTGCTCGACCTGCCGTGCCTGGCGGACGCCGCGCGCGTGCCGCACGTCGCCGCCACGAGCGACGCGACCGTGCTGGTCGTGGCCGCGGGGCGCAACCGCTGGCAGATCGCGCGCGAGGCGGCGCAGGAGCTGGAGGCCGGCGGCGCGCCGCTGGCGGGCGTGGTCCTGAACCGACGGCGCTACCCCGTGCCCGGCTGGCTCTACCGCAGGCTGTGAGGCCTCCGGTGACGCCCGCCGCGCTCGACCGCTCCGCCGCCGTGGAGGCCGCGCCCACGCCCGCGCGCCGGCCGCGCATCGCGATCTTCGGCGGCAAGGACTATCCCTCGCGCGGCGGCACCGGGCGCGTGGTCGAGAGCACCCTGCGCCAGCTCGCCGGACGCTACGACTTCACGGTTTACGCCTACGCCAGCCCGCAGGCCGAGGCGCACCTCGCGGGCGTGCGCGTGGTGCAGTTCCCGGAGCGACGAGCGGGCGGAGCCGGCGTGTTCCTGTACCTCGCGCGCTGCCTCTTCCACGCCCTGCGCCAGGACTACGACCTGGTGCACGTGCACAAGACCGACGCGGCCTTCGCGCTGCCCCTCCTGGCGCTGCGCTTTCCGTGCGTGGCGACCTCGCACGAGCGCGCCTACCTGAACAGCAAGTGGTCGGCCCTCGGGCGGCTCTACTTCCGCCTGGCCGAGCGCGTCTTCGTGCGTGCGCGCGCGCGCCGCACGGCGGTCTCACGCGAGCAGGCCGAGTACTACCGCGCGCGCTACGGGCGCACGGTCGAGCACGTGCCCAACGGCGTCGAGCCGCTGGCCTTCGACGAGGAGGCGGCCGGGCGGCTGCTGGCCGGCGCGGGCGTGCGCGGCGATTACCTGCTCTTCGCCGCGCGGCGCGTGATCCCGCTCAAGGGCCTGCACACCTTGCTGGCGGCGCTGCGCGCGCTCGAGTTCCGCGGCACGCTGGTGGTGCTGGGCGACCTCGAGCAGATGCCGGAGTACACCGCCGAGGTCCGCGCGGCGGCGCGCGGGCTCGACGTGCACTTCCTGGGCTACGTGGCCGAGCGCGCCACGCTGCTCGCGCTCGTGCGCCGCGCGGGAGCCTTCCTGTTCCCCTCCGAGCGCGAGGGCATGTCGATGATGCTGCTCGAGGCGGCCGCCTGCGGCACGCCGGTGCTGTGCAGCGACATCCAGGCCAACGCCGACGTGCTCGAGCCGGCCGAGTGCGTGCGCTTCCGCGTCGGCGACGCGCGCGACCTGGCCCAGCGCCTGGGCTGGCTGCTGGAGCACCCCGAGGAGGCGCGCGCGCGCGCCGCGCGCGCCGCGGAGGCGGTCGAGGCGCGCTTCGGCGCGCGTGCCGTGGCCGAGCGCTACGCGCGCCTCTACGACGAGGTCCTGGCCGGCCGCGCGGCCGCGGCCCCGCGATGAGCCTGCGCGCGCGTCTCCCGCGCGCCCTGCGGCGGCTCCTCTTCGTCGACGTGTGGAACGTGGGCCTGGTGGAGGCCCCGATCGCGGCCTTCCTGGCGCCCGGCTTCCGTCCGGAGGTGCGCTGGCTGCCGCACGCCGGCCCGGGGCGCCTCTCGGCCGATCCCTTCGCGCTCGAGCACGCCGGGCGCTGGTGGGTGCTCTACGAGGCCCTCGAGCACGCCGAGGGCCGGGGGTACCTGGTGGCGCGCGAGCTCCTCTCCGACGGCGGCTTCGGGCCCGAGCGCGCGGTGCTGCGCCAGCCCTTCCACCTCTCCTACCCGTACCTGATCCAGGACGCGGGCGAGCTCTACTGCGTCCCGGAGAGCCACGAGGCCGGCGAGGTGGCGCTCTACCGCGCCACGCGCTTCCCCGAGGGCTGGGAACGCGTCACCGCGCTCCTGCTGGGTTTCCGCGGCATCGACAGCACCTTCCTGCGCCACGCCGGCCGCTGGTGGTGCTTCACCACGGAGAAGGGGAACGGCCACGATCGCGCCCTCTTCCTCTTCCACGCCGCCGAGCTGCGCGGCCCGTGGCAGCCGCACGCGCGCAACCCGGTCGCGCTGGACCCGCGCTCCGCGCGCGGCGCCGGCACGCCCTTCGTCCACGAGGGCAAGCTCTACCGCCCGGCCCAGGACTGCTCGCGCATCCACGAGGAGCGCGTCACCCTCAGCCGTATCGTCGAGCTGACGCCGGAGACCTTCCGCGAGGAGCTCGTCACGACCGTTGAGCCCCTCGGCCACGGCCCCTGGCCGCACAAGCTGCACACGCTCTCCGCCGCCGGCGCGCGCACGCTGGTCGACGGCTGCCGCGAGACGTTCCTGCTCTCCGACCCGCGCCTCCTCCTCTTCAAGCTGCGCCGGGCGCTGGCCCGGTCGCGGCGCTGAGCGGCGCCGGGGCGCGCTCGGAAGCTTCAGGTCCCGCGCCGCGCCGCCAGGCGCTCGGCCGCGAAGGCCTCGAGCGCCGAGACGTTGGCGGCGAGCGAGAAGCGCTCGGCGACGAGAGCCTGCGCGCGGGCGGCGATGGCGGCGCGCTCGGTCTCGTCGGCGACGAGCGCGCGCACGGCCGTGGCCAGCTCCGCCACCGTGGCGGCCACGGCGCCGAGGCGGTGCGTGGCGATCCAGCCGTCGGGGTCGTAGGCCAGGCTCGCGGTCGGGATGCCGAGCTGCCAGGCCTGCAGGAGCACGTTCGGGAAGCCCTCGGGCTCGCAGGTCAGGACCACGCAGCGCGCGCCGGCGATCAGGCCGTTGACCTCCTCGGGGGGGCGCGCGCCGAGGTAGTGGAAGCGCGCCGGCAGGCGGGAGCGATCCGCGAGCCAGGCGTAGCGGCGGTCCTGCAGCGCGCCGACGGCCAGGCAGTCGAAGGGCTCGCCGGACAGAGCCTGGGCCAGCTCCACGAAGCGCTCGGGGCGCTTGCGGGGCTTCACGTTGGCGACCCAGGCGACGTAGGGGCGCGGCCAGGCGAAGGCGCTCGTGCCGGCGAAGGCCGAGTTGTGGATCACGCGCGTCCGCCCCTGCGGCAGGCCGCGCGCCTGGCCGGCGTGCTGGGCCACGAAGCCGTCGACGCGGCGGCACGCGAGGGCGTTCGCGCCGGCGAGGAGGGCGCGCCAGGCCCGCCGCGGGGAAGCGAGGTCGGCCAGGGCGGGCCAGACGCGCGTGTCGTCGTCGTGCGAGAGCGCGTACAGGAAGGCGGCCCCGGCGTCGCGCGCGGCCCCGGCGGCCGCCCACAGGCCGCGGCGGTTGAAGCGCCAGTAGACGAGCTCCGCCCGCGCCTCGGCCAGCGCCGCGCGGAAGCCGGCCCGGCCCGGGGCGACCGGCAGGCAGGGGTAGGGGAGCTCGTAGCGCGCGCGGCGGGGCTCCATCACGGCGTAGGTCGGCGCGTGCCCGCGCTCGGTGAGCGCGCGCGCGATCTGGTCGCACTGGATCTCGCTCCCGCCCACCACGTCCGCGCGGTGGCGGTTGACGATCAGGATGCGCATTCGCGCGCGCGGCGGCTGTCCATCCCGGCCAACATACGCGACACTCGGGGGGCTTGGAATTCCTGCCGGTGCTCGTGGCGGCCGTGGTGGCGGTCCTCGCCTACCTCGCGATCGTGCTGGCGGACCGGCGCGGGAGCTTCTGGCTGGCCTTCCTCGCCACGCTCGTCCCGCTCGAGTACGTCGACCGCTACTTCCTCGACCTGCCCTCGGCCCTCAAGTGGCTGCCGGAGCTCGCCCTGGTCGGCGCCGGCGTGGCGGCCCTGGTCCTCGCGCCGCCGGCGCGCGCGCCGCTGCCGCGCGGGCCGCTGGTGGCGGCGCTGCTGTGCCTCTTGGTCGCGCTCGTCTCGAAGGCCGTCAACCACTCCTCCCCGGTGGCCCTGGTCGTCTCGCAGCGCGGCCTGGTGCTGTTCTTCGCGGCGCTGCTGGCGCAGCGCGCCGCCACCGGCCTGTACGACGTCGAGCGCCGCCACGCCTTCCTGGTGGGGGCGGGGGTCGTCTCGGCCGGGGTGTGCTTCGTGCAGCGCGTGACCGTCGGGCGCAGCGAGCCGGACCGCGTGACCGGGCTCTTCTCGCTGGGCGAGGTGGTGCTCTTCTTCCACCTGTGCGTGATCGTGCTGGTGCTGGCCTACTGGGTCGAGGGCCGCCGCGTCGGGCGCTGGCGCGCGGGCCTCGTCGTGCCCTGGATGGTGCTCTCGCTGGCGATCGGCAACCAGGAGGCGGCCTTCCCGTACCTGGGCCTCGTCTTCGTCTACTTCCTGGTGCGCGCGCGGCGGCGGCGCGTGGCGTTGCTCACGACCGGGGCGGCCCTGGGCGCGGCGACGCTGCTGGTCTTCGCGGCCCTCTACGACACCCAGTACCGGGGCGAGAGCGAGCGCGGCTTCACCGACTCGCTCTTCAGCTGGGCCTACCTGCAGCGCTACTTCCTGGGCGAGCGCCACGACGTCTACACGCCCAGCGGCGACCTCCTGCGCGGGGCCGCCGTCGTGACCGCCTACCGCGAGATCGAGGGCTCCGGCACGACCCTGGCCCTCGGGCGCGGGCCGGGGGCCACCTCCGAGAGCGCCATCGCCGGGGCCGGCGGCCCGCTGGCGGTGCAGTATCCGGGCATCGGCCGGGTGACGCTCTCGCTGCTCCTGGGCGAGGTGGGCTTCCTCGGCCTCCTCGCCCACCTGGGCTTCGTCCTGGTCCTCCTGCGCCCCCGGAACGTGGCGGGCGAGCCGGCCGAGCAGCGTCTCTACCGCGAGGCGATCCTGCTCCTGACCGTCGCGTACCTCGTGTACGTGCGCCTGGTCTACGAGCCGATCTTCGCCTGGGTCCTGGCGGGGCTGGTGCCGCTGGCCGCGGGGGTCCGCGCGGAGCCGCCGCTCCGTCCCCATACCGGACCCTCCGGACCCTCGATCAAAGGACCGTCGCGGATTCATGAAGCCTCGATCGATCCCGAATCCAGGCCCTTGCGTAGGAGTTCGTAGCCGCCCGGAAAATTGCGATTCCCCAGTCCCACGAAATGCGTGCCCCTATAGAATCCGCCTCCGCAGGCGGCGCGGAGAGAGACCGAGGTCATGGAAGGATCTGGAGCGGCAGGGCGCGATCACGCGCCGGAATACCTCCTCGAGGCGGGGGCGTTCCGTGAACTGCTCGCGCACGAGCGAGCCTGCTCCGAGCGTTCCGGCGCGCCCTTCTCGGTGCTCGCCTTCGAGGCCGGACGCGAGCCCGGTGCGGAGAACGCGCTGGTCGCGGCCATCGTCGCGCGCGTGCGCGCCACCGATGCGCTCGGATGGCTCGAGGACGGGCGCCTTGGCGTCCTCCTGCGCTACGCCTCGGTGACCGATGCGCTGCGCGTCGCGCACCAGGTGCGCCAGCGCGCCGGCGCGCCCGAGGGCGCCGCGGTCTGCACCGTGCACGGCTATCCACCCTTCGAGCGCGGCAGCCTGCGCGAGTCCGTGCCCGTCTCGCCCGTGATCCACGAGGCCCCGCATGCGCTCGAGCAGCACGATCCGTCGTGAGCCCGCGGGCCGCGCGGGCCGCCCGCGCGGCGGAGCTCCGGCGCCCTCGTTCCACCTGCGGCTGCGCACCGAGCAGGAGCGCGCCGACCGGCACGGGCGTCCGCTCGGGATCGTGACCCTGCGTCCGGCCGACGCGGCGGCGAGGGGCCGCGCGCTCGCGCTGGTGGAGCGCCTGGCGCGCCGGCGGCTGCGCGCCACCGACTGGGTCGGCGTGGTCGAGGGCACCGGCACGAGCTCGATCGGGCTCCTCTTGCCCTTCACGCCGCCGGCCGAGACCGAGCGTCTGGCGGCCGCGATCGGGGCCGACAGCGCGGCCCGCGGCGTCGAGCTGGAGGCCGAGGTCCAGAGCCACCGTCCGCGGCCGCAGGGCGCGCGCGCGCGCCGCCGGCCGGCGAGCGAGCCCCGGCCCGAGACCGGCGGCGAGAGCGCCGACGTGTGCTGGGAGCCGCGCGGCGTGCCGCTGCTGCTTGCGCGCCCGCTGCCGCGCGGCAAGCGCGTGGCCGACGTCCTGCTGGCCAGCGTGGGCCTGGTGGTGCTCGCCCCGCTGATGGGCCTGATCGCGCTGGCGATCCGCCTGAGCTGCGGGTCGCCGGTGATCTTCCGCCAGTGGCGCACGGGCCTGGGCTTCCGGCGCTTCCAGATCCTCAAGTTCCGCACGATGCGGCCGAGCAACGGGTCGGGCTGGGAAGAGGTCCAGCACCTGAACGAGTTCCATGGGCCGCTCTTCAAGAGCGACAACGATCCGCGCGTGCTCGCGCTGGGCAAGATCCTGCGCAAGGCCAGCCTGGACGAGCTGCCGCAGCTGTGGAACGTCCTGAAGGGCGACATGACCCTGATCGGGCCGCGCGCGCTCTCGCCCGAGACCGGGGCGTACCAGACGTGGCAGCTGCGGCGCTTCGACCACACGCCGGGCATCGCCTGCGCCTGGCAGGCCGAGCGCCGCAAGGACACCGACTTCGAGGCCTGGATGCGCAGCGACCTCGCCTACCTCGACGCGCGTCCGACCTTCTGGAGCGACCTCGCGCTCCTGTTCCGCATCGCCTGGGTCGTGGTGCTCTGCCGCGGCAGCCGCTGAGATCCGGCGAACCGCGGAGGCGCGGAGGGGGACGCGGAGCTCGCGGAGGAGAGAAGCAGGGTGAAGGGCGAGGAAGAGCAGCAAGCGTGGAGTCGCCCGGCACCGTTCCGCTCCCCCTCCCTTCTCCCTCTTCCCCATCCTCTTCTCTTCTCCTCCGCGACCTCCGCGTCCCCCTCCGCGCCTCCGCGGTCCGCTGATTCAGCCTTCCTCGAGCAAGACCTCGTAGGCCCCCCGGAACACCTCGAACGAGTGGTGACGGCTCAGGTGCTCGTGCGCGGCCGCCCCGAAGCGGCGGCGCCGCTCGGCGTCGCGCGCCAGCTCCAGGAGGCGCGCCGCCAGCCGCTCGACGTCGCCCGCCGGCGCCAGGTGTCCGCTGACGCCCTCCCGCACCAGGCGCGCGTTGTCGCCCACGTCGGTGGCGACCACCGGCAGGCTCGCGTTCATGGCCTCGAGGATCGAGTTCGAGAGACCCTCGAAGTGCGAGGTCGAGAGGAACAGGTCGGCGCGCTCGAAGAGCGCCTCCGGCTCGCCGGGATCGAGCACGAGCTCGACCGCGCCCGCCAGGCCCAGCTCGTCGATCCAGCCGCGCAGCACCTCGGCCAGGGGCCCGAAGCCCGCCAGGCACAGGCGCAGCTCGAGCCCGGCCGGCGCCGCCGCGCGCGCGCGCCGCAGGGCCTCCAGGGCCGCGCGCGGGTCCTTCTCGGGCACCAGGCGCCCGAGCCACAGGATCGTGACGGGCCCGCCCTGCGCCCTTGGTGCGCGCGGCGGGCGCAGGAAGATGCCGTTCGCGATCACGCGGAAGCGCTCGCGCGCGAAGCCGCGCGCGGCGAAGTGCTCCACGGCCGCGTGCGAGTTCGAGATCGTGGCGTGGCTGAGGTGGTTGTGGACCCAGCGCAGGACGCGCTCCTTGCGCGGCGCGAGGCGCGCGTTGCGCAGCCCACCGTGGATGCGGGGCACGCCCGCCAGGCGCCCGGCCAGGGCCCCGAGCAGCGTGTCGCTAGGCAGGAAGCAGAACAGCGCCTCGACGCGGCGCCGGGCCAGGAGCCGCCGCAGGGCCAGGAGCTTGCCGGCGCGCCCGCCGCGCAGGAAGGTCGCCGCCAGGCCGTGCTCCTCCAGGAAGGCCAGGTGGCGCGCGCTGCGCGGCTCCTCGTCGAGCACCACCAGCTCGACCGCGTGCCGCGCGCGCAGCGCCAGCACCAGGAGCAGCGCCTGCTTCTCCGCGCCCCCGTGGGCCAGCGAGCGGAGGAGGACGCAGACCCGTTTCATGCCCGGCGCAGGCCGCGCCCCCCGGAGTCTAGCAGCCCGTTGCGAGGGTCCCTGCTGCGGCTGCGCGCTCTTCGACGAGGCGGCGTTGCGCCCGGGAATCCGTGCTCGGCGGTCAGGAAGGCCGCCTGCGCCGTCCCGTCGCGCGCCGTGCCGCGTCGAAGAGCGCTTCGCCTCGCGACGGGCCTTGCGCAACGGGCTAGCCGCTCCCCGCACCGCTGCCGCGCCGTCCGCGGGCCGGAACCCCAGCTCGCGCGCCCGGCGTGCGAGAATCGAAGGGCGTGAAGATCGAGCTCGTGCGCGGCGCGGAGGCCGCTCGGCTGGCCGAGGAGCCGGCCTTCCAGGCCGCCTGGCGCGCGCTGGTCGCCGACCAGCCGCAGTTCGCCCTGCTCCAGGCGCCGGAGTTCGTGCTGCCCTGGTACCAGGCCTACGCGGGACTCTGGGAGCCGCTGCTGGTGCTCGGGCGCGACGGCGACGGCACGCTGGCGGGCCTCCTGCCCCTCGCGCGGCGCGTGGCCGACGGGCGCCTGGCCCACGCCGGGGCCGAGCAGGCCGAGTACCACGGCTGGCTGGTGCGACCCGGGCGCGACGAGGAGCTGCTCGTGCCGGCCCTGGAGCGGCTCGCGCGCGAGCTCCCGCTGCGGGCCTGGAGCTGGCGCTGGCTGCCGCCCGGCGCGGCCACGGGCTGGCTCGGCGCGCGCGCCCTGGCCGCGGCCGGACTGCACGTCCTCTCCGAAGCGCGCCCGGCGCCGGTGTGGGACCTGGGCGACGCCGAGGCCCTGGCGCGGCACGACAACCGCTCACTGCGCGCCAAGCGCAACCGCTACCGGCGGCGCGGCGAGCTGGTGCTCGAGCGCGTCCAGGACGGGCCCAGAGCGCGCGCGCTGCTGGCCGAGCTCGCGGCCCAGTGCGACTTCCGCCAGGAGGCGATCCACGGCGTGCGGCCCTTCGCCGACGACCCGCGCAAGCTCGAGTTCTTCGCGCAGCGCGTGGCGCGCTTCCCGGCCGCGAGCCACTTCAGCGTGCTGCGCTGCGGGAGCGAGGCCCTGGCCTTCCACCTCGGCGGCTGCGACGGGCGCACGTGTCTCCTGGGGCTCTCCTCCTACGCGCCGCAGGAGTCCAAGCACTCGCCCGGCACGCTGCTGCTCGTCGAGCTGGCGCGCGCGCTCGCGGCCGAGGGCTACCGCACGCTCGATCTCACGCCGGGCACGGACGCCTACAAGCAGCGCTACGCCACGCGCCAGCAGGAGCTCGTGCGCCTGCGCCTGTTCGGCTCGCGCACGCGCCGCCTGGGGGCGCGCCTGGCGCTGCGCGCGCGCACGTGGCTGGCGGCCGGGGCCGGCGGCGAGGGGCTGGCGCGCGCAGAGCGCCTCGAGCGCTGGCAGCGCGGCCTGAGCGGGGCGCGCGCGGCCCTGGCCCACGGCGAGGCCGGCGCGCTCCTGGCCGGGCTCTCGGCACGCGCCTTCGAGCGGCGCACGCTGGAGTGCTTCACGCGCGCACCGCAGGCTCCGCCGCCGCCAGCCGGGGCCGGCACGCGTGCTCGCCTGCAGGCCTTCGCCGACCTGACGGTGGGCGCGAACGGCCATGCCTCGCCGGCGCGGCGCGCGCGGCTGGCCGCGGCGCTCGCGCGCTTCTCCGACGGCGAGGTGCTCTACACCGTGCCCGTTGCCCAGGAGCTCGCCTGCCTCGGCTGGCGCGCGCCGGCGCCTTCCGGGGACCTGGCCGAGGCGCTGACCGCCGCGGGCTGGCTGGCGCAGGGGAGCGAGCTCCTCATCGTCGAGCGGCGGGTCGAGCGCCTCGCGGGCGAACCCGAGGCGCTGGCGGAGTGCGTGGCCGCCATGCTGGCCGGACGCGAGGTGGCGGCCGCCGGCGCGACCCTGTGCCTCGAGCCGCCCACGCCGGACGAGCGCGCGGCCCTCGCCGCGCTGGGCTTCCAGAGCCGCGGCCGGCTGCGGCGGCGGCGCGTCCTCGGCCGCGCGCCGGTCTGGAGCGCGCGCCCGGCGCAGGCGGGAGGCGCGACGTGAGGATCCATTACGTCAGCCACGCGGCGATCCCCTCGCGCGAGGCGAACAGCCTGCAGGTGATGAAGATGTGCGCGGCCTTCGCGCGCGCCGGGCACACGGTGGTGCACTTCTGCCGTCCGGGGCCCGAGGCGGGCGATGCGCACGCCTTCTACGGGCTCGCGCCGAGCTTCCGCATCGAGCGCGTGGCCGGCGGCGGCCTGCCGATCGTGCGGCGCCTGCGGCGCGCCTGGCGCCTGGCGGCGCGGCTCGCGCGCGAGCCGGTCCCGGACCTCGTCTACGGGCGCGACTTCCACTCGCTGGCGCTGCTGGCCCTGCGCGGGCGCCTGGTCGCGCCGCTCGTGCTCGAGGTGCACCAGCCGCCGCGCAACCGGCTCGAGCACGCGCTGCAGCTCCGCCTCTTCCGCCAGCCGGGCTTCGCGCGCCTGGTGTGCATCTCCGCGGCCCTGGCGGAGGAGTACCGGCGCCGCTTCGGCCCGGAGCTCGGCGCGCCGCTCGTCGTGGCGCCTGACGGCGCCGACGAGCCCGCCGAGCCGGCGCCCGCCGCCGCGCGCGCGAACGGGCTCGCCCTCGGCTACGTCGGGCACCTCTACCCGGGCAAGGGGCTGGAGCTGATCGAGCGCCTGGCGGCGCGCTTGCCGCGCTGCGCCTTCCACGTCCTGGGCGGCGAGGCGGGCGACGTGGCCGCCTGGCGCGCGCGCCTCGCGCGGCCCAACGTGCACCTGCACGGCCACGTGCCGCACGCCGAGGCCCAGCGCCGCATGCGCGCCTTCGACGTGCTCCTGGCGCCCTACCAGGCGGCGGTCCTGATCGGCGGCGGCGGCTCCGACGTCAGCCGCTGGATGTCGCCGCTGAAGGTCTTCGAGTACATGGCCAGCGGGCGGCCGATGATCGCCTCGGACCTGCCGGTGCTGCGCGAGGTCCTGCGCGACGGCGAGAACGCGCTGCTGGCCCGCGCCGACGACGTCGAGGCCTGGGCCCGCGCGGTCGAGCGCCTGGAGGCCGACCCAGACCTGGCGCGGCGCCTGGCCGAGCGCGCGCTGGCGGAGCTGCGCGCGCGCTACACCTGGGACCGCCGCGTCGAGCTCGTCCTCGCCGCGCCTTCATCCAGTCTTCTCGCTCCGTGACGCGCGCCCGGGAAATAGGATGCCCGTGATGAGCTCCCCCCCGCTCGTCGCCGCCGTGCTGTCGGCGCTCCTCCTCGCGGCCTGCTCGGGCTCGGGCGGCTCCGGCGCGCCGGCGCCCGTGCCCGTCGAGCACCCGGCGCTGCTCCTGCGCGCGGACGACCACGCGGCCCTGCGCGCGCGGCGCGGCACCAGTCCCTGGCGCGAGCTGGCGGACGAGGCCCTGCGCGTCGCGCGCGAGGAGGACTTCGACCCGCTCGCCTCCGACTTCGACGCCTTCCGGCGCATGACGGACCTGTGCGGGGCGCTCGGCCTCGCGCTCGTGCTCGAGCCGGGGCCCGCGCACCTGGCCAAGCTCGTCGCGACCCTGGAGGCGTGGGAGGACTACTTCCTCGGCCTGGCGCCGCCGGGCTCGGGCGTGCTCGTGCGCTGGCAGCAGTCGGCCATGTTCCACGCGATCCTGGCGCTCGACGTGGCGCACGACGCGCTCGACCCGGACGTGCGCGCGCGCCTCGAGGGGATGCTCGACGGCATGGTGCGCACCTGGTGGCGCGAGCTGGCCCAGGACGGCACCACCAGCACGCCCGGGCTGGTGGGGCTGTGGGCGCTCTACCGCGGCGACGGGGCCCTGGCGGCCGCGGCCAGCGCGCTCTTCCGCCAGCGCCTGTTCGACGAGCTCGCCCCCAGCGGCGTGTTCGATTCCGGCAGCGGCTACGCCTGGGTGCGCCAGGGCGGCGACCGCACCAGCAAGTACCTCCTGATCGACGTGCTCGAGCACACCGGGCGCGACCGCACCCTGTACGGCGATCCGCGCCTCGTCGCGCTGCACGAGTGGATGTACCAGGGCGCCTACACGCCCGCGCGCACGAACCCGACCTTCGGCGACAGCGACCCGACGCGCCCGGTCGAGGCGTTGCAGGGCTATCCGCAGCCCTACCGCGCGCACCGCTTCTCGGCCCAGGCCGGGCGCAACGCGGCCTGGCTGGTGCGCGACGTCGCGCCGCGCCCGCTGCTCGCCACCTATGTCCTCCTGGACGACGAGGTGCCCGTGCCCGAGCCGCCCGTCAGCCGCGTCTTCGGCGACAGCGCGACCCTGTGGGAGGACGGCGCGCGCGCGGACGCGCTGCAGGCCGTGCTGTGGAGCGCGCGCACCGAGAGCTCGCACTCGCACTTCGACGTCAACGCCGTGCACCTCGCGGCCTACGGGCGCGACGTGCTGCGCAACGCCGGCTACTGCGGCTCGGGCGTGGGCATCGACGCGACCTTCGACTGGGACTGGGTCTCCGCGCGCGCGCGCTCGGGCAACACGGTGCTGCTGGGCGGGACCGAGCACGTCTCGAAGGCCGGCGGCGGCGTGGTCGAGGGCCTGACGGCGCGCGGCTTCGACCACGCCAGCGCGCGCTCGGGCGCGGCCCTGGCGGGCGGCACGCACCGGCGCAACCTGTGGCTGGTGCACGGCGAGCCGGACGCCCCGGGCTACTTCGTGCTGCTGGACGAGGTCAGCTCGGCCGCCAGCGACGTCGAGCTCGAGCTGCTGCTGCACCCGGACACGGACCTGGTCGCGACGCGCACGGCGGACGAGGCCTTCGAGGCCACGCTGGGGGCCGGCACGGGCGCGCCCGTGGGCCTGACGCTCTTCCTGGCCACGCCGCCGCTCGCCACCGAGCTCCTGCCGGGCGGCCTGTGCGCCTTCGACGACAAGGAGTACGTCGGGCAGTACCTGTCCGCCACCTACTCGACCGGCAGCGCGCGCGCGGTCCGCGCCCTGACGGTGCTCTTCCCCTTCGACGCGGGCCACGCCGAGCCGCTCCACGCGCGCCTGGCCGGCCCGGGTTTCACGGGAGCGCGCCTGGCCTTCGCGAGCGGGGTCGAGGACGTCCTGCTGGAGTCGGCCGGCACCAGCGTGCTCGCTCCCGGCCCCGAGAGCGTGCGCGCGGTGGGGGCCTGGTTCCGCCGGCGCGGCGGGGCGGTGGCGAGCTACTTCCTCGCGCGCGGCCTGCGCTTCGACGCCGGCACGACGCCCGCGCTGGGCCTGGCGAGCTCGGCCGAGCTGACGATCCTCGTGCGCGGCACCGAGGTCCACGTGACCTCCGCCGGCGCGACCGTGACCTTCGACGAGCCGCTGCTCACGGGCTCCGTCTTCTCCAGCGCGGTGGGCACGGTGCTGAGCGCCGCTCCGGGGCGCGTGCAGCTCGCGCTGAACCCGGGGACCTTCGCCTTCGACCTGGAGACGGGGCTCGCGCTGCCGTAGGCGATCCAGGATCGCCCACGGAATTCGCCGTCAGCGTGACCGCCGCTCCGCGGCGCATTCCCGGACGGGCTCTTCCGGCCGTCGCCGGAGCCGCGTCACGCCGGCGCCGAGGTCGCCAGGCGATCCCCGGAGCGCCTCGCGGGCGGCTCCAGGCGCACGACCAGCGGGTGCGAGCGCGCGCCGGTGATGCGGATCTCGAGCTCCAGCCCGCGGCGCTGCGGCTCGAGCGCGAGCGGGCCGGTGATCACGTGGCGGCGCGGGCGGCCGGGGCCGGGGCCGAACTCCACGATCAGGTCCTCGCCGTCGAAGGCCAGGCGCCGCAGCGGCTCGGAGGCGACCAGCGGGGCCAGCTCGGCTCCGCGCTCGGCGGGTGTCTCCTCGCGCAGCGAGACGAGCCAGCCGCCGTGGCTGCGGGTGACGTTGGCGGCGTAGGCGCGGAGGTCCGGGGAGCGCGGAGCGCGAGCGGAGGAGACGAGCATGCTGGCCTCGGGGAGAGAGCGCGGTTGGGGAGCCCCGGGGGCGGGCTCCGCGGACCGAGAGGATGCGCGGCGGGCCGCCCGGCTTCAATGCGAACTTGTACGGAATCCCTGGGAAGGCCCGGCAGCGGATACTCATGGATGCGAGAACGTCCCGCTTGCCCTCCCCGCCCCCTGCCCGGCCCGACGCGCTCGAGGCCTTCCTGCACTACGGCTTCGTGCCCGCGGTGCCGCCGGACCTGGCCGCGCGCCCCTGGGCTGCGCCGCCGGGGCCACCGCTGCCGGACGACGAGGAGCGCTGCCTGGCGGCCGGGCTGGCGGCGCTCGAGGCGGCCTTCGCCGACGTGCCGCCCGGGCCGCAGGTCGTGCCGCTCTCCGGCGGGCTCGACTCGCGCGTGATCCTGGGGATGCTGGTCGCGGCCGGGGCGCGCGAGCGCATCCAGGCGGTGACCTTCGGGACGCCGGGCACGCTCGACTTCGAGCTGGCCACCGCCGTCGCGCGCGCGGCCGGCGTGCGCCACGAGCGCATCGACCTCACGCGCGAGCCGCTCGACGCGCCCGGCCTGCGCGCCGCCCTGCCGCCCGGTGGGCCCTGGACGCACGCCTTCGAGGCGCACTTCAACGCGCTGGTCCCGCGCCGCTTCGGCGCCGGAGCGACGCTGTGGAGCGGGATCCTCGCCAACGTGATCAACGGCTCGCGCGTGGGCGACCCGCACGAGGACTGGGCCGCGGCGCGCCGCAGCTACGCGCGGCACTACGGTGCCGTGCGCTCCGGCCGCCTGACGCGACCCGGCTTCGACGCCGCCGCCAGCCTGCCGGAGGCGCCGCTCCTCGCGCACGGAACGCTGACCTACGAGGAGCAGCTCCACCTCGGCGTGCACTACCCGAGCCGCTTCGAGCGCGTCCTGCTCGCGCCCGGCTTCGCCTTCCGGACGCCCTTCGCCGAGCCCCCGTGGGTCGCCTTCGCGCTGCGTCTGCCGCGCGCGCTGCGCCTCGGCGAGCGCGCCTTCCGCGCCGTGATCCGCCGGCGCCTGCCGGAGCTGATGGCCCTGCCGACCAAGACCTGCCACGGCGTGCCGCTCTCCGCCCCGGCCTGGCGCCTCGGCCTCGCGCGCCAGCGCCGGCGCGTCGCGCGCCGCCTGCGGCGGCTGTCGCCGTGGGCGCCCTGGGGGCCGGCGCCGGAGGCGAACTACCTCGCCTTCGACCTCGAGCTGCGCCGCCCGTCGCCGGCCCGCGCGGTGGTGCAGGGCTGCCTCGCGCGGCTCGCCGCGCGCCGCGTGGTGGACTGGCTCGACCTCGACGAGCTGTGGACGCGCCACCAGCGGCGCCGCGCGAACCTGGCCGACGCGCTGGTGCTCCTGGCCGAGCTCGAGCTCAACCTCTCGGCCGCGGAGTGAGCCCGGAGCGCGACCCGCGCGCCGCTCGCGCTCAGGTGCGCAGCGGATGCCGCAGCCGGCGCGACCAGCGCCGCGCGCGCTCGGAGCCGAGCGTGGTGCGCACGAGCCGGTCGGCCGAGCCGACCACGGCGCGCTTCAGCGCCAGGACGCGCCCGCGCGCGGTGGCGCCGAAGACGAAGGCCGAGGCGTACTCGGCGCGCGCCGAGCCGAACTGGCGCTTGTACTCGGCGTCCATCACGCCGTAGTCGAGGGTGCGCGTGCCGGCCGCGCAGTGCTCGGCGATCATGCGGCCCAGGAGGTAGATCCCCGGCCGGTAGTCGGCGTAGGCCGGGTCGAAGCCGGTGTCGCGCGCGAACAGGGTCCCGCGGTAGACGAGCCCGTGGGCGAAGGCGATCGGCTGCGCGCCGCGGTACAGCACGTGGCACTCGAACCAGCCGGCCTGCAGGGCGTGGGCCACCAGCGCGCGCGTGTCCGCGTCGTCGCGGAAGGCCACGCCGAGGCGCTCGTGGTAGGTGCGCCGCGCGATCGCGGTGGACTCGGCCAGGATGCGCTCCAGGTCGCCCGGGGCGCGCAGGCAGGCGACGCGCACCTCGCCGAGCTCCTGCTCGATGCGGTTCGCGTAGCGGCGGTAGTTCTTGCGCACCGCGCGCGAGCGGCTGGCCAGGAACTCCTCGAAGGAGCCCGGCAGGGCCAGGCTCCAGCCCGGGACGGTGCGCGCGAAGCGGTCGCGCGCCAGGCCCGGGGCGCGCTGCGCCTCGCGCGAGAAGGGCGCGTCGTGCGCGATCTGGTGCAGGTAGAGCGCGTCGGCCTCGCCCGCCGCCAGGCTGGCGCGCAGCGCCTGCATCGCGATGCGCGCGACGGCCTCGTCGCAGGAGCCGAGGATCGCGCCCGCGCCGATGCGCAGCACCCGCGCGCGCGTGCGGAAGAGGGACAGCGGGCCGACGCGCCAGGGGATCGAGTCCGCCAGGAGCTGGGCCGCGATCAGGGCCTCGACGCGTCCGTCACGCTCGAGCACCAGCACGTGGGGCCGCAGGAAGCTCGCGCGGCGCGCCAGGACGTCGCGGTAGAAGCCGAGGTCCGAGTGCGGGTGCCACTGCAGCGCGCTCCAGTCGGGGCGCAGGGTCTCGAGCTCCTCCAGGGTGCGCAGGACGCGCACCGCGGGGACGCTCGGCGCGCTGGCCAGCGGCGTGCTGGCGGGCATGGCCCCTCCGGCTCCCCGGATCCGGAGCCGCGGCGACCGCGCGGGCTGCGCCCCGTGCCGGCCCGCCTGGAGAGCCCGCGATGCGCGCTCCAACTTTCCAGGCTCTGGTGCACCGCTCGACGCCTCCTCGGGCCACAAGGTGCCCCGCGGATAACCATCTTGCAATCTGGATCGCCCGGATCCGCGCGGGTTGGTGACCCTCCGGCGCGCCGTGGCCCGGGGACCCTCGCCCGGGGAAGAGCCGCGAGCCCCGGGGAAGTCCTGCCGGGATATCCTCGCCCCGATGTCGGCCCCGCAGGCTCGCGCGCGCTGGCGACGCTGGCTGCTGCTCGTGCTCGTCCTGGCGCTGGCCTTCCTCGCGCTGGCGCTCGCCTGCGTGTCCTTCGGGCCGCCCTCGACCGCGCGGGCCTTCGCGGGCCGCTCTCCGCCGCTCGAGCGGTCCTTCCCGCTGGCCGACGGGCGCGTCCTGAGCGGGGCCGAGCGCGGCAACCCCGAGGGGCCGCTGGTGCTCCTCGTGCACGGCTCGCCGGGGGCGTGGCGCGACTGGTCCTTCGTGCTGGCGGACGAGCGCCTGGCCCAGGCGGCCCGGCTCGTGGCCGTCGATCGCCTCGGGTGGGGCGCCTCGGCCGGCGGCGGGCTCGCGCCGGCCCTGGGCGCGCAGGCGGCGGCCCTCCAGGAGGTCCTCGCGGCATACCCCGCGAACCTGCCGGCGCTGGTGGTCGGGCACTCCCTCGGCGGCCCGGTGGCGGCGCGGCTCGCGCTGGACGCGCCGGAGCGCGTGCGCGCGCTGGTGCTCGTCGCGGCCTCGATCGACCCCGAGCTGGAGGAGCCGACCTGGTACCAGACCCTCGGCCGGACCTGGCTCGTGCGCCCGCTCGTCCCGGACGTGCTGGCCCGCGCCGACGACGAGATCCGTCCGCTGCGCGGCGAGCTGGAGGCGCTGCTGCCGCGCTGGAGCGCGCTGCACCTGCCGGTCTTCGTGCTGCAGGGCGAGGAGGACGCGCTCGTCCCGGCCGCCAACGCCGACTTCGCCGCGCGCGCGATCACCCACGCCCCGCTCTCGATCCGGCGCGTGCCGGACGTGGGGCACCTGATCCCCTGGGAGCGGCCGGAGCTGATCGTGGACCTGCTGCTGCACGTGCTGGCCGAGCACTGAGAGCCTGGCAGAAACGCCGCGGCCGACGGCCGCGGCGATCTGCCAGGCTCTCTGGATCGTCCGGGCGCGCGATCCTCGCGCGCCCTTGTGGTTCTCCTCGGGGATTCGGGGGCTCGTGAGGGGCTGGTGCTTGTGGGAGTGGGCTCGCCCCCTGGGGCCCCGCCCTCGTCCGTGACCCGCTTGTCCGGCCCGCTGGCGCCCGTGCCGCCCTAGCTCTCGAAGGTCGCCAGGCGGTCCGGAGCGCGCGCTTCGCGCGCTCGCAGGGCGTCCGGACCTCCAGGCGCCCTTCGAGAGCCCGACCGCACGGGAGTGGGCCGGAAGAGTGTCACGGGGAGGGAAACCCCAGGGGGCGAGCGGGACAGCGCACGAGCGAGCGTGACGGGGCACGAGCGAGCGGGGATCGTCACGCGGCGCGCGCGGGACGCTCGTGAAGCGCGATGAGACCGTGCCGGCGCCAGCCAAGACGCAGCAACCAGGTGCCTGGCGCGGCCAGGCGTCGGTCTGAAATGGCACCCGTCTCGAGCCAGCCGTCGAAGTCGGGACCCGACGAGTAGACGTCGGGCACACGCGCGTCCCAGCAGCCGTGCTTCCTGGCGTTCTGGAGCACGTAGACGAGCGCGTTGCGCACCTGGCGCGGGCTCTTGAGCGGCTCGGAGTGGTAGCGGTCGGCCAGGACGGGCCCGCGGCGCTTCCAGAGCTTGTTCAGGCGCTTCCCGAGCCGGCT
>DASVAP010000066.1:0-2689 GCA_036376275.1 Planctomycetota bacterium | reverse complement strand
GGCCGAGGGCCGGAACCTCGCGCTCGAGTCGCTGCTCGCCGCCGCCTGGCAGGCCTGGCTCGCGCGTCTCGCGGAGCGCGACGAGCTCTGGCTCGGGATGGCCTCCTCCGGACGGGCCTTCCCCGGCCTGGAGAGCGCCCTGGGCCCGTTCGAGCGCCTCCTGCCGGTGCAGGCGCGCCTCGACGAGCGCAGCGGCCTGGCCCAGCTCGCGCGACGCACGGACGAGGAGCTGGCGCGCGGCGCCGAGTGGCACGAGCACTTCCTGCCGGAGCGTCACGGCGCCGAGCTGGCCCAGACCTTCGCGCACGCCTTCGAGCACCTGCCGGCCCTCGAGCCGCTGGAGCAGGGTGCGCTGCGGCTCGAGTGCCTGCGCCGCGACGGCCACGCCGAGCGCGCCCGCACCTGGCTGCGCGCCGAGGAGGCGCCGGGCGGCTGCGAGCTGCGCCTGGCCTTCGACCCGCGCCACCTGGGCGCGGCCGACGCCGCGGCGCTGCTCGAGCCCTACCTGGCGCTGCTCGAGAACGCCCTGGCGCGCCCGGACGCGCCGCTCGCCAGCCTCCCGGCGACGACGCCGGACCAGCACGGACGCCTGCTGTCGATCGCGCGCGGGCCCGCGCTGGCCGGCGCGAGCGGCGTCGAGACGCGCACGATGCACGAGTGGGTCCTGGCCACGGCGCGCACGCTGCCCGACGCGCCGGCCGTCACCGCCGGCGGGGTCACGCTGAGCTACCGCGAGCTGGAGCAGCGCTCCGGCGCCCTGGCGGCCGAGCTGGTCGAGCGCGGCGCGGGCCCGGGGAAGCGCGTGGGCGTGCACCTCGAGCGCTCGGTCGAGCTGGTGGTGGCGCTCCTCGCCGTGCTGCGCGCCGGCGCGGCCTACGTGCCGCTGCCGCCCGGCTATCCGCGCGAAAGGGTGCTCTCGATGCTGGCCGACTCGCGCGCGAGCCTGGTCGTCGGCGGCGCCGCCAGCGCGGCGCGTCTCGAGGCCTTCCGCGGCCCGGTCGTCGTCGCCACAGATGTCGCCACAGAGCACCTCGGTCCGCGCGCCTTCGAACCGCGCCAGCCGGCCACTCCGGCGGACCTCGCCTACGTGATCTACACCTCCGGCTCGACCGGCAAGCCCAAGGGCGTGCCGGTCACGCACGCGAGCCTGGTCTACTCGACGCGCGCGCGTGTCCAGACCTACGCCGAGCGCGTGCAGCGCTACCTGCTGCTCTCCTCCTTCGCCTTCGACAGCTCGGTCGCGGGCCTGTTCTGGACCCTGGCCCAGGGCGGCACGCTGGTCCTGCCGCCGGAGGGCTTCGAGCAGGACCTGGGCGGCCTGCCGGCGCTCGTCGCGCGCGAGCGCGTGACGCACCTGCTCGGGCTGCCGTCGCTGTGGTCGCTCCTGCTCGAGAGCGCACGGCCGGGCGAGCTCGACACGCTCACGACCGTGATCGTGGCCGGCGAGAGCTGCCCCCCTGAGCTCGTGCGCCGTCACCGCGCCGCGCTCCCGCGCACGCGGCTCTTCAACGAGTACGGCCCGACCGAGGGCACCGTGTGGAGCAGCGTCTTCGACACCGAGACGCCCTGCGAGCGCGCGCAGGTCCCGATCGGCCGTCCGATCCCGGGCGCGGCGAGCTACGTCCTGACGCCCGAGCGCGAGCTGGCGCCGGTGGGCCTGGCCGGCGAGCTGTGGATCGGCGGCCCGGGCGTCGCCTCCGGCTACCTCGGGCAGCCCGAGCTCACGGCCGAGCGCTTCGCCGACGATCCCTTCTCCGGCGGGCGCATGTACAAGACCGGCGACCGCGCGCGCTGGCTGCCGGACGGCAACCTCGAGTACCTCGGACGCGCCGACCACCAGGTCAAGATCCGCGGCTACCGCATCGAGCTGGAGGAGATCGAGGCCGTGCTGGCCACGCACCCGGCCGTGCGCGAGGCGGTGGTCGTGGCGCGCCGCGACGAGGGCGCGACGCGCGATCCGCGCCTGGTCGCCTACGTGGTCGCGATCGGCCCGCGCCCGGCCGAGACCGACCTCCAGCGCTATCTCGCCGCGCGCCTGCCGGACTACATGGTGCCGGCGCGCAGCGTGTGCCTGCCGGAGTGGCCGCGGCTCCCGAACGGCAAGCTCGACCGCAAGGCCCTGCCCGAGCCGGAGGCGGCGCAGGCCTTCGAGGCCCCCGAGGGCGCGCTCGAGACCGTGCTGGCGGCCCTGTGGGCCGACGTGCTGGGGCTCGAGGAGGTCGGGCGCCACGACGACTTCTTCGCGCTCGGCGGGCACTCGCTGACGGTCACGCGCCTCTACGCGCGCCTGAAGGAGACGCTGCACTTCGCGCGCCCGCTGCGGATCCTGTTCGAGCGGCGCACGCCGGCCGCGCTGGCGGCCGAGCTCGCGCGCGACCCGGCCGAGGGCGAGCGGTCGCGGCGCCTGGCCGAGGTCGTCCTGTCCATCCTGGAGGCCGAGGAGAGCGAGCACGCGCTCGGCGCGTAGGAACCCATGGCCACCCGCGAGAGCCCCAAGCGCGTCTTCATCGTCGGCTGCCGCCGCAGCGGCACGACCTGGACCATGCTGCTGCTCGGCCACCACCCGCGCGTGGTGGCGCTGCAGCAGATCGACTTCTTCCGGCGCCTCGCGCACTTCGGGCGCTGGTTCGGGACGCGCGACGACTACGGCACCTGTGCGCTGACGCCCACGGTGCGCGCGGGACTCGCG
>DASVAP010000054.1:0-3822 GCA_036376275.1 Planctomycetota bacterium | reverse complement strand
CGTCGGTCCGGGCGTGATCCACGCCGCGGCCTTCCCCCGCACCCGCGCGCGCCTGGAGGCGGCCGGGTTCGCGGTCGTCCCCGTCCCCGCCGACGAGCTGGCCAAGGCGGAGGGCGGGGTGACCTGCTGCAGCCTGATCCTGGCCGGTCCACGGAGCGACTGATCTCGCCGCCCTGCTGCGCGCCTTCAGCGCACGCTGCCCGTCAGCGCGTTCGTGAGCGCCAGGCGGGGACCTCCGACCAGCGCCTGCGCGGCCCAGGGGCGGCCGAGGAGCGCGAGATCGTTGGGCACGCGGAACGAGAACGGCGCGCTCGTGCCCGTCCCATCGTGGAAGACGGGGCCGAGCACGAGCAGCATGCGGCTGCCGAGCAGCCACTCCCCGCGCCCACCGAGCGCCGGCTGGCCGGGACCGGTCGCGGTGCTCACGACCAGGACGGCCGCGCCGGGGCCGTGCGCGGCGCGCACGCCGACCTCCGCTACCCAGTTCTGTCCGAGCACCGCCGCGTCGGCGCGCAGCGCGTCCGGATTGAGCCCCTGGCCGGGGACGAGCGTCACGCCCTCGCCCAGCAGGCGGAACTCGTACACGGCTCCGGAGTCCCGCGCCCCAGCCTCCTGGTTGGGGGCTCCGACGTGGACCGTGCCCGCGCCGAGCACGCAGCTGAAGCCGAAGGCGTCGCTGGGCGTCCCGTCGCTCGAGTCGAGCTCGGTCACCTGCCGCCACCGCGTGCCGGTGCGCTGGAACAGCAGGGCCTTGGCGTTCCCGCTTCCTCCTCCGAGCGCCCAGCTCCCGATCGCCGCCAGGTCTCCCCGCAGCGCACACGCCAGCCCGAACGCCGCGGACGGGTCGCGACCGTCGTCGACGAGCTCGGCCTGGTGGATCCAGGCTCCGGCCGGTCGCGCGTAGACGTGCACGGCTCCGGCCTGGCTTCGCGCGGGGCGCGCCGGCGGGAACGCACCGGCGAGCAGGACATCGTCCTCCTGCGGCGCCGCGACGAGCACGGTGTCGCCATCGAGCGCGATGCGCGCGCCGAACCAGTCGTCGGGCTGGGCCCGGGGCGTCGCCAGGCGCTGCGAGCGGTGCCAGGTGGATCCGCTGCGCTGGTACACGTCGACGATGCCCTGGCGGGAGTACTTGCCCGGCGCGCCGATCAGCAGCGTGTTCCCCTGCAGCGCCGGATACCCGGCGTAGTCCTCGGCCACGGCGTCGAGCAACGCGATGCGCTGTTGCAGGACCCAGCCCGCCGAGCCGCGCACGTACACGTAGGCCGCGCCGGAGCGGTTCCCGGCGCCGTGCTCGAACTGGTCGCTCACCGCCAGCGTGTCGCCGTCCAGGGCCACGAACACACCGAAGAGCTGCGAGCTCGCGCCCGCCGGTGGAGCGATGGCCTGCTCGGTGACCCACTGCGTGCCGTCGAAGCGGAAGAGCCGCACGCCGTGGCCGAGCGTGCCGGCGGCCAGGCGATCGCCCGAGACCCGCACCGTCACGCCCATGCGCTCGTAGTCCTGCGTGCCCGTCGAGGCCAGCACCTGCACCTCCTGCCAGCCCATCGGCCCGCGCCGGAACACGTGCACGGCACCCATCTCCGGGCGTCCCGTGAGGCCCGGGGTCGTCTGCGCGCCGACGAACAGGGTGTCGCCCGCTAGCGCCAGCGAGTTCCCGAAGTCCGAGCCCTGCGGCGGGCTGGCCGACAGGCGCACGAGCTCGGTCTGGACGGTCTGGAACGAGCTCAGGAGCGCGCTGGCGAGGAGAGCGAGCAGTGGACGGATGCGCATGGGGACCTCCAGGAAGGACTTCGACGCCGCACGGCCTCGGGCGGCCTGGACGACAGGCGCGGGTCCCTCCCGGCCCGGCCACGGAATCGAGGTTTCCCGCCCTGGTGGTGCGCCCGGCTCGCACCGCGTCCGAGGTGGACCTACGCGCGCGCGCCCGCCGCCGCGATCGCAGCCGCCATCGCCAGGCGGTGGTCCTCCTGCCAGGGCGGACCGAGCGCGGCTCCGGTGCGCGCGAGCAGCGCGTGGATCGTCTCGTGCCCCAGTGCACGCGTTGCCTCGGCGTGGACGCGTCGGACCTCGTACCAGGTCACCGACCAGCCGCGCGCGGCCGCGGCCTCTGCCAGGGCCTGGCGCGTCATCACCGAGTCGGCCACGTTCTGCGCGCGGGTGCTGGCGAGCCGCTCGACGAGCGTGGCGGGCAGCGGTGGGCACCTGCGCAGCGCGATCCCGACCACGCGCGCGGAGACGGCCCCGGCCAGCGCCGCGAGGCAGGTCGCGGCGTGACGCTCGGTGGAGGCGCGCACGCGCTCGATCAGCGCCTCGGCCTCGCTCAGCGGGAGCCCCTGCGCCTCGTGGTGGTGGGGGAGCCGCGGGAGCCCGTCGTCGAGCAGCTCGACACGCCGCCGGTCGAGCAGGGCTCCGCCGGCGACCGTCACCAGCACCGCCCACCCGCAGTGGTCGGCCACGCCGACGACGGCCGTCGCCTCCTTCGCGGTGCGGGCCATGTCGCGTGCCTCCGTCGCCCTCGTCAGGGACGCTGGACCGAGTAGACCCCGTAGAGGAGCTGCAGGTCGCCCGGGTCGAGCTGCAACCGGAGCGCCTGGTACCGCTGCGGTGACGAGCCCGCCGGCCGCAGCACGTCCGCGTCGATCCACTCGGCCAGGCCCGGAGCCTGGTGGCCCTTCAGCAGCCGGAAGAAGTCGGCGGCCGTGGACACGCGCTCGCCGCCGATGGCGGTGACGACGTCGCCACCCTCGAGCTGTCGGGGACGATGCGACCACGCGCCCTTGTTGTACTGGACGGAGTACACGACGGCTCCGCCCGAGCCGCTCGCGTCGGCCGGCGGAGGCTCGAGCAGGCTGCGCAGGCCGGGGCCGTGGAAGCCGGGATCGATGCCCGCGAGCGCGGCCCGCGCGCGCGCGTCGCCCTGGCCGGAGAGCTGGGCCAGGAGCGGGTACAGGTTGACCTTCTCGCCGCCCATCTCGTTGCCGGCGAGGAGCCGCTCGATGGCCGGCGCCACGCGCTCGTCGGAGCCCGTCCCCTGCTCGAGGGTGCGCGCGATCACGCGCGCGATCCGCGCGCTGAAGCCCTGGTTCGGCTCGCCCTCGAGGTCCAGGGCTGCGATCGTGCCCAGGGGATCGTCGAGGCTGGAGAGCGCGTCGATCAGGACCGCGCGGAACTCGTCCGGGAGGGCGTGTTCGTTCACCCCTGCCACGAGGAGCGGCGGGTACTGGACCGCGAGCTGCATGAGCTCGAGCGTGCCGAGCGTCCCGGCCTCGAAGGCCGCCGCGAGCGCGTCCGCCCCCGCCACGAGGTCGCCCTGCGCGAGGAGCTCGCCGAGGCCGGGGACCCGGGCCAGGATCCCGTCCTCGAGCGACGGCCGCGGGGCCCGCTCCGCCAGGGGCGGATGCGCCTGCTGCGCCGTCTCCGCGCGGACCGCCGTGCGCTGCGCCCCGGCCAGACCTGGGCGAGCGGCCTCCCGCGCCTGCGCGAGCTCGCTGCGTGTGGCGGCCAGCTCGTTCTCGAGACGCGCGAGCGTGTCCTCCTGGACACGCTCCCCGCGCGTGCTGGCCTGCACCCGCTCGAGCCATGCCCCGAGCAGGGTCATGACCGTGGAGGCCGTCAGCACGCCCACCACGGCGCCCAGCCAGAACGACGTCCGGGCCCCCGAGCGCTCCGCCACCGGCTAGTCCCGCGCGATCTCGCGCTGGCGCTTGTGCCACTCCCACAGGCGGAACTGGTCCTGGATCGGCGCGCCGAGCTGGCGCGCCCAGTGGCAGACCTGGCCGCGGTGGTGGGCCTCGTGGGTGATGGCGGAGCACACGAAGC
>DASVAP010000045.1:0-7413 GCA_036376275.1 Planctomycetota bacterium | reverse complement strand
TCGCGCTCCAGGCGCAGGTCGTAGTGCAGGCGCCGGGCCTCGTGGCGGTGCACGACGAAGATCGGCGGGGCGCCCTCCTTGCGCCGCGGGCGGCGCGCGGGCGGCTCGGGCGTGCGCTCGAAGTCGCGCTTCTTCTCGTAGTCGCCGAGCGGCTTGCCCATCGCGCGCATGGTAGCCCGGCGCCGCGGGGAGCCGCTGGCCGGCGCCGCGCGTGGTCCCTATCCTCGCCGCGATGAAGACGCAGGCACTCGCCCTCCTCGCGCCGTTCCTCCTCGCGGCGGCCTGCGGCGGCTCCGATCCGGCCGTGCCGGACGGCCCGTCGCCCGCCGAGGCCCTGGCCGCACTGCGCGCCGACGCAGCCGCGCTGCGCGCCAAGGCCGAGCACCAGGATCCCGAGGTGACGCTCCAGCACTGCCTGATCGGCGTCGCCGGCCACGGCACGCCGGCGACGCGCAGCGCGGCCGAGGCCGAGGCCCTGGCGGCCGAGGTCTACGCGCGCGCGCGCAACGGCGAGGACTTCGACCTGCTGGTCAAGAACCACAGCGACGACATCTATCCGTGCCTCTACTCGCTGGCCCTGGCCGAGCCCGCCCCGCCGGGCGCACACCCGCGCGCGAAGGTCGCGCCGCCGGCCCTCGGCGACACCGCCTGGCGCCTGGAGGTGGGCGAGCTCGGCGTCGTCGTCTTCGATGGAGACCAGGCGGAGCCGAGGAGCCCCTTCGGGTGGCACGTGGTCAGAAGGCTGAAGTAGGAGGAGCGCGGAGACGCGGAGGGAAGACGCGGAGGACGCGGAGTCGGAGGGGAGGATGGGAATAGGGCTGGGCTGCGAAGGTTGCGGCAATCTGCGGCGTTCACGGGAACGCCTGGAGGCCTTGCCGTGTCCCGCGGAGCGCGCCGGACCTCCTCACCCCACCTCCTCACCCCACCTCCTCACCCCACCTCCTCCTCCGCGTCCTCCGCGTCTTCCCTCCGCGTCCTCCGCGCTACTTTCTGACCCTCACGGACCCGAACGTGCCCCGGCGCTCGCCGCGATCTTCGCCTCCAGCTCCGCCTCCTGGCGCCGCACCTCGTACAGCGACACCGTGGCCCACGGCCACTCGGCCCGCATCGAGGCGTAGACCTGCAGGGCCTGGGTGTACTGCCCGGCCTCCATCAGCCCGCGCTGGGTGATCTCGAGCTGGGCCTCGACGTAGGCGCGCCGCGCCTGCAGCTCGTAGGCCAGCATGAACAGCGCCAGCGCGCCGGAGAGCGCCAGCAGCGCGCGCGCCTTGACCTTGCGCCACAGCGCGCGCTTGCGGGCCAGCTCGCCGCTCTTGATCTCGCCGATCGTCTCGCGCGCGCGCTCGTTGTCCGGGTCGAGCTTGAGGACCTCGTCGTAGACCTTGTGGGCGAAGGCGTAGTGCTCCTGGGCCAGCTGCTCGGCGCCGTACTCCTCCAGGCCCTTGACCGCCTCGTCGCGCTCGCCGGCGTCGGCGCGCGCATGGGCCAGCGCCTTGACGTGCTTCCAGTCGCCGCTGGAGAGCTCGACCATGCGCTCCAGCACCAGCGCCGCCTTGCGGAAGAGGCCCGGCCCGCGGTAGAGGCGCACCAGCTCCTCGCCGTCGTCGAGCGCATCCGTCGCGCGCCCCTCCTGGACCGCCAGCTCGAAGCTGCGCTCCCACACGAAGGGATCCTCGGGCCCCAGGTCCTTCAGGCGCTCGAGGCCCTTGCGCGCGTCGTTCACGGCCCCCGACTCGAGCTGCAGGTGCACGGCGACCTTGAGCGCCTCGCTGGCCTGCTCCAGCTCGCCCAGCTCCTCGGCCAGCAGGGCCTTGGTGCACAGCAGGTTCAGGTTGCGCGGGTTGGCGGCCAGGCCGCGCTCGAGCAGCGCCATGGCGCGCTCGCGGTCGTGGCGCGAGAGCTCCTGGATCAGCTTGTTCATCTCCGTGGCCGCCGCCAGGCGGATCGCCTGGGCCTCGGCCAGGTCGGCCAGCAGCTGGTAGGCCTCGAAGCGCCGGTGCGGGAAGGCGGCCACGACCTCGGTCACCGAGCGCGAGCCGTCGAGCAGCGGCGCCATGTGCTCGAGCAGCTGCGCCTGGCCCGCGTCCTTGGGCGTCTTGGGCGAGCGCGCCAGCACGTAGTGGGTCGAGTCCGAGGGCACGCGCTCGCGGATCATGGCCCAGTGGTCGCTGCGCCGCGCGGCCTCCAGCAGCAGCGGCCCGACCGGCAGCGTGATGCCGAGCGCGCGTTCCTCCGGATCGAAGACGCCGCGCGGGATCGGGCCCTCGGTGAACACGAAGGCGCCTCCCCCGGAGTTGATCAGCTCGCAGGCCTCGCCCGTCAGGCGCGCGGCGGCGGCCGCGGCGATCTGCGCCTTCTCGGCCACCTTCATGCCCTCGAGCACCTCCGCCAGCGAGCGCTTGCTGCCCTTCTTGCGCTTCTTCGCGACCTCGAGCTCGCGCGGGCGCACCACCCCGGAGCTGACCAGGATCTCCTCCAGCGGCGGCCGCCCCTCGTGCGTCATCAGGGCCAGCTTGCCGAGGTGGAAGTAGAGCTTGGTCTCGCCCTGCCCCGCGACCTGGACCGTCAGGAGACCGCTCTTCCTGGCGGCCTCGAGGTTCTGGAGCAGTCCGGCGAAGTCGAGGGTGGAGAGGTCGCCCTGCAGGGCCATGTGGGGTGCCGCCCGGGGGAAGGGTCGGCGCGGCCCGAGTCTTTCGGTCGCACGGGCGGGGCGAGTTGAAGGGACCTCCATCCGGCCCGGGACACCCGGAAGGCCTTTCTCGGTCGCTCCCGGCGGACCTCAGCGCCGCGTGTAGGGCTTGCCGGCGCGGTAGAGCTCGAGCCGTTGCCCCTGCAGGAAGCGCTGGGTCGGGTCGGGGCTTTGACGCAGGAGCTCGCCCTGCAGCGCCACCGCCGCCGCGAAGTCGCCGGCGCGGGCCGCGGCGGCCGCCTGCACCTCGAGCGCGTTCGGAGCCCCGCCCTGGGCCGCGAGCTGCGCGAGCTCGCGCGCGCGCGCGCCGTCGAGCAGCTCCGGGTCGGGCCCCGTGGCGAGGATCCAGGCCGCCGCGGCGGCGGCGCCCGGATCGATGCCGTCGGCGAAGGAGCGCTCGTAGGCCGCCAGGGCCGCGCGCCACTCGCCGCGCGCCGCGTGCGCCTCCGCCAGGCTCAGCATCGCCAGGCCGAAGCCGGGCGTGCCCGCGCGCACCTCGGCGAGCAGCCGCACCGCCTCCTCGGGCCGCCCCTCCTCCTGCGCCAGCGCCGCGAGGCCGAGACGCCCCTGCAGGTCGTCCGGGAGCCGCGCGTGCAGCGCCTCGAAGGCGGCACGGGCCTCGGCGCGCTCGCCCAGGTAGGCGTGCACCGCCCCCAGGTTGCCGAGCGTGCCGGTGAGCTCCGGATGGATCGCCAGGGCCGCGCGGTAGTGCTCGCGCGCGCGCACGAGGTCGCCCTCGCGCTGCGCCACCAGACCGAGCTGCTGGTGGGCGACGTGGTTGCGCGCGTCGACGGCCAGGGCGTGCTCGAAGAGCGTGCGCGTGTCGCGCCAGCGCGCGACCTGGCGCGCGCTCGCCACTCCCAGGACCACGGCGACCAGCGCGCCCAGCGCCAGGCCGGCGCGCGCGGCGCGCGGGCCGAGCCCCGTGCCGAGCCCGTACACGAGCGCCAGCGCCAGCCCGACCCCCGGCAGGTAGGTGTAGCGGTCCGCGTGGAGCTGCAGCCCGACCTGCACCAGCCCCGCGACCGGCACGAGCATGCCGAGGAACCACAGCCACCCCGCGAGGAGCGCCGGCCGGCGGCCGCGCAGGGCCCAGGCGCCCAGGGTCGCGCCGGCGACGAGCGCGAGCGCGAGCCACGTGCGCGCCCCGAGCGGCGCGAACGCGGCCCCGGGCACCAGGGCCGGGTGCGGGTAGAAGGGCGCGAGGTCCACGGGCCACAGGCTCTGCCCGAGGTAGGTCCCGACGGCCCGCACGGCGGTCGCGCCGCGCTCCGCCAGCGAGAGCTGCTCCAGCGCCTGCAACGACCCGCCGGCGCGCTGGGCCACGACCGTCAGCACGGCCGAGACCGCCGCCAGCAGGAACAGCACGCCCTTCTCGCGCACGAGCACGCCCCACGGCTCGCGCCGCGCGAGCGGCCAGCGGTCGAGCACCAGCAGGAGGCACGGCAGCGTGACGAGCATCGGCTTCGCCATCAGGCCGAGCGCGAGGCACAGCGCCACGAGCGCGCCGCCGGCCCGCGTGGGCCGGCGCACGCGCGCGGCGTGCGCCAGGAGCGTCAGGAAGAAGAACGTGCCCGCCAGCACGTCCTTGCGCTCGGCGACCCAGGCCACCGACTCGACCCGCAGCGGGTGCAGCGCGAACAGCGCCGCCACCAGGGCCGCGGCCCAGGCGTTGCCCGTCGCGCGCGCCAGGAAGACCAGGCACAGCACCGCGTTGAGCGCGTGCAGGGCCGCGTTGACCAGGTGGTGCGCGCCCGCGTCCAGCCCGAACAGGCTCACGTCGAGCTGGTGCGCGAGCACCGTCAGCGGGTGCCAGTTCCCGCCGTGGAAGCCGAGCACGGCCGCGCGCAGGCCGGCCCAGGAGAGCCCGCCCAGGACGTGCGGGTTCTCGGTCACGTAGAGCCCGTCGTCGTAGGTCAGGAAGGCGTGCCCGCCGGTGCGCGCGTACACCGCGGCGAGCGCCGCCAGCAGCGCGAGCGCGAGCAGCGCCGTCGTGCGGCGCGCGCCGGAAGCGGGCTCGGGGTCCACGCGCGCGAGAGGCTACCGTCCCGGCCGCTACTTGCCGCCCTCGTCGGCCTCGCCCGCGTAGCCGAGCTTGCGCAGGAGCTCGAGCTCCTCCTCCGAGAGCGCCTGGCCGCTCTCCGCGCCGGCCACGCCGCCGGCCAGGAAGCGTTCCAGGGCCGCCCGCAGCGGCTCGAGCTCGGCTCCGGCGCCGGGCAGCAGGTCCTGCTGCTCCCCGGGATCGCGCGCGAGGTCGAAGAGCGCGTAGGTCCCGGTGTGCCGGTCGAGGTGCAGCTTGTGGGGGCCGCGCCGCGCCGAGCGCTTGATGTCGATCACCGGCTGGCCGTCGACCTTGTTGTTGTGGTCCGCCTCGCCGAACAGGACGCGCTCCGGCAGGCGCGCGCCGTCCCAGGCGGGCGCCAGGTCGAGCCCGTCGAGGCCCGCCGGGGCCTCGAGGCCGAGCCGCCCCAGGATCGTCGGCATCAGGTCGACCAGCGAGACCGGCGCCGTGACCACGCGCCCCTCCGGGACGCCGGGCCCGGCCAGGATCAGCGGCACGCGCAGCAGCTCCTCGAACTGCGTGCGGCCGTGCAGCAGCCCGCCGTGCTCCTGGAACTCCTCGCCGTGGTCGGAGGTCACGACGAGCAGCGTGTCCTGGTCGAGCCCCTCCTCCGCCAGGTAGGCCAGGAAGCCGGCCAGCAGGTCGTCGAGCTGGCGGATCTCGGCGTCGTACATCTCGCGCAGGAAGCGCAGGTCGTCCTCGGCCAGCACCAGGCCGTGCTCGCGCAGCGCGTAGAGCTGGGCGGTCGAGCCGTCCAGGCGCCCCGAGTAGGGCGACACGAAGCGCGCGCGGTACTCCGGATCGGGCGTGAAGTCGGTGTGCGCGTCGTAGAAGTGCGCCACGAGGAAGAAGGGCCGCGCCGGGTCGCGCCGCTCCAGGCGCTCGCGCGCCAGGCGCACGACCTCGCGGCCCGTGTTGAGCACGACCTGCGCGCCCTGCTTGCCGGGCGCGGTCTCGCGCACGTAGTGCAGGTCCTCGGGCGCGAAGCCCTGGAACACGCCGAAGCGCGGGTCGGCCAGGTTCCAGGTGTTGATCACGGCCCAGGTCTGGAAGCCGCGCGCCTGCAGGATCTCGGCCAGCGTCAGGGCCTCGTCGCGCAGACGGTGCGAGTAGTCCTTGACGCCGTGGTGGCTCGGGTAGAGCCCCGTGAACATCGTGGTGTGCGCGGGCAGGGTCCAGGGCGCGGCCGAGCTGGCGTCGGCGAAGCGCACGCCGCGTGCCGCCAGGGCATCGAGGGTCGGGCTCGTGTCGCGCGCGTGGCCGTAGCAGCCGAGGTGGTCGGGGCGCAGCGTGTCGAGCGAGATCAGGATCACGTTGCGCGGCCGCTCCGCCGCGCTGCCGCCACCGCAGGCCGCGCCCAGGAGGAGCGCCAGGAGCAGCGCGAGGCGCGCGGGACGAGTGGGCGCGCGGCGCATCAGTTGTAGCCCAGGGCCTCGAGGCGCCGCAGCTCCTCCTCGGTCGGCGGCGGCACGGCCTCGCCCTCGATCGCGCCGGCGCGGAAGCGCTCCAGGGCCGCCTGCAGCTCGCGCACGAGCTCCGGGCGCTCGCCGACGAGGTCGCGCTGCTCGAAGGCGTCCGCGCCGAGCTCGTACAGCTCGAGCGCGCCCGTGTGGGTGTCGAGCAGCAGCTTGTCGTCGCCGCGGCGCACCATCTTCTTGATGTCGTACACGAACTCGCCGTCGACACGGTTGTTGTGGTCGGCCTCGGCGAAGAACAGGCGCTCCGGCAGGGTCCCGCCGCTCCACAGGGGCGTGAGGTCGAGCCCGTCGCGCGGGACGCTCGTGGGAATGCCCATCACGCCCAGGATCGTGGGCGTCACGTCGATCCCGTGCACCGGCGTCGCCACCACCATCTCGGGCGGGATGCCCGGACCGGAGACGATCAGCGGGATGCGCAGGATCTCCTGGTACTGCGTGCGGCCGTGCAGGACGCTGCCGTGCTCCTGGTACTCCTCGCCGTGGTCGGAGGTGACGACGAACAGCGTCTCGTCGCGCAGCCCCTCCTCGTCGAGCCAGCCGAGGAAGCGCCCCAGCAGGTCGTCGAGCTGGCGGATCTCGGCGTCGTACATCTCGCGCAGCCAGCGCAGGTCGTCCTCGTTCAGGGTCTCCTCGCCGTTGCGCACGCGCGCGAGCTGGCTGGTGGTGCCCGTCAGGCGCCCGGAGTAGGGCCCGACGAAGCGCTCCTTGTACTCCTGGCGCGGCGTGAAGTCGGTGTGCACGTCGTAGAAGTGCAGGAACAGGAAGAAGGGCTCGTCCTCGTCGCGGCCGCGCAGGAGCTCCTTGGCCGTGGCCACGATCGTGTCGCCGCTGTTGAAGACGCGCACCTTGAGCGTGCGCGGGTCGTCCTCGGTCTCGACGATCCAGCGGAAGTGGTCGAAGCCCTGGTCGAGCTGGAACTGCGGCGCGCCCAGGTTGTGGGAGTTCACCACCGCCAGGGTCTGGTAGCCGGCGGCCTGGAACTCCTCGGCCAGCGTGACGAAGGAGCGGGCCAGGCGCGTCTCGTGGTGCTTGACCCCGTGGTGGCTCGGGTAGAGCCCGGTCAGCATGGTCGCGTGCGAGGGCAGGGTCCACGGCGCGGCCGCGGTCACGTCCTCGAAGCGCACGCCCGCGGCCGCCAGGGCGTCGAGCGTCGGGCTCGTCTCGCGCCCGTGGCCGTAGCAGCC
>DASVAP010000043.1:0-11649 GCA_036376275.1 Planctomycetota bacterium | reverse complement strand
TCCCCGCCACCGTCGCCGCCGTCCTCGCCGACGCCGCCACGAGCGCCCCCGCGCGCGCCCTGCTCTTCCACCACGCGACCCTCGTCCCCGCCGTCTGGCGCGCCGGCCGCCGCCTCGCCGCCGAGGACGAGGTGCAGCCCGGCGACGTGCTCGACCTCGTGACGGCGATCAGCGGGGGGTGAGTGGCCGTTCGGAGCGGCCGGAGCGAAGGCTGCTCGAGGTCACGGCGCGGAGCCAGCTATTCGCCGTTCAGACCCTTCGTCTCCGCGCTCGCGAGGGCCTCGAGCACCCAGTCCACGGGCAACGTCTCCAGGCCGTCCTGGTGGGCGCGCCGGCAGAGTTCGCGCAAGCGCTCCAGGCCGAGGTCTTGGGCGATGGCGACCCCGCAAGAGGTGACCGACCGCACGTCCGGGTGCTTGTTGTACTCCTCGTGTGTGAGCCTCAGCACTCCGGCGATGTCGCAGTCGCCGAGGCTCGCCGACGGCGGGTCCGTCGCGCTGAACCTGTGGAAGGCGACCATGGCAAGCCCCTCCTCGATGACGATCGGGAGCGTGTTCCAGGAGCCCTTCCGCCAGTGGAGCAGCCAGTGGGCCAGCTCGTGAGCGAGGACGCCGGGCAGCCAGGCGAGCGCCCTGTGGAAGAGCGTGATGCCCGACGAGGAGGTCGATCCACCTCGGCTTTCCCCGGGATCGCTTAGATCTACCTTGATCGTCAGGGGGCCGCACCGGACGCCGAACTGCGTCTCGAGCTCGGGCACGATCCACTCCGCGGCGGCCTCGATCTGGGCCTGCAGAGGCGTGGACGGGGCCTCGACGTGGATCCGGGTCGGCTCCTCGCGTGCCGCACGAGGCGCGCCACAGGACAAGCACGCGAGGAGTGCGGCCCACGTTGCAAGGCACTCCCGCGGGCGAGGCTCGGGCCAAAACGATCGGTGTCGCGCCTTGGATGTCAACGCCGCAGGATCCTAGCTCCCGCGCGATCTCGCCGAGGTCGCGCTCGACCCGTGGGCCTGACGGATCCGCCCCGCGCTCCCCCCGAACCGAGCGCCCCGCCACGCGCAAGCGGGCATGAACAGGATCGGCTGCCCCCCTTGACCGATCCCCACCCACGGCGGGATCATCCCACCATGGGAGGGACGGAGGAACGGACGTCCACGCAGGAGAGGGCCGAGGACCGCCTCCACCTCCTGCCGCGACTCCTGCGCGGCGAGGCCTCGGAGATCCTGACGCGGCTTGCGGACGGCGACCCGCTGCGGCTCTACGAGCTGGGCTCACGTCGCGCGCGCGAAGCCTTCCTCCTGTTCGATGCCGACCGCATTTTCGAGCGCCTGACGGCACGCGTGGCCTACGCGGGCGCGGAGGCGGAGCCTCCTGCGCTCGGGATTGCCTGGTTGCTGAGCCAGGCCGACCACGTACTCGAGCGAATGATCGACGAGGAGCGCGAGGAGGAGCGCAAGGCCCCGTTCGACTGCGACCCCGAGGACCGCCGCTACCCCTTCCTGCGCTCCCTGTGGGTCGATCCGCGCTACACTCGCGCAGCCTCGCTGGCGTTCAACACCCTGCGCCTGAGCGCCCGCCAAGGGTTTTTTTGGCTCTTCCTGGAGCAGCGCAGCGTGGATGAGACCCTGGCCCTGGGGACCTGGAGCAAGGACGAGCTGATGCGCGACTGCTGGCGCGCGATCGGCGCCCTCGGCCTGCACGACCTATCCAGGCGCCCCGACCCCGAATGGCAGCTCGAGCCATGAAGAGCGGTCCGATCATCGATCCCGAGCTCCGCGCCCTGCTGCACGAGATCTCCTCTGATCCACGCTCGCAGCTGATGAAGCTGGTGACGCAAGGGCTCGATGCACGCGTCCGCCTGCACGAGCCGCCGATCTCGGAGGGGGAGCCGTTCTTGACGCGGGCGGAGAGGCACCTGGTGGCCGAGTACCGGCACGAGGTGGGGCGATGGCTGTTCGAGGGGGCCAAGCTGCTGTACTTGAGTGCTCCCAGATCCCTCTCGGGAGCCTTCCGGGGCTCCTTCGCCGGCTGGGGCGAGATCCGCTCCCTCGTGAAGCTGGGCCAGGAGCGGGATCGGTTGCTTCGGCAGAGGCTCCTGGATGACGAGTCGAGGGCTGCGCTGGAGCCGTCCATTCCTGCTGCGGCCCTCGGAAACGACGCACGAGCCCTCGCCATCGCCTCCCTGCGTCTCGTTCCAAGGGACTCTGCGAGGAACCTGCTAGCCCTGGCGAGCTTCCTCCTCGGGAAGCGGTCCGAGGGCTTCAGCGAGCTCGCGGAGATCGTCGAGCACCGTCCCACCGACTGGTATCGATCCGTTGCGTGGCAGAACATCGCCTTCGGCCACCTGGAGGATGGGGATCTCGCGGCGAGTCATGCTCACTACCTCGAGGCTCACAGAGCGGGTGAGCCGCGGCCCGAACCGCTGGTCGGGCTCGTCACCACCTGCCTTCTCGAGGGCGACCGAGGGAAGGCTCGCCGGTTCGCAGGCCTTCTCTCCGAGCTGCCAAGCGAGGGCACGACGGCCTGCATCGGCGAACATCGTGAGTGGCTCGCGGGCAAGCACGCTGCGGGAGGACTGGCCCTCGATGCACGTCGGGCCAGCGAGATCCGCGAGATTTCCGACGAACTACCGGAGGTCGGCCGGCAGATCGCTTTCGCCCTCCTGGGGCAAGAGGAAGAGTCATGAGGAAGCGAAGGTGGCTCCTGCTGCTGTTCGTCGTGCTCGTCGCATGGATCGAGCACGAGCGCTCCCAGCTCCACGCGCAGCGTTCGGGCGGACCGTACTCGCATCCGCCGAACCAGTGGAAGAAGGTGAATCTCTAGGAGGGGAAGGGTGAAGAAGCTCCTCCTGGTCGTCCTGGGAGCCCTGGGGTGTCTGGCCGCGGCAGCGCTCTTCGTGTGGCGTGGCGGCCCGCAGACCGGCGGGTCAGCTCGAGCGGGAGATCAGGTGTCGACCACCGCGCCCGCCCAGGGCTCTCGCGGGGCGCAGGCGCCGGAGATCTCTCGAGGAGCCGCAGCGAGTGCTCGAGGCCTGGAGCGTGAGGCGAGCCCTCCGGGCACCTCGAGCATTCGAGGTCGTGTGATCGATGCGACCGGAGCTGCAGTGGGGGGAGCGCGCGTTCAGCTCATCGGATGGACCCGGGACGATCTCGAGTGGGAGCCCGCGTGGCAGACGGATGACTGGGGACCGCTCCTCCGCGAGCGCCGCCACATTCGCACGGACCACGCCGGGGCATTCCAGATGGAGCCACTCGAGAGCAGTCCACACGGCCTCGTTGCGTGGGGTTCGACGCCGGGGTTCGTGGCTGCGTGCACCCTAGTGGAAGGGACCGGAACGGACTCGCCGAGCGTTCTGATCCAGATGTCCCCGGCGCCTCCCTTGCGCGTGACGGTCCTCGATTCCGGGGGCGTTCCGATGCCTGCGGCCACGGTGCGCGTCTTCGGGACGACCGCAGCACGGTCGGCGGCCGGAGCAGATGGACGAACGCCGGAGCGAGCCCGCAGGCTGTTCGAGGACGCTTACGAAACGGACGCCTCGGGAACGGCGGAGCTGGGGCGATTCCCGGACGAGGTCGTGATCGTGGCTTCCCAGGGAGACGCGGTATCCGTGCCGTGGCGTGGGGTTCCGGGCGCCACCCTGCAGCTCTCGCTTGGCGCGAGCTTCACCGTTGGAGGCCGGGTGTCGCTCCCGGACTGGAGCCATCTCGACTATCGGGGCGAGCGCCGGATCCGCATCGAGGTGGATGGCCCCGATGGCATGCGCAGCGTGGCGTCCGTCCGGAGCGTGACCGACGGCCCCTGGGGACCGGTTCGACTGCCGCTCCTCCGTGCGACGCACTACTCGGTGAGCCTCGAGGGTTCACCCGTCCTCCCGAGCTTCCGGGAGTTCACGTCGCCTCGGCCGGGAGCGCACGTGGTCGTGGATCTCGCTCCGGAGCTCGGCCACCCGCTCGCACTGCACGTTATCGACGAGGGGGGGCAGGGGATCCCTGACGCGGAGGCGGCGTCCCATTGGGTGCAGGATGGTAGGGATCGAGTCCTGCGGAGGCGGGGCGACCGCGACGGCTACATCGACAACTGGAGCTTCCCCGAGGGCGTGGTGGTGCGGACCCTGGTGACGGCTCCCGGATTCGCGGGTCGCTGGGCTCCCGAGGTGACCTTTCCCGAGGTGTCACCACGCACGCACCCGGTGACCCTCGTGCGGGCCGCCAGGCTCGTGGGCCGGTGCGTCCACCGCGGGGATCCTGTCCGGGACTTCGAGGTCGTCGTATGGGAGCCGATGCGCTCGGGCTTCACCCAGATACGGCGCGTGTTCCGCGATCGCGAGGACGGCTCCTTCGAGTTCGACGATGCTCCGGAGGCCGCAATCGCGGTCTCGGCCGCCAGCGAGGCCCTACCGTTCTCGAGCCCGGTCCACGCGCGCGTGCCGTGCTCGACTCCGATCGTGATCGAGCTCGCCAGCCCCTTGCGGGGCGGCGGTCAGGTTGTCGATCTGGAGACCGGCGAACCGGTGCGCTCCGCGCGCGTGCAGCCGCTCGCAGTCCTGCCGGAAGGCGCTCTCGGACCATGGGGCGCTTCCAGGGCCGTCGACCAGGAAGGACGCTTCGACCTCGACGCCTTCGTGGCCGGTCAGAACGCCGTGCGAGTGCAGGCAGAAGGGTATGCCCCGCGCGAAGCTCGGGCGTTCGCGCTCGACGGAGCCGTGGACTTCGGCCGGATCGTGATCGATCGCCCACGCCCCCTCGAACTCCGGCTTGTGGCCGACGGGCCCTTCGACTTCACGGGTCTCTCCGCGGTCGGCACGGACAATACGCCGCTGCCTCGGTGCAGGTTCGACGCCAGCGGTCTCGTGCGCTTCCCGGACGCAAGTGCGGGAACCCGGTTCCTCGAGATCGAGGGTAGCCCGCAGGCCACCTGGGTGTCCCTGCGCCTGGGCCTCGAGGCGCTGAAGCCGTGGCGCTTCCAGCACCGTGTGACCGGTCGCCGCCGGCTCGTCGTCGAGGTCGCGGGCGACTCGGCAGAAATGGCCTCCATCGTCGGGCTCTCGGTCTCCTACGTGAGCGGGGAGGGCGTGCACACCGAGCTCGGCCTTCCCCTCCAGCTCGAGGAGGACATCGTCATCGATGGCATCGACGCGGACAGCGTGTGCGTCGCCGTCATGGGGCCGGTGCGCGTCAATGCCTCCACGCTGAGCGAGCTTCGTGGGGACCAGCTCTTCGCCCGGCTCGACCTTGAGGCAGAACCGTTCGTCCTGCGTGTCGTCGATCCAGCTGGCGATCCGGCGCCTGGAGTCCTGGTGCGAGTGAGCGACAGCCTGCCCAGCGCGCTCTACCTCGTGGGCACGACCGATCCCGAAGGCGTCTGTCTCTTCACCGGGATTCCCGCGCGCAGGGTCCTGGTCTCCCTCGAGCACGAGTCCCTCGGACGCCTGCTCGGCGCTCCGATCGACGGAGCCGGGCACGCCGCGGAGCTCGTTCTGGGTAGCGAGGCCGGCTTGCAGCTCGTCGTGGCCGACGGAGCCCTGCCGATCCCCGGTGTCGAGGCACGCGCCCTTGTCTCCGCGATCGGCTCCCGCTGGAGCTTGCTCGGGTACTCGGACGACGCCGGGTGTGTGCGCGCGGGACCTCTGGGGGAGGGGCGGTACACGGTGTCCCTGGTTCATCCAGAGTGCTGGCCCGTGACCTTCGAGGTCGAAGCTCGCCTCGACCCACCGCCGCATCCCGTGCAGGTCCGCCGCCGCGGATCGCTGGCCTTGGTCCTCGTGAGTCCCGAGGGAGCTTTCCTCGGCGGACGACCGCTGGAGCTCGTCTCGCAGGAGTTCGAGACAGACGTTGCCCAGTGGATCGTGGAGGGTCGGGTCGCTTCGACCACCGGCCTCGTCTCGAACGCGGCCGGCGAGCTTCGCATCGAGCGGCTCCCGCGCGGGCCCTACCGCTATCGACTGCTGACGAGCGCCGGGGAAGTGCTCGAGGGACGCTGTGAGGTGCCGGCTGGAGAGCTGGCGAGGATCGTCGTGGTCGTTCCCTGAGGATTGTCGTTCGGGCTCAGTCCTCGTCGCGCTCGAGGCTATTCGCCCCGCCCTCTACCCGCTCCAAATCCTTCCGCACCCGCTCGAAGCTCGGGTTGCTGAGCACGCCCTCGCGCAAGAGCTCCAGCGCCGCCTCCCTCTCGCCGCGCGCCAGCAGCAGGTTCGCGAGGGACCGACGCGCCAGGTAGTAGTCCGGGTTGCTCGCCAGCGCGGCGCGGTACTGCGCCAGCGCATCCTCGACGCGCCCCGTGCGCTCGAGCTCGCGTCCGTGGCTCGTGCGCGCGCGCGCGCCGAGCGGCGGGACGTTCGGATTCGCGTACGCGTCCGCCTCGCGCCGCGTCTGGGGCAGGGTGCGGGCGCGCTCGGCGTGCTGCTGGGCCTTCTTGTCCTGGCCGAGGGCGAGGCAGGCCTGGGCCAGGGCGGCGTGGGCCTCGACGTGGGCGGGGTTGCGGGCCAGGGCGGCCTCCAGCGCGGTGCGCGCGGCGGCGTAGTCGCCCATGGCGAGGTGCACCAGGCCCGTGCCGGCGTGGGGCTCGGCCGAGGTCGGGTCGAGCTCGGCGGCGCGCGCGTAGTGGGCCAGGGCCTCGTCGTTCTGGCCGAGGCGTGCCAGGGCGCGCGCGAGGACGACGTGGGCCGGGGCGTAGGTCTCGATCGAGACCAGCGCGCGCTCGAAGGCGGCGGCGGCGGCGGCGGGGTCCTCGGCCAGCAGCGACCAGCCCTGGCGGTAGGGCCAGAGGTAGCTCGCCGGGTCGAGCTCGCCGGCGCGCGCGTAGCAGCGCGCGGCGTCGGGCTTGAAGTCGTGCGCGAAGAAGAGGTCGGCCAGCGTGCTCCAGGCCTTGGGCGAGTCCGGCGCGGCCATCACGGCCGCGCGCGCGGCGCCCAGGGCCTCGGCGACCTCGGTCTCGACGCCGGCCAGCGTGAGCTCGGGCACGGCGGGGGCTTGCGGCGCGCCGCCGCAGGCGGGCAGGGCGAGCGGGACGAGCACGAGGGGGAACGCGAGCGCGAGCACGACCGACCGGCCCGCGCTCCTCACGGCGCGCGCCCCTCGCCCTGGCGCAGCGTGACGACCTGGTCGGCGTCGCAGCCCGCGAAGCTCTCGCGCTGGCCGTCGGGCCACAGGACGACGATCCCGTCCACGCGCGCGGCGGCACCGAGGCCGAAGTGGGCGCGCAGGTCGCAGCTCGAGCCGTAGCTGTAGGCCGCCAGGACCAGGCCCAGGAACGAGCGCTCGCCCGCGCGCACCGTGACCTGGGCTCCGAGCGCGTCGCGGCCGCGCGTCAGGGCGCGCACCTTCAGCCAGTGCGTGCCCGGCGGCGGCGCGTCGTTGCGGTAGACGCGCAGGCCGTTGTCGACGTTGGTCACGACGAGGTCGAGGTCGCCGTCCTCGTCCAGGTCCCCGAAGGCGAGGCCGCGGCTGACCTCGACCTCGCGCGCGAAGGGGCCGGCCTTCGCGTCGGCCGGCACGAAGCGCGCGTCGCCCTGGTTCTCGAAGAGCTGATTGGGCTCGGCGTACTCGCTCCAGAAGCCCGGACGCGCGCCGGAGAGCGGCGGGCGGCGCTTCACGCCGCCGTTGACGACCGCCACGTCCTGGTCGCCGTCGTGGTCGAGGTCGAAGAAGCCCGTGCCGAAGCCGGTGCGCTCGAGGTCGTGGCGCGCGAGGCCGGACTCGACCGTGAAATCGCGGAAGACGGGGCGCTCGGTGCCCAGATAGAGACGGTTGTTCTCACCCCACAGGTGCGTGACGAAGAGGTCGAGCAACAGGTCGCCGTTCACGTCGCCCACGGCGATCCCCATGTTGGCCTCGGTCTGGCCCTCGCGGTTGAAGGCCACGCCGCGCTGGATGCCCTGGTCGAGGAAGGTGCCGTCGCCCTGGTTGACCCACAGCTGGTTCGCCTGCGCGTCGTTGGCCACGAACACGTCGGGCTTGCCGTCGCGCGTCAGGTCCGTGAACACGATCCCGAGGCCCGTGGCGCGCGAGCCGCGCTGGGGCAGGACGATCCCGGCCGCCTGGGTCGCGTCGGTGAAGGTGCCGTCGCCGGCGTTGCGGAAGTACTGGTCCGGCATGCCGATGATCGGGCCGCAGTACTCGCGCCGGGCACTCGCGTCCGTGCAGACCTTGCCGTCGTCGAAGCGCTGGTAGTGCACCACGAAGAGGTCGAGCCAGCCGTCGGCGTCGCCGTCGCCGAAGGCGGCGGCCGCGGTCCAGCCGTCCTCGGCGAGGCCGGCACGCGCGGTGACGTCGGTGAAGCGGCCCGCGCCGTCGTTCCAGTGGAGCGAGTCGGGCCCGTAGTTGCCGACGAAGAGGTCGAGGTCGCCGTCGTTGTCGACGTCGCCGACCGCCGCCATCTGCCCGAAGGCCTCGCCCGTCATGCCGGAGGCGGCCGTGACGTCCTGGAAGGGCTCGGCCACGCTCCGACGGCGATAGAAGCGGTTCTGGATGCCCGCCGCGCCCGAGCCCGGCGGCGGGATGCGCACGTGGAAGAGGTCGAGCAGGCCGTCGCCGTCGGCGTCGAGCAGCGCCGCGCCCGCCTGGGTGATCTCCGGCAGGAAGTAGGTGCCGTCGGGCCAGGACGGGTCCGCCGCCGGGAGGCCGAGCGCGACGGTCACGTCGGCGAGCAGCGCTTCGCCGCCGCCGGCACCGCCCCCGGAGCACCCGCCGAGCCCCGCCAGCCCGAGCCAGAGCAGGGGTGCCGTTCGTCCGCGGGCTCGGGGCATCGTCGTCCCATCGTAGCGCACCCGCCGGCGCGCGAACGAGGCGCTCGTGCGCCCCCGCACGCAGCGCTCTGGTCCGCGCCGCCGCCGGCCGATACCGTCCCGCCGTGCAGCTCCTCGTGATCAAGACCGGGGCCCTGGGGGACGTCGTGCGCACGACCGCGATCCTGCCGGGGCTCGCGCGCCGGTACGCGGACCTCCGCGTGACCTGGCTGACGGCCCACGGCGCGCTCGAGCTCGTGCGCGGGCACCGCCTGGTCGCGCGCGCGCTGGGCGTCGATCCGCAGGACGCCGCGGAGCTCGCCGCCGTCGAGCGCGAGCTCGCGCGCACGCCCTTCGAGCGCGTGCTCTCCTTCGACGACGAGGAGCCGCTGTGTCGCCTGGCCGCGGCCCTGGGCGGGCCGCCGGAGGCGGGGCGCCTCTCCGGGGCCTACCTGTCCGCCGGCGCGCGGCACTACACGGGCGACGTGGCGCCCTGGTTCGACATGGGCCTCCTCTCGGTGCACGGCAAGGCCGAGGCCGACCGGCGCAAGCTCGAGAACACGCGCAGCCACCCGCGGATCTTCGCCGACATGCTGGGGATCGAGATGGGCGAGCCGGAGCTCGTGCTGCCGCCGGAGGCGCGCGCCTTCGCCCAGCGCTTCGCCGCGCGCACGAACCTCCATGCCCGGGGGGGGCGCGTGATCGCGCTCAACACCGGCGCCGGCGGGCGCTGGGAGTCGAAGCGCCTCTCCGAGGAGCGCACGGTCGAGCTGGCGTCCGCCCTGGCGCGGGCCCTGGCCGGGCGCGCGACCTTTCTCCTGTGCGGCGGGCCCGAGGAGGGCGAGCGCAACGCGCGCATCGGGCGCGGCCTGGCGGCGGCCGGCCTGGCCTGGGTCGACGCGGGCACGCGCAACACGCTGCTCGAGTTCGCGGCGCTGCTGGCGCGCTGCGACCTGGTCGTGACCAGCGATTCCCTGGCGCTGCACCTCGCCACGACCCAGAAGGTGCCGATCCTGGCCTTCTTCGCGCCGACCCCGGCCCACGAGATCGAGCTGTACGGGCGCGGCGAGGCGGTGGCCTCGACGGCGCCGGACTACGGCTCCTACCGGCCCGACGCGGACACGAGCACGCTGACGGTGGAGCGGCTGCTGGCGGCGGCGCTGCGCGTGCTGGGGAGGAAGGAGGAGGAGCGCGGAGACGCGGAGGAAAGACGCGGAGGACGCGGAGCAGAAGGAGAGGCCTGGAGGTCTGATTCCGTCTCGGACTGAGCCTCCCCTTCTCGAGCTCCCCCCTCCACTTCATCTTCCTCCCCGCCCTCCGCGTCTTCCCTCCGCGTCTCCGCGCCCTCCCCTCTTTGCACCCGCCGCCATCCCGCATACCCTCACACCCCGCGTGCGCTACCTCTGGCTGCTGGCCAAGGGCCTCGAGGGCCTCGGCATGGTGATCGTCCTGGTCGGGCTCGTGCTCTCGATCCAGCTCGGGTTCCAGGACGAGGGCCTGAAGTCGATGAAGTACGAGAGCTACGCGCTGCTCGCCGGCGGGGCGATCTTCCTGGTCGGGATGCTGCTCGAGAGACGCATCGGCGCGCGATAGGCGATCCAAGATCGCCGCCTGATTTCGCCGTCCGCGTGACCGCACCGGTTCTCCGTGCGGGCGCCCGCCCGCACCGTGATCCGGTGCGCGGTCTTCCCGGACACGCACAGGACGAGCCCGAGCGGCCGGTGGGGTATCCTCCAGGGGACGGTCGCACCTTCGCCGCGCTGCCAGGGCTCCCGGGCCGATCCACAGAACGTCTTTCCATGCTGCGGACCCGCATCGCCGGCGTCGGCGGCTACGTGCCGCCGCACCTCGTCACGAACGAGGAGCTGGAGGGGCCCATGGAGATCTCGGCCGAGGCCATCGCGCGCCGGACCGGCATCCGCCAGCGCTACTGGGCCGACCGCGACCCGCGCCTCTCGACCTCGGACCTGGCCGCCGCCGCCGCGCGCGCGGCCCTGGCGCACGCCGACATGCCCAGATCGGCCCTCGACCTCCTGATCGTGGCCACGCTCTCGCCCGACGCGGCGGCGCCGGCCACCGCCTGCTTCCTGCAGGAGAAGCTCGACGTGCCCGGCATCCCGGCCTTCGACGTGCGCGGGCAGTGCACCGGCTTCCTGTACGGCGTGCAGATGGCGGACGCCTACATCCGCACGGGGATGTACCAGCACGTGCTCGTGGTGGGGGCCGAGCTGCAGTCGAAGCTGCTCGACATGACGCCGCGCGGGCGCAACGTGACGGTGCTGTTCGGCGACGGGGCGGGCGCGGTGGTGCTCTCGGCCTGCGAGGTGAAGGACGGCTCGGGTCGCTCGCGCGAGTCCTTCGTGCGCTCGACGCAGCTCCACTCGGACGGCTCGATGCTCGGGCACCTCCTGTGGCAGCACCCGGGCACGATGAACCGCCAGTACCTGACGCCCGAGCTCGTCGGCGCGCCCGAGTCGCACCCGCAGATGAAGGGCCGCGAGCTCTACGACATCTGCATGGAGCGCATGCCCGAGGTCTCGCGCGCGGTCCTGGCCCAGAACGGCTGTGCCCCCGGCGACGTGGACCTCTTCGTGATCCACCAGTCGAACCAGCGCATCAACCAGGACTACGCCGACGCGATGGGCGTCCCGCGCGCACGCGTCTTCAGCACGATCGAGCGCTTCGGCAACACGACCGCGGCCACCATCCCGCTCGGCCTGGCCGAGGCGGTGCGCGAGGGCGTGCTGCGGCCGGGGATGCTGGTGCTGTCGGCGTCCTTCGGGTCGGGGCTGACCTGGGGGGCGTCGCTGTATCGCTGGTAGCGGGCTCGCCCCCTGGGGCCCCGCCCTCGGCCGTGACCCGCTCGTCCGGCCCGCTGGCGCCCGTGCGGTCGAGCTCTCGAAGGACGCCAGGCGGTCCGGAGCGCGC
>DASVAP010000026.1:0-4063 GCA_036376275.1 Planctomycetota bacterium | reverse complement strand
GCGCGCTCGGCTGGAACGGGCTCCTGGAGCTCGTGCGGCGCGCCGGCGAGCTCGACCTGCCGCGCGGCTTCGTCGCGGGCGCCTCGACCGACTCGCTGGCGACCGCCGGCACGGTCTCCGAGCAGCTCGAGGTCATGGTCCAGCAGGCCGTCGCGATCGAGGAGGCCGGCGGCGTGCCGCTGCTCCTGCCGCTGGCCGTGCTCTCGCGCCGGCGCGCGCGCGAGGACGAGTACGTCGAGGTCTACCGCACGCTGCTCGGGCGCCTCTCGGGCCCGGTGCTGATCGACTGGACCGGCCCGGCCGCGCGGCCGGAGCTCCTGGACTACTTCCCCGGCAATAGCTTCGAGCGCGTGATGGCGCTGGACCCGGCCAAGGTGCGCGGCGCGCGCCTCGGGCTGGCCGACGTCGCGCGCGAGACGCGCCTGCGGCGCGCGTGCCTGGGGCGCGACCAGATCGTGTTCACGGCCGACCGCGAGCACCTCGGGCGGCTCCTGCTCGGCCTGAACCCCGGCCCGGCGGCGCCGCGCGTGCCGACGGTCGAGCGCTTCACCGAGCTCGCGGGCCAGCGCGTCGCGCTGGGCGACTTCAGCCACGCGCTGCTCGGCGGCACCCTCGCGCAGGCCGAGACCCTCGCCTCCGCCCTGGAGCGTCTCGATGCCGGCGACGCGGCGGGCCTGCTGTCGCTGCTGGAGTAGCGCCGGCCCGCTTCCCTTCCGGGACCGCCAGGCTCCGGTCTGGCCTCCTTTCTTCTCCGTCTCCGCGTCCTCCGCGTCTTTGCTCCGCGTCTCCGCGCCCTCTTCTTCTTGATCGGAGTCGGAGGAGCGCGGAGACGCGGAGCGAAGACGCGGAGGACGCGGAGAAGAGGGAGGAGGAGGGGGGAGGAGCCTGGTGGTACCAGGGGGGTCAGTCGGCGAGCACGGCGGCACGCCAGCGGGCGAGGAGCTCCTCCTCGGTCAGCCCCACCAGCGGCAGCAGCTCCTCGGGGCACGTCGCGCCCAGGCACTCGCGCAGGCGCGCGCGTCCGATCTCGCCGTCGACGAAGGCGACCAGCGAGCCGCTGACGCCGTAGCGGTACTTGCCCGTCCACGCGCGTGCGAGCGTCGCCGGGCCCGCGCCCGTCGTGAGCGCCTCGCGTGCCGGCGCGAGCTGCGGGTCCGCGAGCTGTCCCGAGGCGAAGGTCGCCAGCCCCTCCGCGAACCAGTCGATGCCCGTCACGTCGACGAAGTCGGGCGAGGGGTTGTGCTGGCCGTGGTAGACGTGCACGAGCTCGTGCGCGAGCAGGCGCAGGAGGTGCGCCTCGTCGGCGGGATCGTGCTCGCAGGCCTCGGCCCTCCAGGCGCGCGGGCTGAGGAGCTGCACCCCGTCGGCGACGCCCGAGGCGACCATCCAGCACTCGGTCCGGCCCAGGCCCCACTCGGGCGGGAACGAGGCGTCGAAGGCGGCCCGGTCGGGATGCACCGTGAGCGCGAAGGGACGCGGGAAGGGCGCGCAGAAGAAGGCCTCGACCCTCGCCACGGCCTCGCGCACGAGCGGCGCGAGCCGCGCGGCCTCGGCCTCGTCGACCGGCTGCCACGCGAGGTGCACCACCTCGGGGGCGGGGGAGGGCGCCGCGACGGGCTTCTCCTCGGGCGCACGACAGGCGGCGAGGACCAGGGCGGGCGCGAGGAGCCGGACGTGCATGGCTCCGGCTACGTCCGCCCTTACCCAAGCGTTTCGGCACCCCTCACCCGTCCGCGCGGCGTGCGCGCGACAATGCGGCCGAGGTGCGCGCATGACCGAGCTCGACCCGACCACGTCCTCCCGCCGGCGCTTCCTGGCCTCGAGCGCGGCGCTGGCGGCCGGGGCGGCCGTGGGGGACGCGGCGCGCGGCGCGCAGGCGGGCGCGCCGGCGGACGGGACGGCGCCGCTCGAGGCCGCCTACGTGCGCATCCAGGCGCGCTACCCGCACTCGAACGTGCACCGGTCGAACCACGTGCCGATGGTGGTCGAGGCCCTGGCGACGCTCGGCCGCGCCGACGCGATCGGGCCCTGGCTCGACGAGCACCTCGAGGCCTACGACCCGGACGAGGGGCCGCGCAACCGCATCGACGCCGCGCGCTGGCGCGAGGTCCTCGGCGACCACGCGTACTTCACCGACTGGCGCGAGCTGTTCCTGGCCGAGCTCGCCGCGGACGACTGGCGCGCGGTCCTGGGTCGCTGGGTGCCGCGCTTCACGCCCGGCCTGGCCGGCGCCGCCACGCACGGCGTGATCCGCACCGGGCACGCCGCGCGCGCCCTGGCGGCGCACGACAGCGCGGTCCGCCGCGCCGAGCTGGCCACCGGGCTCGCCTACTGGGCCGTCAACTTCGAGGAGCTGCCCTGGGACGGCAGCCTCGCCCCCGAGCGCAGCGTCGCGGACGCGCTCGCGCGCGTGGTGCTGCGCCGTCCCGCCGAGGAGCCGCCGCGCGGCAACATCGTCACGGGCCTGCGCGCGCTCCAGGACACGCCCTCGTTCCACCCGGTGGCCGGCTGGGTCGGCGTCGAGGATCCCGCGCGCACCCTGGGCGAGATGGCCTCGGCCTTCGCGCGCCTCTACCTCGCCAATCCCGAGCGGCGCATCGCCTTCACCCACGCGATCACCGCGCCGAGCGCGCTGCGCCTGCTCGTCCCGTACCTCGACGAGGAGACGGTGCGCGCGGCCACGCGCCGCGCCTGGCAGGCGGCCGCGGGTCTCTTCGTCGTCTACGGGGTCTCGCGCGGCGCGGAGGTCGCCGCGCGGCCGGCCGAGCGCGCCGCGCTGATCGCGGCCTGCGTCGCGAATGGCGGTGCCCACAGCATCAAGCTGACCGAGGCCTGCCTGCGTGAGGAGGCGTTCTCCCGTGATCCGATCCTGCTGGCCGCGGCGCGCGACGCGGGCCAGGAGCTGAACGGTTGAGCCGCCGAACCGAAGGATGCCGCAGGCATCCGCCGGTGCGGGGGCTCTGGATCGGCCGAGCGCGCGAGCCTCGCGCGCCTTCCGGTTTCTTCACGGTCTCCGAGCTGAGCGGCCGCGGAGCGCGTGAGGGTCCGCTGGCCCCGGCCACGGATGGAAACCTCGACGGGCGCCGCTTGCCAGCCCGCCGAGGGAACGGAGGCGCTCGATGATCCACGACGATCCCGCCATGCCCACCCCGCCCCTCGACCACGTCCTGCGCTGCTTCGAGCGTCCGGACGAGGCGCGCGTCTTCCCGCGGGGCCGCTTCGAGCTCGTGCGCCTCCGTGGCCAGACCTTCGGGCGCGCGACCTACCAGCCCGGCTGGCGCTGGTCCGTGGACGTCGGCCAGGAGCTCGGAAGACCCTTTTGCGACGTCGAGCACCTCGGGTACGTCCTCTCCGGCCGCGCCACGGCAGCCTTCGCCGACGGGCGCGTGGTCCTGCTCGAGCCGGGCATGCTGTTCCACGTCTCGTCGAAGCCGCACGACTCCTGGGTCGTGGGCGACGAGCCCTACGTGTCGCTGCACTTCCTCGGGGCCGAGGCCTACGCGCGCAAGTAGGGGAGCAGAGAGCGAGGCCGGGCTGGAGCCTGGCGGTCCCGGCTTCAGGCCTGCGCGAAGGCGAGGGGCGTGCCGCGCTTCAGGAGCGTGACGCGGTCGCCGAGCTGCGGCAGCCACGCCTGTGTCCCGGTGCGCTCGCGCAGCTTCGCCGCCAGGGCCGCGCGCTTCTCCTCCTCGCCGTGCACCAGCGCCACGCGCGCGCCGGAGCGCACGAGCGGCGCGACCCACTCGACCAGCTCCGTCTGTCCGGCGTGGGCCGAGAAGCCGCCCAGGGTGCGGATGCGCGCCTTCACGGTCACGCTCTCGCCGAAGATGCGCACGTTCTTCGCGCCGCCGACCAGCGCCCGGCCCAGGGTGCCGCGTGCCTGGAAGCCGACGATCACGACGTCGGTCGAGGGCCGCCAGAGGTTGTGGCGCAGGTGGTGCAGGATGCGCCCGCCGTTGCACATGCCCGAGCCGGCGATGATCGCGCAGGGGCCGCGCACGTCGTTGAGGGCGCGCGACTCGTCGGCGGTCTCGCAGATGACCAGGGTGGCCAGGTCGCGGCGCAG
>DASVAP010000343.1:0-14728 GCA_036376275.1 Planctomycetota bacterium | reverse complement strand
CGCCGTGGACCGCTCGCGAAGCGAGCGCACGGCGCCCTGGCGGTCCACGGCGCCCCTTCGCTTCTCTTCGGCCTCGCCCGCCCCGGCGCCGGGGGACCGCGGGTGAGGCTCCCGCCCCCGAGCGGGGCCCCGTCGAGCGCTTCCCGCCGACTCGAGTCGCGCTCCCGCCCCCGCCCCGCCCCGAGCGTGCCGTCGGCCCGTCGCTATGGCATCCTCTCGCCCCGCCGCCCCCGCGCGACGCCCGATGAGCCCCGAGCGCCCGCTGTCGATCGCCCACGTGGACGCCGAGCCGGCCTTCTCCGGGGGCGAGGTCCAGGTGTTCCTCCTGATCGAGGGGCTCGGCCGGCGCGGGCACCGCAACGTCCTGATCGCCCCGCCGGGCTCGGCCAGCGAGCGCGAGGGCCGCGCGCGGGGTCTCGAGGTGCACGCCGTGCCGATGCGCAGCGACCTCGATCTCCCCGCCGTCGTGCGCCTGCGGCGCGCCCTGGCCGGCGCGCGCGTGGACCTCGTGCACCTGCACACCGGGCGCGCGACCTGGCTGGGGGCCTGGGCGGCGCGCTGGGCGCGCCGGCCGGCCGTCAGCACGCGCCGCCAGGATCGGCCCGTGGCGCGCTCGGCGCGCACGCGCCTGCTCTACGGACGCCTGCTGGCCCGCACGGTGGCGATCTCGCCGGCGGTGGCCGAGTGCCTGCGGCTCGGCGGTGTGCGCGCGCCGCAGGTGATCGCCAGCTCGGTCGATCCGGCCGCCCTGCGCCCGCGGCGCGCGCGCGCGGACGTGCGCGCCGAGCTCGGGCTCGCGCCGGAGGACTTCGTCGTGCTCACCCTGTGCGCGCTGGTCCCGCGCAAGGGCGTGGACGTCCTGGTGGACGCGCTGGCGGCCCTGCCGCCGAGCCCGACGCCCAGCGTGCTGCTGGTGGCCGGCGACGGCCCCGAGCGCGCGGCCCTCGAGGCGCGCGCCGCGAGCCTCGGCCGGCGCGTGCGCTTCCTCGGGGCCCGCACGGACAAGGCCGAGCTGCTCGCGGCCTGCGACGCCTTCGTGCTGGCCTCGCGCGCCGAGGGCCTGGGCGTGGCGGCGCTGGAGGCGATGGCCGCCGGGCGCGCGGTCGTCGCCAGCCGCGTCGGCGGCCTGGCCGAGGCGGTCGTGGAGGGGCGCACGGGTCTCCTCGTGCCGCCCGGCGAGCCCGCCCCCCTGGCGGCGGCCCTGGCGCGGCTGCGCGACGACCCGGCGCTGCGCGCGCAGCTGGCCGGCAACGGGCCGGCGCGCGTGCGCGAGGGCTTCGAGGTCGAGCAGATGGTCAGCGCCTACGAGCGCCTCTACCGCGAGGTCCTCTCGGCGTGACGACCCCGCTCTCCTGCTGCATCATCGCCATGGACGAGGAGGAGCGTCTGCCGGCCTGCCTCGCGTCGGTGGCCTTCTGCGACGAGATCGTGGTGGTGGACTCGCACTCCACCGACCAGACGCGCGCGCTCGCCGCCGCGCGCGGCGCGCGCGTGATCGAGCGCGACTGGCCCGGCCACGTGGCCCAGAAGGAGTTCGCCGTCCGCGCCGCGACCCACGAGTGGGTCCTCTGCGTCGACGCCGACGAGCGCATCACGCCCGCGCTGCGCTCCGAGATCGAGGCCCTGCGCGCGCGCGGCTTCCCCGGGCACGCCGGCTGGCGCTTCCCGCGCCTGACGAACTACCTCGGCACCTGGGTGCGGCACGGGACCTGGTACCCGGACCGCCAGCTGCGCCTCTTCGATCGCCGCCGCGGGCGCTGGGGCGGGCACGACCCGCACGACCGCGTCGAGCTGGCGGCGGGCGCGAGCGTGGGCGAGCTCTCCGGCGACCTCGAGCACCACCCCTACCGCACCCTGGCCGAGCACCTGGCGACGATCGACCAGTACACGACGATCATGGCGCGCGGGATGCTCGCCCGCGGCCGGCGCGCCGGCTGGCTCGACCTGACGCTGCGCCCGTGGGTGCGCTTCGCGCGCTTCTACCTGCTGAAGCGCGGCTTCCTGCTGGGCACGCAGGGCCTGGTCCTGGCCCAGCTCGCGGCCCACTACGTGCGCCTGAAGTACGCCAAGCTGCTCGTGCTGCAGCGCGGGAAGGCGCTGGAATGAGGCGGCTCGCGCGCTCCCTCCTCCTGGTCGCGCTGGCGCTGCCCGCGCCGGCACTGGCCACGCAGGCGCCGAACGGCGAGAGCTGGGAGCTCTTTCGCGGCTGGTCCGCGGCGCCCCGCGTCGACTTCCGCGTGCCCTACGGGTCCTGCACGCTCGCGGCCCAGGCCCTGGCGGACGAGCTCGGCGCGCTGCGCGCGGTCTCGCTCGACCCGGACGACCGCGACCCGCGCGCGGTGCGCGTCCTGGTCGGCCCCGCCTGGGACGCCGAGCTGCTGGAGCTCCTGCGGCCCCTCGGGCTCGAGCCGATGGAGGCGGGCTTCTGCCTGCTCGGGCGCGAGTACCGCGGGGCCGGCGACGCCCTGCGCGCGGTGTTCGCGGACCCGGCGCAGCCCGGGCGGCCGCTGGTCGTCCTGCTGGGCAACGACCTCGAGCGCCTGGCCGTCTACCTCGACGAGCTGCCGCGCCTCTCGCGTCCCGAGCTCACGGTGTGGGCCGACGGCGACCTGGCGCTGGCCGGTCCGCTCGAGCTCGACGGCACCCCGCGCGAGGCGGAGCTGCAGGACTACCAGGCGCGGCGCGAGCGCTACTTCGCGAGCGGCGAGAGCTTCGAGGTCGAGAAAGTGCGCCTGGTCCTGCGCCGCACGCTGCCCCGCGAGCACCTGCAGGCCTACACCGTGGCGGTCCTGCGGGCCAGCAAGCAGACGCTCGGCTGGTTCGGGGTCAGGAGCAACCAGGCGCCGGCGCTCGAGCTGTACCTGTACGAGCACCTGGAGGACATGGAGGAGTGCCTGGGCACGGGCGCGGCCTTCGTCACGAGCCGCGTCGCGCCGCGCGCCCACGTGCTCTTCGCCCCCGGCATGCCGCACGACTCCGGGGCCGGCGCGGCCCAGGTGCTGGCGCGCGAGCTGGCCGGCGTGCCGGTGCCGGAGTGGATCGCCGAGGGCCAGCCCCTGGCGGCGGCCGGCAGCTTCCTCGGCTGGCCGCTCGAGCGCTGGCTCGCGCACCTGGCGGCGGGTCGCAACCTGCCGCTCGTGCCCGAGATCCTGCCCGACGGGGCCGGCGCGACGATCGACGACCTGGCGCTGCGGCCCGCGCGCGCGATGCTCTTCCTGCAGACGGTCGAGGGCGCCAGCCCCGGCGCCCTCCGCGCCCTCTGGAAGGGCGCGCGCGTCGACGAGCGGCGCCTCTCGATCGCCTACGGGCGCGCGGCGCGGAGCGCGGCCGAGGGCGGCATGGGCGCGCGCCGCGAGCGTGCCGGCGGGCGCGGGGCGCCCTTCCTGCGCGGCCTGGCGCTGATCGAGAGCGAGCGCGTGCGCTACTCCTCGAGCTGGGTCGGCGAGGCCCTGCTGGAGGCCGCGCGCCTCGTCCCAGCACCCGACGCCGTGTCGCTCACGGTGCTGGCCTCGGCCGAGGATCCGGCACCCGTCGCCGCCGGCGCACGCCCGCGCACGGCCCACGGCAGCGCCACGGACCTGGCGCTGCTCAGCGCCGGCGCGGCGGCGCGCGCGCACGGCCTGCGCGTGGCCCTGGCGCTCGAGGTGCTCGCGCGCCCGCACGGCGCCTGGGCCGACGTCCTGCCCTGGGCCTCGCCGGCCGAGCGCGGCGAGTTCTGGGGCCGCTACGAGCGCGTGGCGCTGCACTATGCGCTGCTGGCGGAGCTGATGGGGGCCGAGGTCTATTCCTTCGGCGCGAACCTCGCCACGACGCCGGCCGGTCACTTCGAGGACGAGACGCCCACGGAGCAGCAGCTCGAGCAGCGCGCGCAGACCTGGAAGAGCATCGTCCTGCGCCTGCAGGCCGCCTTCCGCGGCAGCCTGACCTACGGCGCGAGCCTGGGCGATCCGAGCGGCGAGGCGCTCTTCACGCCGAACCTCGGGCACGTCGGCCTGCACTTCTTCCCGGGCGTGGCGGGCGCGCACGCGGCGCCCGACGACGAGCTCCTGGCGCGCACGCTGCGCTTCGAGCTCCAGCAGGCCCTCGACCTGGCGGTGCGCGCGAACAAGCCGCTGCTCCTGCTGCAGACCGGCTTCCCGGCCCGGCGCGACTCGTGGGCCCTGCCGCACGTCCCGCGCGGGCCCGCGGATCCGGCCGCGCAGGCGCGCTACCTCGGCTTCCTCGCCGACGCCCTGGCGGCGGACCTCGAGAACGCGGACACGCTGCGCGGGTTCTTCCTGTGGAACTGGCCGATCGACCCGGAGCCGGACGGCGCCGGGGACCGCGGCTTCTCGCTGCGGCGGCCGGAGCTGGCGCCGGTGCTGGCGCGCTTCTTCGCGCGGTGAGCGCGGCGCGCGCCGAGGGCGGCGAGGGCGGCGCAGCGCTCGCTCGCAGTCCCGCCTCGCTGCCCGGCGTCGGTCCGGCGCGGGCCGCGGCCCTGGCGCGGCTGGGCGTGACCAGCCTGCGCGCGCTGCTGCACCTCGTGCCGCACCGGCTCGAGGAGAGCGCCGGGCGCACGCTGGCGCGCGAGGCGGTCGCGCGCGAGGGCCTGGAGGTCGCCCTGGTCGGCACCCTGCGCGGGTTGCGCCTCTTCCGCGCCGGACGGCGCCGGACGGTGCTGTCGCTCGATCTGGTCGACGCGAGCGGCCTGCTGCGCGTCCTGTTCTTCAACCAGCCCTGGCTCTTCGAGCGCCTGCGCGCGCTGGCGACGGCCGGGACGCCGGTCGAGCTCGTCGGGCGCGTGGGCCGGACCCAGCAGGGCCCGGCGCTGCTCGCGCCACGCCTCGTGGTGCCGCCCGCGCCGGAGCGCGCAGCGGGGCTCGTGCCGGTCTACCCCGCGACCGCGGGCCTGCGCCCGGAGCTCCTGCGTCGGCTGATCGCGGGCGCCCTGGAGGCGCACGGGGCCGAGCTCGGGGAGCCGTTGCCGGCGCCGGTCCTGGCGGCGCTCGCGCTCGTGCCGCTGCCGGAGGCGGTGCGGAACCTGCACCGTCCGGCGACGCGCGCGGCCTTCCGCGAGGCGCGCCGGCGCCTGGCCTTCGAGCGGCTGCTCGCGCTGCAGGCGCGCCTGGCGGCCGCGCGCGAGGCGGCGGCCACGCGGCGCGCGCGGGCCGTGGTGCTGGCCCCGGAGGAGCGCGCCGAGCTGTGCGCGCGCGTGCCCTTCGCGCTCACCGCCGGCCAGGAGCGCGTGCTGGCCGAGATCCTGGCGGACCTGGCGCGTGCCCAGCCGATGCGGCGCCTCCTGCAGGGCGACGTGGGCGCGGGCAAGACGATCGTGGCGCTGCTCGCCTGCGCGGCCGTGGCGCGCGCCGGCGGGCAGGCGGCGCTGCTCGCGCCGACCGAGGTGCTGGCGGAGCAGCACCACCTGGGCCTGGCCGAGGCCTGCGCGCGGCTCGGGCTCACGAGCGTGCTCGTGACCGGCACGCAGCGCGCCGCCGCGCGCCGCGCGGCCCTGGCGGCGCTGGCCGAGGGGCGTGCGCCGCTGGCCATCGGCACGCACGCGCTGCTGGGCGAGGCCGTGCGCTTCGCGCGCCTGGACCTGGTGGTGATCGACGAGCAGCAGCGCTTCGGCGTGGCCCAGAAGCAGGCCCTGCTCGAGAAGGGCGCCGAGACGCACGCGCTGCTCCTGACGGCCACGCCGATCCCGCGCACGCTGGCGCTGTGCTACTACGGCGACCTGGAGACGAGCCGTCTCGCCGAGCGCCCGCAGGGACGCGGCCCGCTGGTCACGCGCGTGATCGGGCCCGCGGGCCGTGCGGAGGTCGAGGCCTTCGTGCTGGAGCGCGCGCGCGCCGGCGAGCGCGTCTTCTGGGTCTGCCCCCGCATCGTCGACGAGCCCCTCGACGAGGCTTCCGACGAACCCCTCGACGAGGCCGCCGCGCGCCGCGCCGAGCGCGCCGCCGCCGAGCGCGTGCACGCCGCGCTCGCCGCCGGGCCCCTGGCGGGCCCCGGGCTCGGCCTCCTGCACGGCAAGCTGCCGCCTGCCCGGCGCGCCGCGGCGATCGAGCGCTTCCGGCGTGGTGCCGACGCGATCCTGGTGGCGACCTCGATGGTCGAGGTCGGCGTGGACGTGCCCGAGGCGAGCGTGATGGTGATCGAGGGCGCGCCGCACTTCGGGCTCGCGCAGCTGCACCAGCTGCGCGGGCGCGTGGGGCGCTCGCACCGCCCGGCCTGGTGCTTCCTGCTGGCCGAGCGCCTGCCGGACGCGCGCCTCGAGCTCCTGGCGGACTGCAACGACGGCTTCGTGATCGCCGAGGAGGACCTGCGCCGGCGCGGGATGGGGGACCTGGCGGGCCTGCGCCAGGCGGGCGAGAACCTGGAGGGCCTGGGGGACGAGGAGCTCGACCTGGCGCTGGTCGAGGCCGCGCGCGCGCTGGTGCGCGCCGACGCGGACCTGCGCGCCCACTACCTGGGGCTGGCCGAGGGCGCGGCCCTGGTGTGAGCCCCAGCGCGCCCTACTCGGGCTTCGCCGTCGCGCCCGGGGTCCAGTTCAGGCCCGCGTAGAGCGCGCGCGGGATCCGGTTGAACTCGTCGAACTCGCTGTGCTCCTCGTCGTTGGCGGACTGCACGCCGACATAGAGGTCGAAGGCCGGGCTCGGGCGCCAGCCCAGGCGCAGGTCGACGCGCCAGTACTGGGCGATGTCGAAGTTGGAGCCCATGCCCTCGACCACGTAGACGGCCGCGTCGGCCTCCCAGTTCGAGCCGAGGTCGTAGTAGGAGCGCAGGTTGAACTGCTGCTCGGGGTAGTACTCGTCGGTCCCGAGGCGCGAGCCGTCGGCCTTGCTCTCGTACTGGCCGCGCGCGAAGGCGTAGCCGCTGCGCACGGTCCAGCGCTCGGTCGGGCGCAGGTCGAGGGCCACCTCGGCGCCCCACGACTCGCCCTCGGCCCCGTTGACCAGGAGCTCCTGGCCGGTGCCCGTGTCCTGGCGGAAGTGCAGCTCGTCGTAGTCGTTGTAGAAGAGCGCCACGTCCAGCGAGGCGCGCGGCGAGAGCAGCGTGCGCAGGCCGGCCTCGTAGGCCCACAGCTCCTCGGACTCGAAGTCGTCGTTGCCGATGAAGACGCTGCCGTCGGAGAGCGTGCGCTCCTCCAGCGAGGGCGTGCGCACCGCGCGCGAGATCGCGGCCCAGGCCGAGAGGTCCTCGATCCCGGTCCAGGTCCAGCGCACGGTCGGCTGGACCTCCAGGTCCGTGAACTCGTTGTCCTCGACGGTGAAGCCCAGCAGCAGCTCGGAGTCGAGCCCCGGCAGCGCGATGCGGTCGATCGCGTAGGCGCGCAGGATGTCCTGGGTCACGTGCTCGGGGTCGAAGTCCTCGAAGGTCGGGTCGTCGCCCGAGAGGTCGCTGTAGATCCGGCGGTAGCCGCCGCCGAGCTTGAGGCGGTTGTGGGCGCCGAGCCGGAGCTCGCGGCTGTACTCGAGGTCCAGGGTGTGGATCGAGATGTCCACGAAGGTCGGCTGGTCCTGCAGGTCGGCCGAGAACCAGGCCTGCAGCAGCGAGCTCGCCTCCGGGTTGGCGACCGAGGCGAAGAGCTGGTAGCCGCGCTTGTGGTCGTGGATCGGGATCGTGCCGTTGACGGCGTCGAAGCCGTAGGCGTGGTTCGTGTTGTCGTAGAAGCGCGACCAGACCGTCACGTCGCGTCCGGACTGCACCCAGTCCGTGCGGAATCCGGCGCTCTTCGAGCGCCAGTCGGTGTCGAAGTCGAGGAAGGCGTCCTCGAGCCCGTCGTACCAGGCGCCCTTGGCCCACACGCGCCAGTGGCCGATCTCGCCGATGCGGCCGCCGTAGCGCGCGCTGGTGTGCGAGTCGTTCTCGCCGACCCGCCCCGAGATGCGCACGCCCTGGGTGTCCGCGGCCTTCTTGGTGATCACGTGCACGACGCCGTGGGTCGCGTTGGTGCCCCACAGGGCTCCACCCGGCCCGCGCATGACCTCGATGCGGTCGACCTGGGACATGTCGAAGTCCTGGATGTCCCACCAGGTGCCGGCGAAGAGCGGCGTGTACACCACCACGCCGTCGACCATCACGATGAGCTGGTTCAGGAAGGCCGAGCTGGTCAGCGACAGGCCCGGCCCGAAGCCGCGCGCGGTCACGTCCCAGGCCTGGGAGAACCAGTGCGAGACGTAGAAGCCCGGCACCATGCGCAGGGCCTCGGGGATCGAGGTGTGCCCGGCGCGGCGGATCTCGTCGCCCGTCAGGACGTAGACGGCTCCCGGAACGTCGGAGAGCGCCTGCTCCGAGCGCGTGGCGATCGTGACCTCGAGCTCCATGAGCTGCTCGATGCTGAGGTTCTTCAGGTCCTGGTCGTCGAGCTCCCCGCCCGCCGCCTGGACGCTGGCCGTCAGCAGGAAGAGCATCAGGGTTCGGAGCCCGGCCACGCGCGCGCGTGCGGACCCAGGGGTGTGTCGTGCCTTCATCGCGGTCCTCATCCGGCCCTCCTCGAACTGGCGCGCCCGGCCTCGAGCCAGTGCGCGACCTTGGCGTACAGCTCCTTGCCCAGGATCGGCTTGGCGACGTAGTCGTCCATGCCGGCCGCCAGGCACCGCTCGCGGTCGCCCTCCATGGCGTTGGCGGTCATGGCGATCACCGGCAGGTGCTCGCCCGTGCGGGTCTCGCGCTGGCGCAGCTGGCGCGTGGCCTCCAGGCCGTCCATGACCGGCATCTGGCAGTCCATCAGCACGAGGTCGAAGGGGATGCGCGCGATGGCCGCCAGGGCCTCGCGGCCGTTGAAGGCGACCTCGGTCGCGTAGCCCGCGCGCGCCAGCAGCGCCACGGCCACGCGCTGGTTCACGGCGTTGTCCTCGACGATCAGGATGCGGCGCTTCTCGTTGCCCGCGTCGGCCACCGAGAAGTCGTTCAGCAGCGTGGCCGCGTCCTTCCTGGCGCTCTGGTCGTGGCCGAGCAGCGCCAGCAGGCTGGCGTGCAGCTGCGACTGCTTGACCGGCTTGGTGAGCTGGCCCGAGGCGCCGGCCTCGACCAGCAGGCTCCGGCGTTGCAGGAAGCCGACCGAGGTCAGGATCAGGATCGGCACCTCGGCGAGGTGCGGCAGCGCGCGCAGCGCCTTGCACAGCTCGATCCCGTCCAGGCCCGGCATCTGGTAGTCGAGCAGCACGAGCCCCGGCCTCTCCGCGGCTGCGTGCATGTCCGCCAGGGCGCTCAGGCTCTCGCGCGGGTCGGCGAAGGACACGACCGAGCAGCCCCAGGTCCTGAGCTGCCGCGCCAGGATCTCGCGGTTCATCGAGCTGTCGTCGACCACGACCACGCGCAGACCCTCGAGCTCGCGCGGCACCACGCGCCCCTCGGCCGCGCCCTCCTGCTTCTTGAAGGGCAGGGTCACGGTGAAGGTGCTGCCCACGCCGAGCTGGCTCTCGAGCGCGATGCGCCCGCCCATGCCCGCCACGAGCTGCGCGGTGATGGCCAGGCCCAGGCCCGTGCCGCCGTAGCGACGCGTGGTCGAGGAGTCGGCCTGCGTGAAGGGCTCGAAGATCGCCTGCTGGTGCTCGGGCGCGATGCCGATGCCGGTGTCGGAAACGGTCAGCGAGAGCTCGACCTCGTGCTCGTCCTCGCGCAGGACCTTGACGTCCAGGCGCACGCCGCCCTCGTGCGTGAACTTCAGCGCGTTGCCCAGCAGGTTGGTCAGGATCTGGTGCACGCGCGCCGGATCCGAGCGCAGCAGCGCCGGGACGCCCGAGTGGAACAGGGTCACCAGCTCGATGCCCTTCTCCTGGTAGCGCGGCGCCAGGATGTCGCCCAGGTCCTCGATCAGCGCGCGCAGGTTGAAGTCGAGCTCCTCGAACTCGAGCCTGCCGGCCTCGTGCTTGGAGAAGTCCAGGACATCGTTGATCAGCGCCAGCAGCTGGTCGCCGCAGGTGCGCACGGTCTCGAGCATGCGCTGCTGCTCGGCGTCCATCTCGGTCATCAGCAGCAGCCCGGTCATCCCGATCACGCCATTCATGGGCGTGCGGATCTCGTGGCTCATGTTGGCCAGGAAGCTGGCCTTGGCGCGCGCGGCGGCCTCGGCGCGCTCCATGGCCACGCGCAGCTCCTCGTTGGTCGCCACGAGGTCCTTGGTGCGCTCGCGCACCTGGTTCTCGAGCTGCTCGCGGTGCTCGGCCAGCTCGCGGTCGCGCGCCTGGATGCGCTCGAGCATGTGGTTGAAGGCGCCCACCAGCACGCCCAGCTCGTCCTCCGAGCGCGGCGCCGCGCGCAGCGAGAAGTCCTGGCTGTGCTCGACGCGCGCGGCGGTGCGCGCCAGGTCGAGCAGCGGCCGCGCGATCCAGCGCCCCAGCCCGATCGCCAGGGCTCCGGCCACGGCGATGCCCAGGGCCCCGAGCAGGGCCACGCGCGCGGCGCTCTCCAGCACCGCCTTCTGCAGGCCCTCCAGGCTGGCGACGACGCGGATCCAGCCGACCTCGCGCCCCCGTGCGGAGATCGGGCGCGTCAGGACCAGGTTCGGGGCGAGCAGGCGCTCGCCGCTCTCGAGCGGGCCGTGCACCGCCAGCGGCAGGGCCGCGCCCTTGCGGCTCCAGTGCGCGAAGGGCCGGCCCTCCAGGGTGTAGACGCTGCCGGAGAGCACGCTCTCGACCAGCTCCAGGCCCTCCAGGGCCTCGCGCGCGTAGTCGGAGTTGTCGAACTCGAGCGCCGGGGCCAGCGAGGACCCGACCGTGCCGGCCGCGGCGCGGATCGACTCGAAGTGCTGCGAGCGCGCGCCCTCCCAGTGCGAGCGCACCACCAGCGTGAGCGTGCCCACCAGGAGCAGCGCGCAGGTCAGCACGATCACCAGCGTGACCTTGGTGCGGATCGAGGAGGCGCGCAGGCGCTTCACCGCGACTCCTCCCGGCGGCCCTTGACGATGCGCGCCAGCTTCAGCACCGCGGGCGAGATCACGAGCTTGGCCTCGGCCAGGCTGTCGGTGTTGATCTCGAAGCGGGTCTTCTTGTCGGCCAGGTAGAAGTTGACGCAGGCGCCCTCGGCCGCGAAGTCCGGGCTCTCGCCCACCAGCAGCATCGGGCGCCGGCGGCAGGCCCGCAGCAGCTCGGCCCGGCCGACGTGCTCCAGGTCGGCCGAGAACACGACGTGACCGGTGAGCGCCTCCGGCAGGCCGCGCTCGCGCCGCACGACGATGCGGCGCCCTTCGATCGTCTCGCCCGCGAAGGTCTCCTCCAGGATCGGCCCGAAGGGGTCGCGCCCGACGACCGTGACCTCGATCGGGGCCTTCGGGTTCGCGAAGGCCTCCGGCGGCCAGGTCGTGTAGCGGATGAAGTTCAGCAGGAAGGCGGCCTTGATCTGGTACTCGCGGTGCTCGGACCCGACTTCCCGGCTGACGGGATCCGCTGCGCCGGCCTCGCTGCCGGCGGTCTTCGCGCGCGTGTCGCCGGCCGCCGGCGCGGCGCACAGGAACGCGAGCAGGACCACGAGACGCCGGGCCCTGCACGCGTGCGCCATGCGCGCGCGTTCCGCCCCGCCGACCGGCGGGGAGGGGGGCAGGGAGTGGTGCGGGGGGGACACCCGGGGGGGCGCTCGGTGCCGGGGAGCAGCGAGTGGGCGTTCTCTTCGTCCCTACGCCCGAGCCGGCATGAGCCAACCTCGGGCGAGGCGCGCGGGCGGGCCGCGTCGCTCACGAATCCCGCATTCGTTCGTTTCGCGCGCGGCGGCGCGCGCGGCCCGGGCTAGATTCGGGGTGCCATGCGCGTCGCCCCCCACGAAACTCCTTCCGACCCCGACGTGATCGTGGTCGGCGGCGGGCCGGCCGGCTCGACCACCGCCACCCTGCTGGCCCAGCGCGGCCTGCGCGTGCAGCTCTTCGAGCGCGAGCGCTTCCCGCGCTTCCACATCGGCGAGTCGCTGATCCCCGAGACCTACTGGGTGCTCGAGCGGCTGGGGATGCTGCCCAGGATGAAGGCCAGCAACTTCGTCAAGAAGCACAGCGTCCAGTTCGTCAACGCCAGCGGCAAGCAGTCCGCCCCCTTCTACTTCTGGGACAACAAGCCCCACGAGTGCTCGCAGACCTGGCAGGTCGTGCGCAGCGAGTTCGACCAGATGATGCTGGTGAACGCGCGCGAGCACGGCGTCGACGCGCGCGAGGGCGTGCGCGTGCGCGACGTCCTGTTCGAGGGCGAGCGCGCGGTCGGCGTGCGCCTCCAGGAGGAGGACGGCGCGCTGCGCGAGGTGCGCGCGCGGGTCGTGGTCGACGCCAGCGGCCAGTCGGGCCTGCTCATGAACCGGCTCGGCCTGCGCCTGTGGGATCCGCTGCTCGACAAGGGCGCGATCTGGACCTACTGGCGCGGCGCCTACCGCGACACCGGCCGCGACGAGGGCGCGACGATGGTGATCCAGACGCCCGACCGGCGCGGCTGGTTCTGGTACATCCCGCTGCACGACGACCGCGTCAGCGTGGGCGTGGTCAAGCCCTTCGACGAGCTCTTCAAGGAACGGGGCCCGCACGCCGAGACCTACGCCGAGGAGGTGGCCGCCTGCCCGGCCGTGAAGGAGCGCCTGGCCCCGGGCACGCGCCTGACCGGCTTCTTCGCGACCCAGGACTACTCCTACCGCGCCACGAAGGTCGCCGGCGACGGCTGGGTCCTGGTGGGGGACGCCTTCGGCTTCCTCGACCCGCTGTACTCCTCGGGCGTGCTCCTGGCGCTGAAGTCGGGCGAGCTGGCGGCCGACGCCGTGGCCGACGGCCTGGCGCGCGGCGACACCTCGGCGGCCCAGCTCGGGCGCTGGGGCGAGGCCTTCAACCGCGGCGTGGACCGCATGCGGCGCCTGGTGTGCGAGTACTACCAGGGCTTCAGCTTCGGGCAGTTCGTCAAGTCCTTCCCCGAGCTGCGCGGGACGGTGACCGATCTCCTGATCGGCGACCTCTTCGACGCGCGCGTCGACCGGGTCTGGGAGCCGATGGAGTCGCTCTATCCGCCCGAGCTGCGCCCGCCGCTGCGCTGGGACGAGGGGCAGGGGCCGGAGGGGGAGAAGCGCAACCAGCTCGTGCTGCCCGACGGCCCGCGGCCCTGACTCCCGCGGGTCGCGCCGCGCTTTCCCCGGCCGCTTCCTCGAAACCCGCCGGCGGCCCGCTGCTATGCTGCTCCGGCCCCCGCTCGGCAGGCGGGGATCACGGAAGGCGGCAGGCAGGCATGGGAGAGGCTGGCAGCGGCGGAGTCCCCGTCCCCTGGCGCGGAGCCGCGTCGGCGCTCGTGGCGCTGGCGCTCGTCGCTCCGCTGCGGGCGGACGAGCTCGAGGTGCGCCTGGCGACGGCGCGCGCCGAGCTCCTGCGTGCGCTCGAGGACCACGCCGACTGGTGCCAGGCGAAGCGCCTCTTCCTGGCCCGCAAGGCGGTGTGCGAGCTCCTGCTCGAGCTCGAGCCCGATCACGCCGAGGCGCGCAAGGCCCTGGGCTTCACGCGCGAGAAGGGCGGGGCCTGGAAGGCGCCCGAGAAGCCCAAGACCTTCCGCGACTTCGACAAGGAGGCCCTGGGCGAGGAGCCGGCGCGCTTCCAGGCCGCGGTGGCGGGCTACGTGACGAGCCTGACGGAGGTGCTCGCGGCCGGCGGGCTGGGGCCCGCGGAGCGCGAGCGGGTGGGCCGCGCGGCCCTGCGCTTCGCCCCCGACGACGCGCGCCTGCACGAGCTGCTGGGCGAGGTCGCGAGCGAGCAGGGCTGGGTCCTGCCCGAGACCGTCCAGGCGCGCGCCCAGCGCGCCGTGCTGCGCGAGGCCGTGGCCCGCGCGCTGGCCGAGGCTCCGGCCGCGGCCCCGGTGGCGCTGAACGAGCGCGAGCGCAGGATCCCGCTGCACCTCGAGGCCGTGGCCACGGCGCGCCTGCGCGTGGTCGGCACGGCCAGCCCGGAGGAGCTCGCCCTGTGCGCCCGGGCCGTCGGCGCGCTCGAGCGCCTGGCCCAGACGGCCCTGGCCTCGCAGCACCACCTTCCGCCCGAGACCACGATCTTCCTGCTCTCCGACCCCGGGCACCTGGCGAAGTTCCTCGAGCACCATCCCGCGATCCGCCCCGAGCAGCACGCCTACTACCAGGCCCTGGAGGGCGCCGGCATCGCCGGCACGGCCGACTTCGCCTTCTGGACCGGCGACATGCAGCGCCGCATCGACGGCATCGTGCGCCTCGTGCTCGGCTACTGGATCTCCGGTGCCTACCAGCTCCAGGTCGACTGTGGCTTCGCCTACGAGGGCTTCGGCCTGTTCCTGACGCGCTCGCTGGTGCGCACGCGCCTGACCTGGCTGGCCCAGCCCTCGAAGTCGCTCGACGCCGCCGCGGACCTGGCCCTGCGCCAGCGCCTGATCGACCCGGAGACGAACTGGATGGACGAGGCCCTGCGCCTGTGCCAGGAGGGGCGCCTGCCGCCGATGGGACCCTTCGTCTCGAAGAGCGCGAGCGAGCTCTCGACCGAGGAGGTGCTCCACGCCTACGCGCTGGCCACGTACCTGCTCGAGGCCCGCCCCGCGGCGGTGCCGCGGCTGCTCGAGCGCCTGGGCAACGGCTTCGCGCGCACGCAGGCCTTCCAGGAGGCGGTCGGCATGGACCAGGACACGTTCCAGCGCCACTTCCAGCGCTGGCTGGAGGAGCGCCGATGAAACCGAAGCGATCGCAGGGCCGGGCGCGTGCGCGGATCCTGGCCTGGAGCGCGGCCGCCGCCCTCCTCGCCGCGCCCCTCGCCGCCGGCGACGGCGCGCCCGTGCACTGGGGCGAG
>DASVAP010000006.1:0-12433 GCA_036376275.1 Planctomycetota bacterium | reverse complement strand
CACGACGGCGAGCACCTGCTCGATGGCGAAGCCCTCCCACGAGAGCCCGAGCTTCGGGTGGTGGAGCAGGTCGCGCTCCGAGTCGAGCCCGAGCAGCGCGTGGAGTAGCCCGCTGTCGCGCACGTAGACCTTGGGCGCCTTCACCTGGCGCTTCATCAGGTTCTCGTGCCAGGGGGGAAGCTGGCGGACCATGAAGAGGCCCGTGAGGAGGTCGAGGTAGCGGCGCGCGGTCGGCTCGGAGACCCCCAGCGAGCGCGCCGCCTCGGCGGCGTTCCAGATGCCGCCGTGGAAGTGCGCCAGCATGGTCCAGAAGCGCCGCAGGCTCGCGGCGGGCACGGAGATGCCGAGCTGGGGGACGTCGCGCTCGAGGAAGGTCTGCAGGAACTGCTGGCGCCAGCTCGCGCTCGCCCCCTCCGAGCGCGCGACGAAGGACGGCGGGAAGCCACCGCGCTGCCAGAGCTTGCGCAGGCTCTTCGCGCCGACCTCGCCGAGGGAGAACCCACCCAGCGTGATCGTCTCGAGTCGGCCGGCCAGCGTCTCGGAGGACTGGCGCAGGAGCTCCGGCCCGGCGCTGCCCAGGACGAGGAAGCGCGCCCGAGATGGCCGCCGGTCGGCCAGGACGCGCAGGATCGGGAAGAGCTCCGGCCGGCGCTGGATCTCGTCGATGACGACCGTCCCGCGCAGCGGCTCGAGCGCCGTCATCGGCTCCGCGAGCCGCGCCAGGCTGCGCGGATCCTCGAGATCGAAGTAGGCCGGCGAATCCGCGGGCACGATCTCACGCGCCAGGGTGGTCTTGCCGGACTGGCGCGGGCCGATCAGGGCGACCACGCGGCTGCGCTTCAGAGCCGTGCGGATAGCCGCCAGGCAATCCGGGCGAGCGATCACGGTGAGCAGCCTACCATGAAAATCGAACATCACCCTTTCGATTTTCAAGGTGCTGAGCAGGGCGCCCCCTGCTCCCAGCGGGCCCGGTCGCCTTCCGACCCACGTGAAACCGCTCGTGAGGAATTTCACCGCGAGGGGCTCCCGCCCTGGCCGGCCTTCGAGGCGGAGGAGGCCTACCTGGTCCTCGGCGATCCGCTCGCGCGGGGCTCCGGGCTGCGCCGGGAGACCTGCGAAGTGATCGACGAGCTGCGCGCGGGCCGCAAATGATCGCCGGGCAGCTGCGCTGCGAGCAGCGCTCGACCGGGCTCGACTATCCTGCTCCCTGATGTTGCTCGCGCTCCTGCCCCTGCTCCTCCCTGGTCCTGGAACGGACGAGCGACTGCTCCCGGTCGTGCAGCTGGTCGGCTTCACGGGCACCGAGGCGCGCGCGCTCGACGACTTCCTCGGACAGGTCGTGCTGGTGGACTTCTTCGCGCACTGGTGTGCGCCCTGCGCGCGGGCCGTGCCGCACCTGAACGAGCTGGCGGAGGCCTACGGCGAGCAGGGCCTGAACGTGCTCGGCGTGACCGGCGACGACGCGGCCACGGCGACGCAGTGGCTCGAGCGCTTCGGGGCGCGCTACCCCCATGCGCGCGACGCCGATCTACGGCTGCAGATCGAGCTCGGCTTCCGGCCGCTGCCCTTCGCCGTCCTGGTCGACGCCACGGGGGTGATCGCCTGGCAGGGGAAGCCGGACGAGCTGCCGCTGGAGACGCTCGAGCGCCTGCTCGAGGGCGGGCTGGCGTGGCCGGCCCATCGCTGGCCGGCGGAGGCGAAGCCCGCGCGCGAGGCGCTGCGCGCGGGACGGTACGCCGAGGCCCAGCGCCTGGCCGGGAAGCTGCCCGAGCACGGCGCGGAGCTCGCGCGCTTCGTGGACCGCCTGGTGGAGAGGCGCGCAGGGCTGCTCGAGAGCGCGCTCGCGGCCGGCGATTTCCTGCGCGCGGACGAGCTCGCGGCCGAGCTGGAGGTTGGGCTCGTGGACGGAGCGCCGCGGAGGCGCGCCCAGGCCGTGCGGGCGGAGATCGCCGGCCGCGCGGATGCGGGCGTCGTCCTGGCGGCGCAGCGCGCCCTGCGCGAGCTGTGGAGCGGCGTCGGATCGGTCGGCACGGCCGCGGCGGCCGACGAGCTTGCCGGCCGGATCCGCGCCCTGGCAGAGGCCCACGCGGGCACGGCGGCCGAGCGCAGCGCCGCAGAGCACCTGGTCACGCTGGCGGCGCTGAAGTCGGTGCTGCGGTAGCCCGAACGACGAGCGTCAGCCTTGCTTCGGCTGGCCCTGTCGGGCCTTGCGCTCGGCGATCGACTTCGCGGCCTCGCGCCGCGCCGCGTCCAGCGCCTGCTCGGCTGGGACCTGGACGTGCGGCTCGATCCCCGTGCCCTCCCAGTTGGTCTTCGTGATCGGGTTGATCGCGCGGCCCTGGGGGATGAAGACGTGCAGGAGGCCGCCGATCTCGTGCGTGCCGCCGGGGTGGGCGCCGCCGCCGGTGGTCTGGCCGACGATCGTGGCGCGCTGGAGGTTCTTCAGGTTGTAGGTGAACTCCTCGGCGGCGGAGAAGGTGGTGGAGCTCGTCAGGACGAAGACCGGCACGTCGACCAGGCGCTTGCCCGGCACCTCGTCGAGGGTCCAGAACTCCTCGATGCCGTCCTGGCCGCGCCACTCGAAGGAGTTGAGGTGCGTCTTCTCGGCCAGCAGGTAGGTCGAGAGGAACTGGATCATCGAGGGATCGCCGCCGCCGTTCTGGCGCAGGTCGACGATCAGCGCGTCCACGTTGGAGAGGAACGCCATCGCGCCGGCGGCGGTCTCGCGCCCGTGCTCGATGGGGATGAAGCCCGTCAGCTCGAGGTAGCCGATGTTGCCGTCGAGGATCTCGACCTTGCGGAAGCCGTTGTTGCGGCGGCGCAGGTCGTCCCGGTACTGCTGCTCGAGGTTGGCCGGATCCGGCGCCGCCTCGGCCCTGCGCGGTGGCCGCACCGACACGGCCAGGTGCTTGTCGTTGTTCACCGAGCGCAGGTCCTGGGTCAGGCGCGCGGCCATGGCCTCCAGCGTGACCCCCTCGTAGGCACCGTCGAACATGCGCTCGCGCAGCTTCTCGGCGATCGCGTGGCCGACGTCGGCGAAGACGTAGCGGTCCTCGATCGCCTTCGCCAGGGCCTCGATCAGGCCCTCTAGCCGCTCGGGCTCGAGCTCGGCCGGCTCCTGCGGCGGCCAGGAGGGGGCGAGGGTCGGGCTCAGGCACAGGAGGAGGCTCACCAGCATGATTCGGCTCCGATCAGGGGGCTCCCCGCGGGGCAGGCGGGGAGCCGAGTCTGACGGACGGCAGGCGCTCCGGGCCGACGCCAGCGCGTACGGTTCTTGTCTCCACGCCCCGGACCGGGATCATGGCGCCGTCCCACGGCCCCACGAGCCCATGCGCCACCTCGCCCTCGCCCTCGTCCTCGTCGCCCTGCCCGCCTGCCGCGCCAGCGGCGCGGGCGCGCCCGTTGCCCTCTTCAACGGCCATGACCTCGCCGGCTGGCACGCCGACGTGCCGGCGGCGGACGGGGGCGCCGCGGTGCCGCCCTCGTTCCTCGTGCGCGACGGCCTGCTCGTCACCCCGGGTTCGCCCGAGGGCCACCTGATCACCGACCGGGAGTTCCGCGACTATCGCCTGACGGTCGAGTACCGCTGGCCGGGCGAGCCGGGGAACTGTGGCGTGCTCGTGCACGCCTCGACCCCGCGGCGCCTCTACGGGATGTTCCCGCAGTCGCTCGAGGTGCAGATGCACGCCGGCAACGCGGGCGACTTCTGGTGCATCGGCGAGGACGTCACGGTGCCCGACATGGAGGCGCGCCGCGGGCCGCGCGAGAACTGGGGCGTGGATGCGGACCGTGCGCGGCGCATCCTGAACCTGACGGACGGCTCCGAGAAGCCGCCGGGCGAGTGGAACCGCATGGAGGTCGAGTGCCGCGGGCGCACGATCACCGTGTGGGTCAACGGCACGCTCGTCAACCAGGGCTCGGACTGCACCGCCGACCGCGGCCGGATCGCGCTGCAGGCCGAGGGCGCGGCCTGCGAGTGGCGCAGGGTCGAGCTCGTGCCGCTCGACTGAACCGGCAACCCTGCGGAATCAGCGCAGCACGCGCCCGTCCAGGCGGATGCGCACGTTGTCCACGCCCAGCTCCCACTGCTGGAAGATGAAGAAGAAGCTCGGGTCGCCGAAGAAGAAGCCGACCTGGGTCACGTCCGCGACCACCGTGTTCCAGTCGGCGTCGTCGTCGCCCGTGCCCTGCTGCACGACCCAGCCGGCCGGCAGGCTCGCGCTGGCGGTGGGCACGCGGAAGTCGTAGCTGCGCCAGGTGCCGCTCGCCGGCGGGATGTTGCGCGGGCCCACGCGGTACACGACCACGTCGTCGAAGGGATCCATGGGCGTGCCCGGATCGTGGCGCAGGATCAGGGAGAGCGGGCGCCCTCCGGTGGTCACCCCGGGCGGCCCGAAGACGGCGAGATCGACGCCGAGCTGCGTGACCCCCTTCGCGCGGTAGTCGCCGTTGAAGAGCGAGGGCACGCCGCGCTGCGTGCGCAGCTCGGGCGCGAAGGTGTCGAGGCACCCGAGCCCCGCGCAGGTCGAGTGCAGGAAGGCGCCCGGGTTGCCGCCGGAGCTCTCGCGCACCTCGATCGGGTTGGCTGGGTTGCCGAAGAAGCTCCAGTTGCCGGTGTTCGTGACGTCGAAGGGCTCGACGAACGTCACCTGCGTGTGCGCCGCGGCGGTCTGCGGGACGAGGGCGAGGACGAGCGGGACGAGCAGCATGGTGGACCTCCTGGACCGGCAGTCTAGTCGATCGTCGGATCGACCACGGATTGCGCCGTCAACGTGACCGCCGCGGAGCGGCGCGCTTCCTGGACAGGCTCCCGGCGCGCCCGGACCCTCAGTCCCGGGCGACCGTCCAGGCGCCCGCCGCGTCCACCCGGAGGCGCACGAGGCCCACGTCGCGGGGCTTCTCCACGCCGAAGCTGGCGGCGAGGAGCACGTGCCCGTCCGCGCCGGCGGAGGCGAGCGCGAGCGGCTCGACGGCCGTGGGCAGCAGGCCCTCGAGGGGCTGGCGGCGGGCGCGCTTCAGCGTGCCGTCGGGCCGCAGGAGGAGGCTCCACAGGGCCCGGCTTCCGCTGGCGACGAGGTCGGGCACGCCGTCGCCGTCGAGGTCGCCGGGCGCGGCGAGGCCGGCGCCCAGCTCGTCCCCGAGCTCGAGCGCGAGCCCCGGCGCCGACGTCGCGTCGATGCGCCGCCACTCGCGGACCGCGCCCGCGGGCGTCAAGAAGAGGATGCGCAGCGCGCCCCGGTAGGTGCCGGCCGCGCCGTCGAGCGGCTCGCCGAGCACGAGGTCCGGGATCCGGTCGCCGTCGAGGTCGCCCGGAGCCGCCAGGACGAGACCGAACTCGTCGGGGCCCTCGAAGCCGACGTCCTGCGGCGCGAGGAGCGTCCAGCGCGAGACGTGGCTCGCTCCATCGAGGAACAGGACGGCCAGGGATCCGGGTGGGCGCACGTGCTGCTTGCCGTTCCACTCGCGATCCGGCTGGCGACCGACGACGAGCTCGCTGCGCCCGTCGCCGTCGAGGTCGCCGAGCGCGCACAGGGCGCGGCCGAAGGCGCAGCCGTCGATCAGCCCGGCGGGCGCATCGTCGGGCCGGATCGAGTGGCGAAGCTCGGGCTCGCCCTTCGCGGGCCAGGTGACCAGGTGGACCGAGCCCGTGTGGGGCGCGTCCTGCCTGCCGTGGTACGCGCCCGGTGCGCCTGCAGCCAGGAGGAGCGGATCGCGGTTGTCGAGCAGGGCCATGGCCACTCCGAAGTCGGGCGCCCTCCAGGAGAGGTCCGGCTTCGTGATGCCGAGCTGGTCAGGTCCCAGGCGTGCGATCGAGCACCCTTCCGGGCCCGTCCAGCCGCGCAGCCGGACCACGCACGGTGCCCAGGACGCGCCCGCGAGGGCCACCAGGTCCGAGGGATCGGGAGCCGCCACCAGCACGCGACCGAAACCGGAGCCGAACTCGAGCCCGTCGTCCTGCGCCATGCGCAGCATCGGGTCCAGCTCGAGGGCCCGCGCGCTGAGGGCGCCGTCGGGAGCCCTCTCCGAGGGGGCCTTCTCGTGGCCAACCATGCACGGGCAGCGCAGCGTGTCCTCGACCAGCTCGCGCGCGAAGGCGGAGCGGGCCTGCAGCGACCCGAGCTCGTCCGCGGAGACCCTCGCCCGGGTCTGGCCCACGACGTGCCCGCGGCGCTCGCTCGGCTGGAAGGCGAAGCTCGCCCGGTAGTCCTCGAGCACGGAGGCAATGTCCGCCAGCGGCACCCAGGACGCCTCGAAGAAGTCCCCGTGGACGGCGCGTTCGACCAGGCGCGATCCGCGCACCGCGTAGGGCACGAGCGCGCCCTCGCCGACCATCGGCATCTCGCCCTCGTCGCCGGCGCCCAGGGCGCGCTCCTCCTTCAGGAACAGCAACACGCGCTGCCCGACCGCATAGGGTGCATAGCGCCCGGCGCAGGTCCAGTCGCCGAACTGCACGATGCGCAGGGAGGCCTGCGGGGTTCCGACCAGCGTCTGCTCGACGAGTAGGTCGTAGGTCGTGTCCTGCAGATGCTCGATCCGGCCCACGACCACCCGATCGGCCAGGACGGCGACCTCGTGCAGGCGCAGGCGACGGTACTCGGGCGCTCCGTGCAGCACGCCCAGGGTCAGGAGCAAGGCGATGGACATGGCGGTCCTCCCGGTGGCTCCTCCCTCCTAGCGAGGGCTGGCCGAGAGTTTCGTCGATTCCCGACGCGCGCACGGTCCGTAGGATCGGGACCGTGAGCGTGACCGGTGATGCCAGCGAGCCCCCGGCCGAGCCCCAGACCACCGGCCGCGTCCTGATGATCCGTCCGGCGGCCTTCGGAGCGAACCCGGAGACGGCGGCGACCAACGCCTTCCAGCGCGGGGCCGAGGGCAGCGCGGCCGAGCTGCTGGCGCGGGCGCGGGCGGAGTTCGACGGGCTCGTGGCGGCGCTGCGCGCGCACGGGGTCGACGTGCTGGTGCTGGAGGACGAGCCGGAGCCGCCCAGGCCCGACGCGGTGTTCCCGAACAACTGGGTCTCGTTCCATGCGGACGGGCGCGTCGTCCTGTACCCGATGCTGGCGCCCAGCCGGCGCGCGGAGGTACGCGCGGGGCTGCTGGGCGAGCTCGCGCGCCTCGGGCTCTCGGGGCCGCGACGCGTCCTGGACCTGCGCGTGGACGCCGGCGGCGAGGCGCTGGAGGGCACCGGGAGCCTCGTGCTCGATCGCGCGGGGCGCGTGGCCTACGCCTGCCGTTCGCCGCGCACCTCGGCGCGGCTTCTGGCGCGCTTCTGCGCCGAGCTGGGCTACCAGGCGGTCGCCTTCGACGCCCTCGACGCGCGCGGCGTGCCGATCTACCACACGAACGTGATGATGGCGCTGGGCGAGGGCTTCGCGCTGGTGTGCGCGGAGGCGATCCCGGACGAGGAGGAGCGGGCCCGGGTCCGCGCGCACCTCGCGGCGGGCGGGCGCGAGCTCGTGCCGCTCACGTGGGCGCAGATGGACGAGTTCGCGGGCAACGCGCTGGCCCTGCGGGCGGGGGACGGGCGCCAGCTCCTGGTCCTGTCGGCAAGGGCGCGCCGGGCGCTGACGCCCGCGCAGCTCGCCGTGCTCGAGCGCCACGCCACGCTCGTCTCGGCCGAGCTCGCCACGATCGAGGCCTGCGGCGGCGGCAGCGCGCGCTGCATGATCGCCGAGGTGTTCTGAGCCGGGAGCGCCAGGCTCCAGCCGGGCTCCTTCCTCCCTCTTCTCCGCGCCCTCCGCGTCTCCGCGTTCGTCCGATTCCGCTTCCTGGGAAAGGAGAAAGCGCGGAGACGCGGAGGGAAGACGCGGAGGGCGCGGAGACGGAGACGGGGAAGAAGAGCCAGGCTGGAGCCTGGCGGCCCCAGGGGGGGAAGAACTAGCGCGGCTTCTGCTCCGGCACGTCCCATTGCGGCGTGCCGCTGCGCTGCTTCTCGATCAGGCGTCCGGCGGCGTCGGGGAACTCGCCGGCCTCGACCTTGCGGAAGCTCATGGTGATGCCTTCGGTGTCGCGCAGCTCGAGCACGCCGTCCTCGAGGTTCGTGAAGTACTCGAAGGCGTCCCCGGGCCGCGCCTTCATGACCTCGCCGTTCTCGGTGTTGTTGGTGAAGCTCATCACCGAGGCGAGCTGGAGGTTCGCCTGCTCGTCGACGTGGTAGCGATAGGCGCCCGACTCGAGCAGGTGCAACGCGCGCAGGCCGATCCAGGTGCTCTGGATCGTGTCGATCGAGAGGATCCAGGTCATGAAGCCCTCGTGGAAGGTCACGAAGCCCGTCACGTCGGCGATGTCCTCGGGCGAGATCGGGTCGAGGTAGTCCGCCAGCATCCACGAGCCCTCGAGCTCCTCCGTCAGGCGTGCCGCCTCCTCCTCGAAGAAGCGCGTCATGGCCGGCTTCTTGCCCTCCTGCTCCTCCCGGGGCTTCTCGCGCCGGGGCGGGCGCTCCTGCTGCGGGGCGAGCAGCGGGGCGGCGAGGCCGAGGAGGGCGAGGAGGTGGGCGGGCTTCATGGGAGCTCCTGCGGGGCGCGGGGCGGGAACGAACAGCATGCCTCTCGGCAGGTCGCGGCGGAAACCGGAGGGGCGGGCGGCTCCGCGGGGGTGCGCGCTCACACCCGCGGCACCCTTGCGTTAGCCCTACGGGGCCGCGCGGTCACCCGCGAGGGGCTCCTGCTACGCTGATCGATCCAGGAGACCCCCGCCGATGCTTCGACGCACCCTCCTCGCCTCCCTGGCCCTGGCCGTACCCGTCCTGGCCGCGTCCGGGACGGCCCAGGAGCCGGCCAAGGCCCGGCTCTTCACCCGTACCGCGGACGGCATCGTTCGGGCGGCGATCGAGATCGAGATGGAGGGCGCCTGGCACATCTACCACTCCGATCTCGGCCACCCGAACGCGATCGGCCAGCCGACGACGGTCACGCTGCCGGAGGGGCTCCAGTGGAGCGAGGTGCGCTTCCCCGAGCCGAAGCGCCACGACCAGTCGTCCGTGGCGGGCCCCGGGACGTTCATCCTCGTGCACGAGCACGAGGTCGTGCTGTACGTGGCCGGGAAGCTGGCCGAGGGCGCCAGCGCCGAAGGGCTCGAGATCAAGCTCAAGGGGCTCGTGTGCGAGGACCTGCAGGGCTGCATCCCCTTCCGGCGCACGCTGACCTCCGAGGGGCCGGGGCCGGACGAGCTCTTCGCGGCCTTCCCGGCGGATCTGGTGGCCACGCTCGGCGGTGGGGGAGCGTCAGGAGAGCAGGAATCTGGCCTGCCGGCGATCACGATCGGCCAGGAGGCGCCGCGCGAGGACGAGATCGAGAAGGGCGAGGCCGACACGACGCTCTACGTGCGCACCGAGGGCAGCGAGGTGCGGGCCGCGCTCGAGATCGAGATCACGCCCGGCTGGCACCTCTACCACGAGGAGCTCGGGCCGAGCACCTTCGGCATCCCGACGACGATCACGCTGCACGGCGCGGGGGTGACCTGGGAGGCGCCGGCCTGGCCCGAGCCCGAGAAGTTCGACCAGTCCGACATCGAGAAGGGCCTCTACATCCTCGGGCACGAGGGCACGCTCGTCGTGTACGTGCGCGGGACGCTCGCCCCGGGAGCCGTCTCGCCCGGGAATGGGACACCCGAGGTGTGGGGCGAGATCGCGGGCCAGACGTGCGAGAAGGTGTGCCTCGACTACCGCGAGACCTTCGTCTCCCGCGGCCGCGGTCCGGACGCGCTGTGGAGCGCCTGGGAGGCGCAGCACGCGCGCGCCGGTCGCACGGAGGCCGGGGCGAGCGGCGCGCCGGAGGAGGAGAAGAGCCTGCTGCTCTTCCTGCTGGCGGCCGTGGCCGGCGGGCTCTTCGCGCTGGTGATGCCCTGCACCTACCCGATGATCCCGATCACGATCAGCTTCTTCACGAAGCAGTCCGAGCGGCGCGGCGGGAGCGCGCTCTCGCTCTCGCTCGCCTACGGGGCCGGGATCGTGCTGATCTTCGTGCTGATCGGGGTCGTGTTCGGGTCGCTGATCATCCCCTTCGCGACGCATCCGGTGACGAACCTCGTCATCGCGATCGCCTTCGTCTACTTCGCGCTGGTCCTGTTCGGGCTCGTCAACCTGCAGCCGCCGGCCTGGCTGATGAACATGGCCGGCTCGGCCTCGACGCGCGGCGGCTTCGTGGGCGTGTTCCTGATGGGCGCGACGCTGGTGATCACCTCGTTCACCTGCACGGCGCCCTTCGTCGGGTCCCTGCTCTCCTTCGGGGCCAGCGAGGGCAACCTGGTGCGCGTGGCGCTCGGCATGGGGGTCTTCGGGCTGACCATGGCGATCCCCTTCGTGTTCCTCTCGCTCGTTCCGGCGCGCATCAAGGCCATGCCGAGGAGCGGCGAGTGGATGAACACGGTCAAGGTGTTCATGGGCTTCGTCGAGCTGGCCGCGGCGCTCAAGTTCTTCTCGAACTCGGACCTGGTGTGGAACTGGCAGCTCCTCTCGCGCGAGCTGTTCCTGCTGCTGTGGGGCGTGATCTTCGTCGCCGCGGCGCTGTTCCTGTTCGGGGTCTTCACGCGCGGGGCGCGGCCCGGGCCGCGGCGCCTGGTGAGCGCGGGCCTGACGCTGCTGCTCGCGCTGTGGTGCTTCTGGGGCATGTCGGGCAGGAAGCTCGACTTCGTCATGACCGCCATCGCGCCGAACTACTCGGGCGGGCGCCTCGGGTGGGAGTGGTACACGCCCGGCGGCACCTGGCCGATCGTCAAGGACGACTACGACGCGGCCCGGGCGCGCGCGGCGGCGGAAGGGAAGCTCCTGCTGGTCAACTTCACCGGCTTCACATGAGTGAACTGCCGCGTGAACGAGGAGAAGGTCTTCCCCTCGGACAAGGTCGCAGAGCTCCTGCAGCAGCACTTCATCGAGGCGCGCCTGCACACGGACGGCGAGACCAACATCGAGCGCATCCTGGAGCTGCAGCAGACGCTCGCGAAGAGCGTGGCCACGCCCTACTACCTGATCCAGGACCCGAAGTCGGAGCGCCTCCTGGCGAAGCCGCTCGGGGGCATCACGACCGTCGACGCCTTCCATGCGCTGCTCGCGGGCGCGGTGGAGGCCAAGGAGCAGGTCGTACGGCTCGAGGGGCGCTGATCGCGGCGGCCCTGGCGCTCGCGGGCGCCTGCGACGAGCGCGCCGGGCCGCCGAACGTGCTGATCGTGTCGATCGACACGCTGCGCGCGGATCGGCTGGGGTGCCAGGGTTACGCGCGCGACACGACGCCGGCCCTCGACCGCCTGGCGCGCGAGCGCGCCGTGCGCTTCGCGAACGCCGTGGCCGAGGCGCCCTGGACGCTGCCGAGTCACGTGACGCTGCTCTCGGGGCTCCACCCGCTGACGCACGGCGTGCGCCGGCCGGAGGAGGCCCCCGGGGACGAGGTCGCGCTGCTGGCGGAGCTCCTGGGCGAGAGCCATTACTCCTTCGCGCTGACCGACGGCGGCTGGATCTCCGAGGCGTGGGGCTTCGCGCGCGGGTTCGACTCGTTCCACGCGCAGGACCGTGACGTGGAAAGGGCCGTCGAGGCCGTACTCGAGTACGTGCGTCACCGCGCCGGCAAGGGCCCGTGGCTCGGCTTCCTGCACACCTACGACGTGCACTGCCCCTACGATCCGCCGGAGCCGTACCGCGGGCGCTACGCGAGCCCGGAGGCCGAGCCGATCGAGGTCGAGGGCCGCTGCGGGAACCCGGACTTCAACGCGGCGGGTGTCACGCCGGGCCAGGCGCGCTTCCTCGCGGACCGCTACGACGAGGACGTGCGCCGGGTGGACGACGCCCTCGGGAAGCTCTTCGCGGCCCTCGACGCGCTCGACCTGTGGGACGAGACAGTCGTGATCGTGACCTCGGATCACGGCGAGGAGTTCCTGGAGCACGGCCAGATCGGCCACGAGCGCACGCTCTCGCGCGAGGTCCTGGCGGTCCCGCTGCTCGTCGCCGCGCCCGGCATCGCGCCGCGCGTCGTCTCCGAGGTGGTGGGGCTGGCCGACGTGGTCCCGACCGTGCTGGAGCTGGTCGGGCGCGCGCCGGCGCCGCGCCTCGACGGGCGCTCGCTCGTCCCGCTCCTGCGCGGCGCGCCGGATCCGGGGCGCGCGCCCTTCGTCGTCTCGGAGCTCGCCTGGCAGGCCGAGCGCGTGGTGCGCACTGCGGCCGACGGCCGGGCCGAGATGGAGCCGATGGCCATGGTCGTCGACCCGCACGGCCTCCTGAAATGGCGTGCGGAGAAGCTCGCCGCCGGGTACAAACCGCGCCCCGTCGACGTGGCGCGGCAGGCGGCCGAGCTGCAGGCGCTGGGATACTTCTGAGGGCCTTGCGACCCGGATGAGCGATTCCGCGAAGCGCCTGGTGGCGCGCGAGCAGGTGCTCGCCTACGTCCTGTGCGCGCTGTTCGTGGGCTTCTTCGTGGCGGCCGAGGTGCTGGGCGGGAAGCTCTTC
>DASVAP010000004.1:0-33793 GCA_036376275.1 Planctomycetota bacterium | reverse complement strand
AGTACGAGGAGTACGACGGCTTCCTGAACAACACCCGGATCGCGCTCGAGCACCGCACCTTCCGCCACGTGGGCTTCGGCGTCGGCCTCGACTACTTCCGGATCGACGCCAGCGTGGAGAGCGAGAGCGGGAACCTCTCGGTCTCGGCCGAGTACGACTACCTCGGGCTGGTGGGGTACCTGCGCATCTTCTGAGGCCGGATCGGCGGGGTCGGCCACGGGATGCGCACCGGATCACCGGGCGGGCTGGTGCCCGCCCGGAGAACCGGTGCGGTCACGCTGACGGCGAAATCTGGAGCCGATCTTCGAGCGGCTCAGCGCGGCACGTCGTTCAGGCCCCAGTCGTACTTCAGGTAGCGCAGCCGCGCGCCGCGCAGGAACTCGGCCTTCCCGGGGGCGTAGCGGGCCAGGTACTCCTGGACCGTCTTCGCCTCGCGCTCGAAGTCCTCGGCGAACCACTTGAAGATCTCCGAGACCTCCAGCTCCTTCTTCTCCGCGTCGATGCGGTTGCGCGTCGGGTCGTTCACGAAGGCGCGCATCTGCTCGGTGAGCTGGGCGTCGAGCTCGTCGGCCGTGAAGGCCTCGGCGCGCAGGGGCGGGCAGCTCACCGAGGCGCAGTTGACCGCCGCGTGCAGGCGCGCGTCCTTGTGGACCTTGCGCAGGATCTTGTGCTCGACGTCGTTCAGCGAAAGGTCCTCGTCCTTCTTGTCCGGATGGTGGGCCCGCAGCGGGATGAAGCCCTTGTCGAAGACCGTGCTGATGCCGAAGGCCCCGTCGAGCTTGCGGATGCTCTCGAGCGGATAGCTGTCGACCACGCGCTGCACGCAGAAGGCGTTGTAGACGTTGATCCAGAAGGCGAAGCGCTGCGGCTCGCTCCAGGTGCCGAGCTCGGCCGGCGTGACCGCGGCCAGGCTGGCGAGGTAGGCGTCGAAGCGCGCGCGGTCCGCCTTCAGCTTGGCGTAGTCGAAGCCCCCGTCGCGCACGCAGGTCTTCAGGACCTCGGTCCAGGCGGCGTGGGAGTGGTCGAAGGGCCCCGGCGCCGCCTGCGGCAGCGGGCTCGCCCCCGGGACGGAGGTGCAGGCGAGGAGCAGCGGGACGGCGAGGAGCGTGCGGCGCGTCGGCATGGTCGGGACGGGGGCCAGCCAGGAGCCTAGCAGCCGGGCCCAGGCTCAGAGGACCGGAGCCGCCCGAAGGGGGAGAGGGAGGAGGAACGGGACGGTCCATTGCGTCCCGAGCCCTGTGCGGGCGGCTCCGGCCAGCCGCGGGTACGGCGGGCCGGCCGTTCCGTGACCGACGGAGGTCGCGGTCCGCTCCGGCCCAGCACGGCTATCCTGCAACGCTTCCTCGGGCGGCGGGCTCCTCTCCTCGAACCCATGTCCCTCCCTCCGCGCTCCCTGGCCGACGACGTCGCGCGGCACTCCGGCTGGATGGCGCGCCTGGCGCGCGGCCTCCTGGGCGACCCCGCGGCCGCCGATGACGTCGTGCAGGAGGCCTGGCTCCGCCGCGGGGGCGAGGCGGCGCGCCCCGGCTACCTGGCGGCGATCGTGCGCTCGCTGGCGAGCCGCTGGCGGCGCTCCGAGGGCCGGCGCGACCTGCGCGAGCGCGTCGCCGCGCGCGGGGAGGCCCTGCCCTCGGCGGCCGAGATCGCCGCGCGCAGCGAGCTCGCCCACCTGCTGGCCGAGGCGATCGAGCAGCTCGAGGAGCCCTACCGGACCACGCTCGTCCTGCGCTACCACGACGACCTCGACGCGGCCGAGATCGCGCGCCGCGCGGGCATCCCCGCGGCGACGGTGCGCGCGCGGCTCAAGCGCGGGCTCGACACCCTGCGCGCGCGCCTCGACGCGCGCGAGGGCGGGCGGGAGCGCTGGCTCGCGGTCCTCGTGCCGTGGACGCGCGGCTCGCTCGCGCCCGGCGCGGCCGCGGGAGGCTCGCTGCTCCTCCTCACCGGCATGAAGCTCGCCCTCGGCTCGCTCGTCGCCCTCGCGGGGTTGCTCTTCCTCTGGCGCGCGATCGCCTCCGAGCCCGCGCGCGAGCCGCTCGCGCCGGCGGCGAGGCTCGAGGCGCCGTCCGGTGAGGGCCCGGGCGGGGAGCCGGCGCTCGCGGCGGCGGCGCAGTCCGGACGCCGCGAGGCCCTCGCTCCCGCCAGCGTGCCCGCCGCGTCGTCCGAGCCCGTGCCCGCAGCGGCCCAGGTCCGGGCGCGGGTCGTCGACGAGCGCGGGCAGCCGCTGCGGGACGCGTGGCTGCGCCTCGCGCACCTTCCCGCGGCCTCCGCGACGGGCGACGGCCTCGGTCGCGTCGCGCTCACGCTCGCGCCCGTCGAGCTCGAGCGCCTGGCGGCGCTCGATCCGGAGCGGAGTGTCCGGGTCGAGCTGGGCGCCCCCGGCTGGCGAACCACCTCCCTGAATCGGTTCCTGCCGGAGGGCAACCCCGTGCTCGAGCTCGGCGACGTGGCGCTCGCCCCGGGCGGCGCCGTCCACGGCCGTGTCGTGGACGAGCACGGCCTCGGCGTCGAGGGCGCGCTCGTCGTCTACGGCGTGCCCTTCGAGGACGACTCGTTCGCCGACTCGGCACCCTACCGTGGCCCGCCGGACCTCGATCCACAGCCCTGGGGCGGCCACGCCCCCGCCCTGCGAACGACCAGCGGTCCCGGCGGCGAGTTCCACCTCGCGGGCGTCCCCGCCGGGCACGGGCGCGCCTGGGCTCGCACCACGAGAAGCCTGTGGGCCTTCAGTGCGCCGATCGGTGTGCGCCAGGGCGCAGAGGTCGGCGGGATCGAGCTCGTCGCCCGCGAGCTTCCCGAGGCGGTCCTCTCGGGCAGGGTCCTCGATCCCGAGGGTCGCCCGCTCGGCGGTCTGGAGCTGACGTTCTCCGAGTCGGGCGGGGACAGCGGCTGGTACGACGCGCGCACGGACGCCGGCGGCGAGTTCCACTTCGTGCCCCAGGGCTGGGCGGCGGTGGACATCCGCGCCCGGGCGCCTTCCTGGGAGTGGGACGACGAGCTCGTGCAGGGCGTCGAGCCCGGCACGCACGGCCTGGTGATCGAGTTCCAGTCCTCGGCCTGGCTGCAGGTCGTCGTCGTGGACGGCTCCGGCCACCCGGTGCGCGACGGGCGCGTCTTCGCGGCCCCTCGCCCGGGTTTGCTCGAGAACCCGCGGCTGCGGGCCGAATCGCCGCTGGACGCGCACGGCCATGCGCGCATCCGACGGCTCGATGGTCCGCTGCGCCTGAGGGTCGAGGCGCCCGGGTATCGCTCCCGGGTCATCGGTCCCCTCGACCCCGCCAGGGCTCCGGAGCCGGTGCGCGTGACGCTCGAGGCTGCGCCGGCCCTGCCAGGCCGCGTCCTCCGCGCGGACGGACGCCCCGCCGCGGGCGCGCGCGTCAGCCTGCATCGCGGTGTCGAGGGCGGGACTCGCGCGCAGGGAACGCCGACGGGTGCTCCGATGCGCCACCTGACGCACCAGGGCTGGGGTGGAGACGGCGAAGCCTTCGTCTACACGCTGCGCGTCGATCCGGTGGTCCAGGTGACGGCCGATGGAGAGGGTCGCTTCCGGCTGCCGCTTCCCGGGATGGACGGCGAGGAGGAGGGACGGGAAGAGGAAGCGCTCGATGGCCTCGGCTACGTCGAGACCGCTGCAGTCACCCTGCGCGAGGCGAAGCCGGACTCCTCCTGGCACCTGCACGCCGTGCTCGCGGGCGAGGCGACGATCACCAGCGGCCCGCACGTCTTCGCGCCGGACGAGCAGCCCGAGCTCGAGCTGCGGCTGCCGCGCGGCGGCGCGATCGCCGGGCGACTCGTGCTGGAGGACGGAGTCTCGCCGGCCGGCTGGACGATGTGGGCGAGCGACGGCCTGGCCGAGGAGGCGAGCGCCGCGGTGGCGGCCGACGGCACCTTCGAGCTGGCGAGCCTGCACCCGGGCGGCTGGCAGGTGCGCGCCTTCGAGCCCGGGAAGCGCCACTACCTCGGGGGCGGCCGCATGGCGACCGAGCGCGAGCCCGTGCCCGACGTCGAGGTCGTCGCGGGACGCACGGTCGCCTACGAGCATCGCTCGGGCCGGCGGGCCAGCGCCCGCCTCGCGGGGCGTCTCACCCTGGACGGAGCCCCGGCAGGCGCGGGCCTGGTCATCGTGCGGACCTCGACCCGGCACGGGAGCATCACGAGCCACGAGACCACGCTCGACCCCGACGGACGCTTCGAGCTGGTGCTCGAGCCGGGACTCGCGACGACGCTCCAGGTGCACCTCGCGCGCGGCGGTGCGCAGCTCCTCGTGACGGCGAAGCCCGTGATCGTGCCTGGCCACAACGAGTGGTCCGCCGACCTGCCGATGGCACGCCTCGAGGGGAGGATCGCTCCGAAGCCGGAGGCCACGGAGCCCTTCGCGCGGGGCGTGAGCTGCGACGTCGAGGGCCTCGATGTGCGCGTCCACGCCACCTGGACGTCCGGCGAGGACGGGCGCTTCGGACCGCTCTCCGTCCCCGCGGGCCGCGCGACCCTGCGCCGGCGGTCGGGGGGATTCGGGCCCGGCGAGTTCCTCGCGGAGCTCGAGCTCGCGGCGGGGGAGACGCGGACCGTGACGCTGCCGTAGGGGAGCGAGGGACGCGCTCTCGCCGGCTCAGTCGAGGTGCGCCCGGTCCGACGAGCCCATCGCGACCTTCCCGGCCGGGAAGTACTCCTTCCAGCGCCGCTCGACGGTGCGCGCGGTGTCCGGGTCGCAGAAGAGCTCCTCGGGGTAGCCGGGCTTGCGGCGCGCGTCGATCAGGATCGGCGGCGTGAAGCTCGGGTGCGCGTGGACGAGCTCGACGGCGCGCGCGTGGAGGTCGCGGCCGGGGTCGAAGCGCGTGAAGGTGGTCCACAGGAAGTTGAACGGGCTGCGCGCGGCGCGCTCGGCCTCGTCGGTGAGGACCAGCAGCGGCCAGTCGTCGAAGGCGGGGTCGGCGGCGAGGGTGCGCGCGGTGCGGCGCTCCTCGGCCTCCTCGCGGTAGGGTGGACCCTCGACCACCAGGCACCCGGGCGAGAAGGTGCGCACGGCGCGCACCGGCGGCCGCGGCGCGCCCTGGAACTCGCGCGGGAGCTTGCGGACGGGCTCGCCGAGGCCGAGCAGGACGCCCTTGCCGCCCTCGTTGATGCGTGGCCCCGCGTAGTCGAGCGAGTCCATCGAGAGGTTGGCGAAGAGGTAGAGGTCCGTGCGGAAGTCGGCGCGCTCGAGCACGTGCGTCAGGACCGTGCGGAAGTCGCAGAGGTCCATGGGGCGGTCGACCGCCAGCAGGAACTTCGTCAGCGAGAGCTGCCCCTCGCCCAGGATGCGGAAGGCGGCGCCCATCGCCTCGCGCCGGTAGCGCTCGTGCACGACGGCGGCGGCCAGCGAGTGGTAGCCGGTCTCGCCGTAGCTCCACAGATCCCGCACCTGCGGCATGGCGAGCGGGAAGAGCGGCTTCAGCAGGCCCTGCAGGTAGTCGCCGAGGAAGAAGTCCTCCTGGCGCGGCTTGCCGACGACCGTGGCCGGGATCACCGGCGCGCGCCGGCGATGCACGGCGGTGCAGTGGAAGACCGGGTAGTCGTGCGTCTCGGAGTAGTAGCCGTAGTGGTCGCCGAAGGGCCCCTCGGGGCGGCGCTCGCCCGGCCGCGCCTCGCCCACCAGCGCGACCTCGGCGTCGGCGAAGAGCGGCAGCTCGGTGTGCGGGCTCCGCGCGAGGCGCAGGCGCTCGCCCAGCGCCAGGCTCGCCACCAGGCCCTCGGGCACGTTCTCCGGCAGCGGCGCGATCGCCGCCAGGATCAGGGCCGGCGGACCGCCCAGGTGGATCACGACCGGGAGGGGACGCCCGAGGCGCTCGGCGGCCGCCAGGTGGAAGCCGCCGCCCTTCCCGATCTGCATGTGCAGGCCGGTGGTCGCGTCGTCGTAGACCTGGATGCGGTACATGCCGAGGTTCGGCACCTGTGTCTCCGGGTGGCGCGTCGCGACCAGCGGCAGCGTGAAGAAGCGCCCGCCGTCGCGCGCCCAGGTCTTGATGGCCGGGAGGCGCGTGAGGCGCGGGCCCTCGACCACCGCGCTCACCGGCCCGCCGCCGCGCTCCTTCGCCCCGACCCTCGCCAGGCGCAGGAAGAGCCCGCGCTTCGCCCACAGCTTGCCCGGCGTCGGCGGCACGAGCTCGTGCGGCAGCCGCGCGATCTCGGCCAGCAACCGCTCCGGCTCGCGCCCGAAGGCCCGCTCGACGCGCGTCTCGGTCCCGAACAGGTTCGTGACCACCGGGAAGTCGCAGCCCTTCACGCGCCGGAACAGCAGCGCGGGCCCGCCCGCCGCGATCACGCGCCGGTGCACCTCGGCCAGCTCGAGGTCGGGATCGACCTCGCAGGCGACCTCCACCAGCTCCCCCGCGCTCGCGAGGAGCCGCAGGAACGCGCCGAGGTCGCGGGGAGGCGTCAAGCGAGGACCAGGAAGGTCGCTTCCGGGTGTCGTGCGAAGCGCTCGATCCACTCCCGTCCTCCCCGCAGAAGTGCCGCCACATCGCTGGTGGAGCTGCTCCCGCGCTGGATCCAGACCACCTTGGGAGGCGCGCCGCGCAGCAGGCTCAGGCGCAAGAAGTCCTCGTCCTTCGTGACGATGAGAAGGCCCTCGCGACGAGCGTGGTCCCAGATCGCCTCGTCCGCAACGGCCCTGCCGAGGACGACCTCCACGTGGGTCGATCCCGGATAGACGTCGGCCAGCTCTCGTACCAGCCGGCCGGCGAGGTTCTCGTCGAAGAGGAGTCGGACCGTCACCGGGCCGAGCTCAGGCCGCGGGCGGCGGCATCAGACGTCGCTCGCGCTCGGCCGCGAAGGCCAGGCACGCCAGGACGTCCTCGTGGGCCAGGCTGGGGAAGTCCGCCAGGACCTCGACCTCGGTCATGCCGCTCGCGAGGTACCCGAGCACGTCGCCCACGGTGATGCGCGTTCCGCGCACGCAGGGCTTGCCGAAACGCACCGCAGGATCGATCGAGATGCGGTCCGTGAAGTCCATGGAGAGAGCGTAGGTGCCTGCGCTGGAGGCGTCAACGCGGGGAGGGCTCATGCAGGCTTGCGGGAATGCCGAAGGGGCGGGATGGTAGCCTGCGAGCCCGGGGCTGCGCGGAACCCGGCCGCGCGGGTCCGGTTGGATCGACGCCCATGCAAGCCGTGATGCGCTGTCTCCTCCTCCTCCTGACCGCACCGGTGCAGGCCCAGGAGGCGCAGCCGGCTCCGCTGGCCTGGGACGCGCAGCGGGCCGAGCACCTGCTGAACCGGGCCGGCTTCGGGGGGAACTCGGCGGCGGTGGCGCGCCTGGTCGCGCTGGGGCCCGAGGCGGCGGTGGAGGAGCTGCTCACCGTCGATCCGTGGGTCGAGGAGCCCTTCTACGCGCGCAAGCGCGCCGACGGGGACCTCGGCAAGTACGTGCGCTCGCTGCCGGAGGAGGAGCGCGAGATGCGCATGCGCGAGCTGCGCGAGGGCGACCGCGCGCAGGTGGACGACTTCCTCGAGTGGTGGGTGGCGCGCATGCTGGCCGGCGCGAACCCGCTGCGCGAGCGCATGGTGCTGTTCTGGCACGGACACTTCACGAGCTCGATGGAGGCCGTGAAGAGCTCCTACGAGATGATCCAGCAGAACCAGATGTTCCGCCGGCACGCGCTGGCGAGCTTCCGCGAGCTGCTGCACGGCGTGGCGCGCGACCCGGCCATGCTGGTCTACCTCGACAACACGTCGAGCAAGAAGGGCCACCCGAACGAGAACTTCGCGCGCGAGCTGCTGGAGCTCTACACGCTGGGGCTCGGGAACTACACGGAGGAGGACGTGCGCGAGGTCGCGCGCGCCTTCACCGGCTGGAGCCAGCGCAACGGGCGCTTCCGCTTCGAGGAGGGCCGGCACGACAAGGGCAAGAAGAGCGTGCTGGGCAAGAGCGGGCGCCTGGGCGGGGCCGAGGTGGTCGAGGTCCTGCTGAAGCAGGCGGCCTGCGCGCGGCACGTCGCGGGTGCGCTGCTGGCCTACTTCGAGGGCCGCGAGCCGGCCCCCGAGCGCCTCGCGTCCTACGCCAGCGAGCTGCGCGACTCCGGCTACCGCATCGACGGCTTCCTGCGGCGCCTGTTCCTCGATCCGGAGTTCTACGCCGACGAGGTCCTGGCGGCGCGCGTCTCGAGCCCGCTCGACTACCTCGTGGGCAGCGCGCGGCGCCTGGGCGTCGCACCCGATCCCGGGCTGGTCGTGCTGGGCGCCTCGCTGCTCGGCCAGCGCCTCTTCTATCCCCCGAGCGTGCGCGGCTGGGAGGGCGGCGAGGCCTGGGCGGCCGGCACGAGCCTGCTCGTGCGCGGCCAGCTCGCCGGGCTCTTCCTGGGCGTCGTGAGCGGGAAGGAGCTGGTCGGAGCGCTGCAGGAGGAGCGCGCGGCCGCCGCGGCCGAGGAGCCGCCCGCGATGGACGGCGAGGCGTCCGCGATGGAAGGCGAGCCGCCCGCGATGGACGACGAGGCCCGCGCGAAGCGCGCCAAGCTGGCCCGCAAGCGCCGCGAGAAGCTGCCGGAGGAGCTGCGCGAGCTCGCGCGCGCCGAGCACTTCCCGCGCCTGAACCTCGTGCAGCGCCTGGGCCACGCCGGGGCCGAGCAGGACGCGGACCTGGCGCAGGCCCTGGTCGAGGAGTGCCTGGCGATCCCGGCGCCCGCGGCGCTGGTCGCGCGCGTCGCCCTGCGGCTCGAGGGCGAGCGTGCGCGCCTCGAGCTGGGCGCGACGCCCTGGAGCGAGGTGCCCGAGGAGGCCGAGCCGTTCCTGCGCGCGCTCGCGCACGAGATCCTGGCCAGCCCCGAGGCGCAGCTCGACTGAACATGCAGACCGATCGCCGCCTCTTCCTGCTCGGCTCGCTGGCCGCCCTGACCCGTACCAGCGCGGCGTGCCCGGGCTGGGCGCGGCCGGTGGAGCCCACCGGACGCACCCTTGTCCTCCTGCAGCTCACCGGCGGCCACGACGGGCTCTCGATGCTCGTGCCCTACGCCGACGACGGTTACGCGAGCGCGCGCAAGGCCACGCGCCTCGGGGCCGACGAGGTGCTGCGTCTCGACGAGCGCGTCGGGCTGCACCCGGCCCTGCGCGGCCTGCGCGCGCTGCACGAGGAGGGACGCCTGGCGCTCGTCGAGGGCATCGGCTACCCCGAGCCGGACCGCTCGCACTTCCGCTCGCTCGACATCTGGCACGCCGCCGATCCGCGCGGGCGCGGGATGCCGGCGGGCTGGATCGGACGCTGCGTCGAGCGGCTCGGCGACGCCCACCCCCACGCCGTCGTGCACTTCGGGCCGCGCCCGCCCTTCGCGCTGCACGCCGCGCGGCGCGCACCGGTGTGCCTGACGCCGCTCGTCCTGCGCGCGGCCACGCTGGAGGAGCAGGACGCGGCGGCGACCGACGAGAGCGCGGCCGTGGCGCGCCTGCGCGCGCGCATGCGCACGACCGAGGACGCCCTGGGCGGGATCCGCGCGGCGCTCGACGGCGCCGAGCCGCAGCCCTACCCCGCCTCGGGCCTGGCGACGCGCCTGCGCCAGGCGGCGGCCCTGATCCACGCCGGGCTCGGCGTGCGCGTGGTCTCGCTCGAGCTCGACGGCTTCGACACGCACCGCGACCAGCGCGGGCGCCACGACCGGCTGATGGAGGAGCTCGACCGGGCGCTCACGGCCTTCGCCGCCGACCTCGCGCGCAGCGAGGCGGGTCGCGCGACGCTGGTGCTCGGCTACTCCGAGTTCGGCCGGCGCGTGGCCGAGAACGACTCGGGCGGCACCGACCACGGCGCGGCGGGGCTGGCCTTCGCCCTGGGCTCGAGCGTGCGCGGCGGGTTGCACGGCGCGCCCCCGGACCTGGCGCGGCTCGTGGACGGCGACCTCGCCTTCACCACCGACTTCCGGGCCTTCTACGCGCCGGCGATCGAGCACGTCTTCGGCCTGGACGCGGCCGAGATCCTCGGGCGGGACTTCGGCGGGCTCGACTACGTCTGAGCCCACGGGTCGGGTGGGCTCCGGGGCGCGCGTGAACGCGCGCCTGCTTCGATCCTGAGGGGCCGCGCCAGGGATGCCAGGGGCAAGCCGGGCGCGCCCCCTCACTCGTCCAGCACGAGCTCCTGCCAGATCGAGATCGACTTGCGCGCCCCGGCGTCGCCCGCGGCCCCGTTCCAGACCGCGCAGGCGACCTGCAGCGTGCGGCCGGGCACGAGCAGCGGCGTCTCGTCGCCCACGAGCACGCGCCGGAAGACCACGCTCCAGCGCCCCGCCTGCCACTCCGCGCGTGCCTCGACCTCGCCGGCCACGCGCGTCGCGCCCGGCAGCGCGGCGATGCCCTCGGCCACGACGTGATCGACGCGCTCCGACGGCTCCAGGCGGGCGAGGAAGCGCCGGTACAGCGGCACGTCGCTCCGCACCTCTCCCGGAGCGGGCGGTGGGCCCGCGTGCGGGGTGGGGAGGACCAGGTCGAGCAGGCCGGCCGCGTCCTCGGTCCGCAGCGCCTTCCAGTGCCAGAGCTGCGTCGGCGTGCCGGGCGCGCCCATGCCGAAGAGCGGCGGGTGGGGCGCGCTGGAGAGCTGCAGCGCCGCGCCGTCGCTCGCGAGCGTGTCGCTGAACAGCCGGAGCGTGCCCGTCTCGTCGGGCCAGGCGAGGCGCAGCGCGAGCGTCGAGCCGTCGTGCACCGCCGCCAGCGAGGCCCCCAGCACGGCCTCCTCGTGCCACCACAGCGGCGCCAGCACGACCTCGATCTCGTCGGCGCCGTCCCAGGCCGGATCGCGCGGCTCGAGCGGGGCCAGGGGCACGCGCTGCGCGCGCAGCGAGGCGCGCCGGTGCACCAGGCGCTCGCTCGAGCCCGGCGGCACGAGCTCCTCCAGGAAGCCGAGCAGGGCCGCCTCGTCGTCCGGCGTCAGCTCGCTCGGCGGCATGGACGTGCCCGGCATCCCGGCCCGGATGCGGTGGGCGAGCTCGCGCGGCGCGGCGCCGCCCTTCAGGAACCCGGCGGTGAGGTCGCGGGCCCAGTTGAGCGAGCCGTCCTCGTCCGGGCGCGGCTCGACCTCGCCCGTGCCGTCGGCGGCGTGGCACTGGGCACAGTGCTGCTGGAAGAGCGCCCGGCCGTGCGCGCGCGACCCGGCGTCGCTCGCGACCCGCACGTGCTCCGCCAGGGGCCGATCGGGGGTCGTGCGCGCGCGCGCGATCGTCCCGGCCTCGGCCAGGAGCAGGGGATCGTCGACGCGGCTCGCGTCCAGGCGCAGGTCGGTCTCGAGCTCCTCGCGCGCGAGCCGGCGCACGTGGGCCGCCAGGGCCCAGAGGTCCTCCTCCGGCAGCCAGCCCCAGGCCGGCATGGCCGAGCCGGGCATGCCGCGGCGCAGGGTCGCGACGAGGTCGCGGTCGAAGGGCGCGCCGTTCTCCGAGCTCACCAGGCGGAAGCGCGCCTCGTCGAAGCGCCGCGCCGGCGGGAACAGGAAGGGTGCCGCCGGGCCGTCGCCGCGTCCGCGCGTTCCGTGGCACACGGCGCAGTGCGCGGCGAAGAGCTCGCTCCCGCGCACGAGCCTCGTGCCGGGCTCGACCTCGCTGAGGGAGGCCGGGATGCCGCTCGCCTCGGGGGGCGTGGTGCGGCTCACGGAACAGGCGGACAGGGCGAGCAGTGCGAGGAGGGAGGTGCGCACGCCCTCAAGCTAGGAACGGGCCGGGCCGACGGCATGCGGCCGAGTCCCCAGGTCGCCCGGGGCGAAGTGCGCAGGGCCGGGTCGGCCCTCGCGCGTGTCTTCAGAACAGCTCGAGCTCGGCCGCGCGCGTGACCGCGATGCGCGGGCGCACGCCGGGATCGCGCACGAGCCACTGGGCGTAGAAGCGCACGCCGATCAGGCCCGGATCGAGCGGCACCGGCATGCGCACCGTAGCCGTGCCCTCGCCGGGGCCGCCGGGCGAGACCGGCACGATCGTGGCCGAGGCCGTGCTCGCCTCGATCGCCACCGGGACGCCGAGGAACAGCGTGCCGGGCGCGGCCGTGCGGCGCGCGATCAGGAGCCCGGCCTGGGTCCCGCCCAGGGCGTCGCCGAGGCCGAGCTGGAAGGTCGGGTTGCCGAGGAAGGGCGGCGTGTCGGCCAGCATCGTCGGCACGATCCCGCCGCTGCCGGCGCGGCCCGCGCCGAGGAGGTTCGAGCCGGGCGGGGTGCGCTCGCTGCGCAGCGTCGGGCGGTCGAAGGGCTCGAGGCGGTTCGCGACGCGCGGGTCGGTCAGGCCGTTCTCGAGCAGGTCGCGCATGGCGCCCACGTCGCCCGTGAGCGGCTGGAACATGCCGCGCTGCTGGTAGTGCTGGAGGACCAGGTTGATGCGGTTGATCTGGCCGCTGCTCATGAAGCGCGGGCGCAGGCCGACGTTGAGCAGCGACGGCGTCTTCACCTGGCGCGGGTGGTCCGGGAGGAAGATCGTCTTCGGCAGCCCGTCGCTGAAGAGCCCGTTCGCGGAGGGATGGCAGGTCGCGCACTGGGCCCGGTTGTGGAAGGCGTCGAGCCCGAGCAGCTGGGTGGGCGTGAGCGTGCCGAGGTGGAAGGGCGTCTGGTCCGAGACCAGCGTGCGCTGGTAGGTGGCGAGCGCCATGGCGATGCGCTCGCGCGTGATGGCGGGCGTGCCGAAGGCGAGCTGGAACAGCGGCCCGTAGGTCGCGTGCGCGCCCAGGAAGGTCGCCAGGCGCGGCGGCAGGTCGCTGGCCAGGGCCAGCGGGCGCGCGCCGGCCAGCTTGGCCGTGATCTGGTCCCAGGTGCGCTGCGCGTGGGCCATCTCGACCGACGAGACCGGCGGCTCGACCGCCTGGGTCTCGAGCGAGGCCAGGTCCGGCAGCACGACGTTGCCGGCGAGGTCGCGGAACACCGGCCCCGCGCGCCGGTCCCAGAACTGCGTGTTGAAGAAGGCCGCGTTGATCATCGAGGGCGAGTTGCGCGCCGTCGCCTGCAACCCGACGCCGAAGGACGGGCTCTCGACGAAGCGCCCGAGCGAGTCCTGCGGCACCATCCCGGGCGAGCCGAACTCGTCGTCCGGCGTGCGCATCAGGCCGTCGAGGCCCGGATGGCGCGCGCCCGAGCGCGGGTCGCCGCCGCCGGCCTCCGGCAGGTGGCAGGTGGCGCAGGCCATCGTGTCGTCCGAGGAGAGCTGCTCCTCGAAGAACAGCGCCATCCCGAGCAGGGTCTTCTCCGGCGTGATCGGGTTCCCGGGCGGCACGGCCACGTTCGGGAAGCTGCCGGCGAGCGGCGGCGGTCCGCTCTGCGCGAGCGCCGCGCCCGCCAGGAGCAGGCAGAGGCCCGAGCGGGCAAGGATTTCGCGGGGTTCCATGGCCGGAGCGAGGGTGCGGAGCGCGGGAGCGGGCGGCGGAGCCGCCGACCAAAGTACACCACGAATCGCGGCAGGGGGCGGACCCCGCCAGGACTCCTCGCGCGCCCCGCGGCGGTGCCCGGCGGCGTAGGATCAGGGCTCCATGCGGCCGCCCCTGCTCGTCCGCGGCGACGTGGACGGTTTCTTCGGCCTGTTCGTCGACAACCTCCTGCAGCTCGTGCTCGTGCACGTCCTGTGCACCGAGGTCTGCGGGATGGAGGCGGGCTTCGTCGCGCGCACGATCCTGCCGGGCGCGGCCGTGTCGATCCTGCTCGGCAACCTCTTCTATGCCTGGCAGGCGCGGCGCCTGATGCGGCGCACGGGGCGCGACGACGTCACGGCGCTGCCCTACGGCATCAACACGCCGAGCCTGGTGGCCTACGCGCTGCTCGTGATGGCGCCGGTGTACCGCGCCCACGCCGGCGACGGCTCCGATCCGGACCAGGCGGCCGCGGCGGCGCGTCTCGCCTGGCAGGCGGGCCTCTTCGCGTGCCTGGGGAGCGGGCTGATCGAGCTCGCCGGGGCCTTCGTCGGCGACTGGTTGCGGCGCGTGACGCCGCGCGCGGCGCTGCTGGCGGCGCTGGCGGGGGTCGCGCTGACCTTCATCTCGATGGGCTTCGTGTTCCAGCTCTTCGCCGCGCCGGCGATCGCGCTCGTGCCGACGCTCCTGATCGTGTTCACGTATGCCGGGCGCCTGCGCCTGCCGCTCGCGCTGCCCGGCGGGCTGGTGGCGGTCCTGCTGGGCGTGGGGCTCGCCTGGGGGCTGCGCGCGCTGGGCCTCGAGTACTGGACGCCGCCCGCGGCCGGCGTGGCGCCCGGGCTGCACCTGCCGCGGCCGGTGCCGGGCGAGGTGCTGGCGCTGGCGGCCTCGCCGCTCGGCTGGAGCTTCCTCGCGGTGATCGTGCCGATGGGGCTCTTCAACGTGATCGGCTCGCTGCAGAACCTGGAGAGCGCCGAGGCCGGCGGCGATCGCTTCGAGACGCGCCCGTCGCTGCTCGCCAACGCGGCCGGCACCCTGGCGGCAGCCTTCCTCGGCAGCCCGTTCCCGACCACGATCTACATCGGGCATCCGGGCTGGAAGGCGATGGGCGCGCGCGCCGGCTACTCCTCGCTGAATGGCCTTGTGATCGCGCTCCTGTGCCTGTCCGGGGCCTTGACGGCGGTGCAGCGCGTCGTGCCGCTCGAGGCCATGCTCGGGATCCTGCTGTGGATCGGGATCGTGATCACGGCCCAGGCCTTCGCGGCCGTGCCGGGGCGCCACGCGCTGGCCGTGGCGGTCGGGCTCGTGCCGGCGCTGGCCTGCTGGGCGCTGTACCTGGTCGAGACGAGCCTGCGCGTGGCCGGGAAGGGGCTGGCGGAGTCGGTCCCGGCGCTGGCGCTCGAGGGGCTGCACGTGCGCGGGATGGTCGCGCTCAGCCAGGGCTTCCTGCTGTCGTCGATGCTGCTGGCGGCGATCGTGGCGCACGTCGTCGACGGGGCGCTGCGCCGCGCGGCGGCCTGGTGCGGCGCGGCGGCGCTGCTCTCGCTGCTCGGGATCGTGCACGGCTTCGCACTCGGGCCCGGGGGCGTCGAGAACCGCTTCCTCGACCTCGCGCTCGGGCCCGCAGCGCCGAACCCGGCGCCGGTCTTCGCGCTGGGGTACGCGGCGGCGGGCGGGCTGCTCCTCCTCCTCGCGCGGCGGAACGAGGGGCCGAGGGAGCCGGCGCGCGAGGATCGCGCGCCGGGTCGATCCTGAGGGGCCGCGGGCGACGAGGCCGGAGGCCTCGCGCTCCGCTGACCCTCAGCCCGCCTTGCTCTTCTTGCGCGCCGGCGCCTTGCGGCGCTTGGGCTTCTTCGGGCCGGCCTCGCGGCGCTCGGCCAGGAGGCGCACGGCCTCGGTCAGGCTGAAGTCCTCGACCTTGGAGTCCTTCGGCAGCGAGGCGTTGGTCGTGCCGTCGGTGCAGTAGGGGCCGTAGCGGCCGTCCTTGATCACGATCTGACCGCCGCTCTCCGGATCGACGCCGAGCTCGCGCAGCGGCGGGGCGGCCGGGCCGGCGCCGCGGCGGCGGAAGCTCTTGGGCTGGGCGTAGATCGCGCGCGCCTCCTCGAGCGTGATCGCGAAGAGCTGCTCCTCGGTCTTCAGGTTGCGGTAGTCGGGCTTCTCGGCGCCGGGGATGGTCTTGGCGAGGTAGGGGCCGAAGCGGCCCAGGGCGGCGACGATCGGGTTGCCGTCGACGTCGTTGCTGAGCGCGCGCGGCAGCGAGAGCAGCTTCAAGGCCTGCTCCAGCGTCAGCGTCTTGGGGCTCATCGAGCGCAGCAGCGAGGCGCGCTTGGGCGGCTTCTTCTTCGGGCCCGCCTCGCGGCGCTCGGCCAGCAGGCGCACGGCCTCGGTCAGGCCGAAGTCCTCGACCTTGGAGTCCTTCGGGAGCGAGGCGTTGGTCGTGCCGTCGGTGCAGTAGGGGCCGTAGCGGCCGTCCTTGACGACGATCTGCCCGCCGCTCTCCGGGTCGACGCCCAGCTCCTTCAGCGGCGGGGCCGCCGGGCCCGCGCCGCGGCGGCGGAAGGTCTTGGGCTGGGCGTAGATCGCGCGCGCCTCCTCGAGCGTGACCGTGAAGAGCTGCTCCTCGCTCTTCAGGTTGCGGTAGTCGGGCTTCTCGGCGCCGGGGATCGTCTTCGCGAGGTAGGGCCCGAAGCGGCCGAGGGCAGCGGTGATCGGGTTGCCATCGACGTCGTCGCCCAGCGCGCGCGGCAGCGAGAGCAGCTTCAGGGCCTGCTCCAGCGTCAGCGTCTTCGGGCTCATCGTGCGCAGCAGCGAAGCGCGCTTGGGCTTCTTCTTCTTGTCGTCGGTGTCCTCGCCGAGCTGCACGTAGGGGCCGAAGCGGCCGGTGCGCAGGTAGACGGCGGCGCCGTCCTTCGCGTGTCCGAGCGGCTCCTCGGCCTGGCTGGCGGTGGCCAGCAGCTCGATGGCCTTCTCGAGCGTGATCTCGTCCGGCGCCAGGCCCTCGGGCACGCTGGCGCGCGCGTCGCCGTGCTCGATGTAGGGCCCGTAGCGCCCGACGCGCAGCGCGATGGGCTTCCCGTCGCGCTCGCCGATCGGGATCGTGTTCACGCGCTTGGCGTCGATCTCGCCGCCCTTGCCCGTGACGATCGCGTGCAGCCCGGGCTCCGAGCCCTTGTAGAAGCGCTCGAGGAAGGTGTTGCGCTTCAGCTCGCCGCGCGCGATCGCGTCGAGGGCCTCCTCCATGCCGGCCGTGAAGGAGTAGTCGATCAGCGTCGGCTCGAGCTCGGTCATCAGGTTGACGACGGCGAAGGCGAGCGGCGTCGGCACCAGCGCGGTGCCGCGCTTGACCACGTACTCGCGGTCGAGGATCGTGCCGATGATGCTGGCGTAGGTGCTGGGGCGGCCGATGCCGAGCTCCTCGAGCTTCTGCACCAGGCCCGCCTCCGTGTAGCGCGCCGGCGGCTTGGTCGCGTGCCCGGCCGGCTGGGCCTCGGCCACGCGCGCCTCGTCGCCGCGCGCGAGGTCCGGCAGCACGGCCTCCTCCTCGCCGCCCGCGGGGGCATCGGGCTCGTCCGTGCCCTCGACGTAGGCCCGCAGGAAGCCGTCGAAGAGCACGGTCTTGCCGCGCGCCACGAGCTCGGCCTTCCCTCCGCCCGCCAGCGGCACGTCGAAGGTGGCCGTGACGCTCTTCAGGCGCGCGTCGAGCATCTGCGAGGCGACCGTGCGCTTCCAGACGAGGTCGTAGACGCGCGCCTCGTCGCCGCCCAGCTCGCGCTCGACCTCGGCCGGGTCGCGGAAGCTCTCGCCGGCCGGGCGGATCGCCTCGTGGGCCTCCTGGGCGTTGCGCGACTTGCCCTCCCACTGGCGCGGGGCGCGCGGGAGGTACTCCTTGCCGTAGCGCTCGCCGACCAGCTCGCGCGCCGCGGCGATGGCCTGCGTGCTGAGCGCGACGCTGTCCGTGCGCATGTAGGTGATGTAGCCGTTCTCGTACAGGCGCTGGGCCGCCTGCATGGCGCGCTTGGCGGTCATGCCGAGCTTGCGGCCGGCCTCCTGCTGCAACGTCGAGGTCGTGAAGGGCGCCTTGGGGGAAGCGCCGTACTCCTTCTCCTCGGCGCGCTCGACGCGCGCGCGCTGACCGGCCAGGCCCCGGGCGAGCTTGCCGGCGGCGGCCTCGTCCAGGACCTGCACCTTGCGGCCCGCCAGGAGCTTCCCGTCGGTGCCGAAGTCGCGGCCCTGGGCCAGGGCCTTGCCGTCCAGGCTCGTGACCGTGGCCGGGAAGCGCGCGCCCTCGTGCTCGAGCGTGACCCGCGCGTCCCACCAGGCGGCCGAGGTGAAGGCCATGCGCTCGCGCTCGCGCTCGACCACCAGGCGCGTGGTCACGCTCTGCACGCGGCCGGCCGAGAGGCGCGGGGCGATCTTGCGCCACAGGAGCGGGCTGACCTCGTAGCCGTAGAGCCGGTCGAGGATGCGGCGCGCCTCCTGCGCGTCGACCAGGCTCTGGTCGACGTCGCGGCAGTTCTCGACCGCCTCGGCGATGGCGGCCTTGGTGATCTCGTGGAACACCATGCGCTTGACCGGCACCTTCGGTTGCAGGAGCTCGAGCAGGTGCCAGGAGATCGCCTCGCCCTCGCGGTCCTCGTCGGTCGCGAGGTAGAGCGCGCTGGCGTCCTTGAGCTTGGCCTTCAGCTCGCGGATCTTCGCCTTCTTCTCGCCGGGCACGACGTAGAGCGGGTCGTAGCCGGCGTCCACGTTCACGCCCAGGCGCGCCCAGCTCTCGCCCTTGACCGCGGCCGGGATCTCGGCCGCGCTCGAGGGCAGGTCGCGCACGTGCCCGATCGAGGCCTCGACCATCCAGTCCTTGCCCAGGAACTTGGAGATGGTCTTGGCCTTGGCGGGCGACTCGACGATCACGAGGGGCTTCGGCATCCCCGGCTACCGTGAGGGGCGCGGGCAGGCCGTGTCAAGCGGGCAGCGCCGCGGGGGCACTGGCGAGCGGGCGCCCAGCGAGGTTTTCCGTGGCCGTCCGACCGATGGACGCGGGCGCGCGAGCGACTCGGAGTTCCGAGCAGGAACCGGGAAGGGCGCGCGAGGATCGCGCGCCAAGGACGATCCAGAGAGCCTGGCAGGACGCCGCGGCCGGAGGCCGCGGCTTTCCTGCTCAGGCTCTCTGCTACGATCGGCCGAACGGCGCTCGCGCTCCCCTCGCGGACCCCATGCTCCTGCCCCTCGCCCTGCTCGCCGCGCTGGCCGGCGGCGACCCCGCGCCGCGGGTCGACGACTTCGCCTGCCTGGACCAGCACGGGACCTTCCACAAGCTCTCGCGGCACGGCGACGCGCGCTTCGTGGTCCTGTACGTCTTCATGGACGACTGCCCGATCGTGCGCCTGGGGGCCGCCGAGCTGCGCGCCCTGATGGGGGAGTTCGCCCCGCGCGGGGTGCGCTTCCTCGGGCTCGACCCGGCGCCCCAGGACGGGCGCGCCAGCATCGCGGCCGAGGCCGCGGAGCTCGGGCTCGAGCTCCCGATCCTGGTCGACGACACCCAGTGCGTGGCCGAGATGCTGGGCGTCACGCGCACGGCCGAGGCGCTCGTGATCGAGAGCGACGGGCTGCGCCTGCGCTGGCGCGGGCCGCTCGACGACCGCCTCGAGTACGGCGGCCAGCGCGCCGAGGCCAGCCGCCGCTTCCTGCGCGAGGCCCTGGAGGCCCTGCTGGCCGGCCGGGAGCCGCCCACGGACGCCCCGGGCGCCAAGGGCTGCGCGCTCACCTTCGTCGAGCCGCGCGCGAAGCACGCGCCCGACTACGCGCGCGACGTCGCACCGATCCTGGAGCGGCGCTGCGTGCCCTGCCACCGTCCCGGCGGCATCGGCCCGTGGGCCATGGACGGGCACCGGCGCGTGCACGGCTTCTCGGCCATGATGCGCTCGGTCCTGCTGGAGCGGCGCATGACGCCCTGGCACGCCGATCCGGCCTACGGGGAGTTCCGCGGCGACCTGTGGCTGCGCCCGGAGGAGACGCGCGCGCTGGTGCACTGGGTCGAGCACGGCGCCCCGCGCGGGGCGGGCGAGGACCCGCTCACGCGCGAGGCCGAGCCGCTGCCCGAGTGGCCGCTCGGCCCGCCGGACCTCATCGTGGAAATGCCCGAGCAGAGCATCCCCGCCACGGGCCTGATCCCGTACCGCAAGAAGACGGTCGAGCTCGAGCTCGACGGCGACCGCTGGGTGCGCGCGGTGGACCTGCGCCCCTCGAACGCACGCGTCCTGCACCACGGCTTCGCCTTCATCCGCGGCGAGCAGGAGCTCCAGATCCTGCGCGACCACTACGAGCGCCTCGCGCCAGGCGGCAAGCAGAAGATGCTGCGCTGGCTGGAGGAGCTGGGCGGCACGCTCGAGGACCCACCCCAGGAGGCGATCGACTACTTCGCGCCCATGGCCTTCCAGGGCATCTACGCGTACTTCGCCAAGTACGTGCCGGGCGAGGGGCTGGAGGAGATGCCGCCGGGCACGGGCCGGCTGCTCCCCGCGCGCGCCAAGATCGCCTTCCAGATGCACTACACGGCCTACGGCGTCGAGGCCACCGACCGGCCGCGCCTGGGGATCTACTTCCACGAGGAGCCGCCGCCCCGGGAGCTGAAGACCACCGCCGCCACGAACTTCCAGTTCCTGCTGCCGGCCGGGGCGCGCGACTTCCGGGTCGAGGCCGAGCGCCGCTTCGACCACGCCTTCACGCTGCACGGGGTCGCGCCGCACATGCACTATCGCGGGCGCTCGATGCGCTACACCGCGCTGCTGCCGGACGGGACGCGGCGCGTGCTGATGTCGCTGCCGGAGTACTCCTTCGACTGGCAGACGACCTACACCTTCGTCGAGCCGCTGTCGTTCCCGGCCGGGACGGTGATCCTGTGCGACGGGAGCTTCGACAACTCGCGCTGGAACGAGCACAACCCCGACCCGACGGCCGACGTCAAGTTCGGGCCGCGCACCGAGAACGAGATGTTCGTCGGGTACCTGGTCTACACCAGCGAGTGACCCTCAGCGTGCCAGGTCCACGACGCGCGTGCAGTGGGGCCGGAACTCGGCCAGCATGCGGCGGTGGAGCGTGGCGATCGGGTCGTCGCCGGCGAGCGGCGGTCCGCTGACCAGCAGCACGTCGGCCATGTGCGCGTTCATCACCGAGACGATCGCGGTCAGCTCGGCCGTGATGTACTCGTGCCCGTCGGGCCCCACGAAGTGGCGCACCAGGCGCCCGGCCCAGTCGTCCAGGCGCCAGACCACCACCGCGTCGGCGTAGCCGGCGAGCTGGGCGATGGCCGAGCCGACCGAGAGCGGCTCGTCGAAGGCGTGGTAGGTCGTGCCGCCGAACTCGCGCTCCTCCTCGATGCGCTTGCCGGGCGTGGCCATCGCCGCGGGGTCGACGCAGGTGTCGACGAAGCCCAGGGACGAGCCCGATTCGCGCGCCAGCGCGCTGACCTGCGCGGCCTGGCCGTCGGTGGCGAGCTGGACGAGGAGGTTCTGCGCCATGGGGAGGGGGACGGGGGAGGGACGCTATTCATGCCGTCGGGCGCGGGGGATCGCCAGGGGCAGGGGCGGAGCTCTCCGGGAAAGCGCGCAGCGGATCACCGGGCGGGCGTGCGCCCGCCCGGACCGGTGCGTTCACGCCGACGGCGCGAGCCGAGCCGATCCTCGATCGGCTACACGGCGTCGAGCAGCGCCTTGTGGGCCTCGTCCTTCAGGCGCGCGTCCGGGCTCCACTGCACGTAGGCCTCGTCCACCAGGATGCGCACGAAGCCGCGGTTCGAGGCCAGCTCGAGCAGGTGGCCGACGCGCTCCGTGGGCAGTCCCAGGCGCGCGGCCAGGTCGTGGAACGTGCGCGGCTGGTCGAGCGCGCGCAGGAGCGCGATCCCGTCCTGGTCGATCTCGAAGCGCGCGCCGCTGCCGGCGTGGGAGACGACCGCGAAGCGCCCGCGACCCGGGTCGAGCGGGTGCTGGTCGTATTCTCGTAGCGCGAGCTGCGGCGTGGCCTGGAAGCGCGCGAAGGGCAAGGCCTCGCGCGCGACCTGGCGCAGGAGCGGGCCGGCGCGGTACTGGCCGGTGATGCGCAGCGCCTCGGGCACCGGGATCTTGGCGTAGTGCAGCTCGACGTGGTTCTTGACCAGCACGAAGTCGCTGCGCACGTAGAAGGCCTGGTCGCGCTCGTCGCGGTCCCAGTGCTCCGTGCCGTCCTTGTAGCGGTAGTCGAGCACGCCCGGAGTCGTCTCGAAGATCTCGATCCCGAAGCGCTCGGGGTGGTCGTTGATGATCGTGTCGTCGCCGATGTCGAAGACGCGCGTGTAGTTGCTGAACTGGATGCGGTCGCGCCGCAGGCCGATGAAGTCGTAGGTCAGGTCGGCCTCGGCCTCGCTCTCGCCCGGGAAGCCGATGAACCACGAGGTCCCGGCGCGGATGCCGTACTTCTTCATCAGCGCCAGGATCTGCTCGACGTCGTCCAGGTCGTTGCCCTTGTCGATCAGGTCGAGCACCTTCGAGCTGGCCGACTCGAAGCCGAACAGGAGGAACGTGCACCCGCCCTCGGCCAGGGTGCGGATCATCTCCTCGTCCTTGTAGGGCTTCTCGAACTTGGTCTCGGCCATCCACTCGAAGGGGAGCTTGCGCGCCTTGACCTCCATGGCGATGCGCTTGAGCGTCTTGGGCGGCGCCAGCGAGTCCCACAGCTGGAAGTGGCGGATGCCGGTCTTCTCGTAGATCTCCAGCATGTCCTGCACGACCAGCTCCGGCCGGCGCACGCGGAAGCCCTTGCGGAAGATCTCCGAGCAGAACGTGCACTTGCCGTAGTAGCAGCCGCGCGAGGTCTGGAAGGTCGCGACGGCGTCCGGCAGCAGGTAGTCGTCCAGCGGCAGGGTCGAGAAGTCCGGTCCGGGGATGGCGTTCAGGTCGGTGACCAGCTCGAGCTCGGTCGCCGCCACCGTGCCGTCCTCCGCCAGCCAGCGCAGGTTCTTGACGTCCGTGGGCTTCTCGCCCTTGGCCAGCGCGTCCATCAGGCGCGGGAACTGCACCTCGCCCTCGCCCACCATCACGTAGGTGAGCACCTGGTAGTAGAAGGGGTCCGACTTGACCGCGTAGGCCTCGCTGTCGATGGCCGCGCCGCCCATCGCGATCGGCAGGTTCGGCGCCTGGCGGCGCAGCTCGCGCGCCAGCTTGAGGCCGTAGAAGATCGAGCTGTTGTAGGGGACCGTGATCCCGACCAGGTCGGGCTCCTGCTCCAGGATGCTCTTCACGATCGGCCCGTAGGCGTCGATCGGCGGGTCGGGCAGCTGCGAGGGCGTCGGCGGGGCCAGGACGGCGTGCCCGACGACCGGCGCCTGCAGGTAGTTGTCCGGCCCGACCGAGAAGGCGAAGCGATAGCAGGACTGGACCGAGTCGAAGGCCGCGTTGAACTGGTCCGGGTCCAGGAAGCGTTTTCCGTCGCGCATCACGGCCAGCGCGTCGGCGATGCCGGCGAAGGACTCGCGCGGGGTCGAGACCAGGCGCTGCAGGCGCAGGCACTCCTGCGATTCGGCCGGGGTGCGGTCCGGCTTGCGCTCGAGCTCGGCGCGGAGCCGGTCGGCGCGGTCCCACCACGCCTCCATCCGCTCCTGCACCAGCAGGGCCCGGATGACCTCCAGGCTGATGTCGCGCACGATCACCTCGTGGCCGGCCGCCTTCAGGCAGCCCGTCAGGGTCCCCATCGAGGAATACGGGACCGTCGGGAGCATCCCATCGGGCGGGTGCAGCAGGAGGATTCGCATGGGGGAGCCGCTCGGACGCTGACGGAAGGGTCCCTGGAAGGACCCGGAGCTGAAGTGTACCAGGGTTTCCAGGAGCCCTGGCCGCGCCCGTCCGGGCGGGCCGGTCGAGCGCGGTCCGTATGCTCTCGGCGTTCCGATGCGCTTCGCGGCCCTGCTCCTCGCCCTGCTCGCCCTGGCGCCTCGGGCCGGGGCCCAGGTCGCGCCGGAGCGCCGACCCAACGTCGTCCTGATCCTGGCCGACGACCTCGGCTACGGGGACCTCGGCGCCTACGGCCAGGCGCGGATCCGCACCCCGAACCTCGACCGGATGGCGCGTGAGGGCCTGCGCTTCACGCAGTTCTACGCGGGCGGGGCGGTGTGCGTGCCCTCGCGGGCCGTGCTCATGACGGGCAAGCACACCGGCCACGCCGCCCTGCGCATCAACGTGACCCAGCCGCTGCCGCCCGAGGAGACGACCCTGGCCGAGCACCTGCGGGCCGCCGGCTACCGCACGGCCTGCTCCGGAAAGTGGGCCCTGGGGAACTCGGTCGCGAGCGGCAGCCCGCGGGCGCAGGGCTTCGACACCTACTTCGGCTTCATCGACCAGATCCAGGCCCACCGGCATTACCCGGAGTTCCTGCTGCGCGACGACGAGCGCGTGGCGCTCGACGGCAACCCGAGCGCGCGCACGCACTACAGCCACGACCTCTTCACGGAGGAGGCCCTGCGCTTCCTGGAGGCCGCGCGCGAGACGCCCGGGCGGCCCTTCTTCCTGTACCTGCCCTACTCCCTGCCGCACGCCGACCTGGACGTGCCGGCGGACGCGCTCGCGCCCTACCGCGACCTGGGCTGGAGCGAGACGCCCTACGTCGAGCGCGGCGGCGAGCGGCTCTACTCCGACCAGCCGACCCCGCGCGCGGCCTACGCGGCCATGGTCGCGCGGATCGACCGCGACGTGGGCCGCATCCTCGACAGGCTGCGCGAGCTCGAGCTCGAGCGCGACACGCTGGTGCTCTTCTCGAGCGACAACGGCCCGAGCTCCGAGGGCGGCGGCGATCCGGAGTTCTTCGACTCGAACGGCCCGTTCCGCGGCGAGAAGGGCGCGCTGTACGAGGGCGGGCTGCGCGTGCCGCTGCTCGCGCGCTGGCCCGGGCGCATCGCGCCGGGGACGAGCGCGCAGCTCGCGGCCGCCTGGGACCTCTTCCCGACCCTGGCCGAGCTGGCCGGGACGCCGGCGCCCGCCGACCTCGACGGGATCAGCCTGGTGCCGACGCTCCTGGGAAGGCCGGAGCAGCGCGCCCACGCCTACCTCTACTGGGAGCACAGCGCGCCCGGCCCGTTCCACTCGCAGGCCGTGCGCGCCGGCGACCTCAAGGCCCTGCGCCTCGCCGTGCACGCGCGCCGGCCGCGCGTCGAGCTCTACGATCTGGCCCAGGACCCGGGCGAGACGCGCGACATCGCCGCCGAGCGCCCCGCGGACGTCGCGCGGCTCGTGGCGCTCATGGACGAGGCCCACGTGCGCGATCCGAGGAGCCCGCTGACCTATCGCGAGCTCAACACCGCCCCCGGGCGCGGGGGTCGCGAGCGCTGATGGCCACGCTGGCCGACCTGCGGGCGCTGGAGCGCCTGCGCACCGAGTTCGGGGCCGAGGCGGCGCGCGCGCGCCTGGCGCTGCTGCGGCGCCTCGCCCGCGCGAGGCTGGCCGGGGCCGAGGCCGTGCGGCGCCTGCACGAGGTCCTGTGCTTCGCGCGCGCCTACCCGGACGACGCGGCCGTGCTGCGGCAGGTCGAGCGCCTGTCGACGGGCTTCGCGCGGCGCGCCGACCTGCGCCGGCACGCCGAGGAGCTGGCCGACAGCGGCATCGCCGGCACCGCGCTGCACTACCCCTACTTCGCCGAGACCGCCGCCTGGCTCGCGCGGCGCTTCCCGCGCCAGCTCGGGGTGGACTGGGAGCTCGTCGACGACGACACCGAGCAGAAGCTGCTCGACCGGCTCGATCCGCTGGTCCTCTACTGCGAGACGCCGGGCCTGGACGAGATCGACCTCCCGATGCGCGCCTGGGTCGCGCGCCTCAAGCACGCCGCCGAGGGCGACGGGGCCTTCCTCGCGCGCAGCTTCGCGGCCGTGGGCGCCGAGCCGTTCCTGCGCGAGTCGTACTACGACGAGCTGGGGCTCCCGCTGGTGCTGGCCCCCGGGCCGGGCACGCCGGCGCGCACCCACGCCCGGGCCGGCTTCCTCGGGCGTGCGCCGGTCTTCCAGCGCGGGCCGCTGAGGAGCCAGCGGCCGGCGATGGAGGAGGCGCTGCGTCGCGTGCCGCGCGTGCGCGCGCTCTCGGCCGCGGACGGCGCGCGCGCGATCGAGCTGGCGCGCGAGGCGATGGTGACGCGCTCGCGCGACCTGGACGTGTTCGCCTACGGCGACCCGCGCGACGTGCGCCTGCTCGAGTGCGAGGACGGGCTCGCCTTCCTCGCGATCGGCTTCCGGCCCGAGCGGCGCCTGCCCTTCGAGGCGGTCTACGGCTTCCTGACGCTGAAGAACTCGGTCCCGATCGGCTACGTGCTCAACTCGGCCCTCTGCGGCTCGGCCGAGATCGCCTACAACGTCTTCGAGACCTACCGCGGCGGCGAGGCGGGCCACGTCTACGGCTGGGTGCTGGCCTGCGTGCGGCACCTCTTCGGCGTCGACGCCTTCACGATCTACCCCTACCAGCTCGGCCACGAGAACGAGGAGGGCCTGGCCTCGGGCGCCTGGTGGTTCTACCAGCGCCTGGGCTTCCGCCCGCGCGACCGCGGAGCGCTGGCGCTGATGCGGCACGAGCTCGCGCGCCAGCGCCGCGACCCGCGCCAGCGCTCCTCGCGCGCCACGCTGATGCGGCTCGCGCGCCACAACGTGTACTACTTCCACGGCCGCGAGCGCGCCGACGTGATCGGGCTCCTGCCGCTCGGCCGCCTCAGCCTGCGCGCCTCGGCGTACCTCGCGCGCCGCTTCGGCTCCGACCGCGCGCGCGGCGAGCGCGAGTGCGCGCGCGAGGCGGGCCGGCGCCTGGGGGTGCGCTCCTTCCGCGGCTGGAAGCGATCCGAGCTCGAAGCCTGGACGCGCCTCGCGCCCGTGGTCGGGCTCCTCGACGGCCTCGAGCGCTGGTCGGCGGCCGAGAAGCGCGCCGCCGTCCAGGTCCTGCGCGCCAAGGGCGGCCGGCGCGAGTCGGACTTCGTGCGCCTCTTCGACGCCCACGCGAAGCTGCGCCGGGCGCTGGTGCGCGCCGCCGGGCGAGGCTGAGGGCGCGGCCGTACAATCCGGGCGAGGGGGATCCCGCATGCGCCCGCCGCTCCTGATCGGCCTCGTGCTCGTCTTCGGCCTGTTCCTGGGCGCCGGCCTGCTGCTCTTCCGGCGCGCCGGCGCCGCGCGCGCGGCCGACGACCAGGCGCGCCTCGTGGCCGAGGAGCGGGCCCAGGAGGCGGCGCTACGCACGCGCCTCGCGCCGGCGTCCGGGCCGGAGGTGGACGAGGGCTCGACGCCTGCGTCCGACGCCAGGTCCGAGGTTCGCTCGACCCTTCGCACCGAGCCAGGCGACGAGTCCGCCGAGCTCATCACCGAAGCCCTGCGCGAGCACGCCCGCCAGGGCTTCGCGCGCGGCTGGGCCGAGCTGCGCGACGATCCCGTGCCCGATACCTCGGTCACGGCGCTCCTCGCGGAGTTCGAGAGCACGATCCTCGCGCTGCCGGAGACGATGGGAAAGAGGTCCGCCGAGAAGCAGTCGGCGCTCGACCGGCAGACGCGTGCGCTGGCGCAGGCGGACGCCGTCGCCTGGCTCGAGGGGCTGCCGACGAACGAGCCCGAGCTCGCCGCCGTGGCGCGCGATCCGGAGCGCTTCGCGCGCCTCTTCCGGCCCCGGAGCTCCGGAGGCGCGGTGAATGGAGTCGCGCTCGAGGACGACGACCCGCTGGTGGACGGCACCGTGATCGCCTTCCCGGCCGGCGTGTTCGCCGTGGCCGACTTCGCCCGGTCGCGGGATCCCGTCCCGCGGGACGTGACGGTCCGCGGAGCCGGGATGGACGCGACCCTGCTCGTGATGGACGACCTCGGCCCGCGCGGAGCGCTCGAGCGCCTGACCTTCGAGGACTGCACGGTCTACACCGCCAACTGCGGCGTGATCGACATCCGCGGCGGCCCGACGTCGCTCACCCTCCGGCGCATGCGCGTGGTCGGGTTCGACTGCGGCGCCGGTGGTTCTTTGGCCTTCGACACGCGCGCCTGCGCGATCCTGGCCCAGCACTCCCGCTTCGAGAGCGGGTACGGCACGAACCCGAACGGTTACGCCAACCTGCTGCGCGCCGGTGGGGCCGTGGCGGCGCGCTTCGAGGCCTGCACCTTCGAGCGCCTGGACCTGGCGGACGCCGCCAGGCCAGGAGTCGTGTTCCTGGGCTGTGCGATGGTCGACCTGCTCTCGGAACCCCGCCCTGGGCCCCTCTACCAGGACTGCACGATCAGCGTGCTCCCCGCGGAGCTGCGCTGGGACGAGGCGACGCGCAAGCGCGATCTGAACGAGCTCTTCCCGGACTGGCGCGAGCGCCTGGAGCGGCGCTGAGCTGGTTCTTCTCGACCGGGAGCGAGTCCGGGAGTCCGCGCACCGGATCACCGGGCGGGCGCCAGCCCGCCCGGAGAACCGGTGCGGTCACGCTGACGGCGCGATCCATGGCCGATCGAAGATCGGCTATGCCGCGTGCAGCAGCGTGTGCAGGCGCATCAGCGCGGCGCGGTCGTACTCGAGCTCGAGCGAGGGGTAGGCGTCCGGGAAGAGCGACCAGCGGAAGCCGGCCCAGCGGCGCAGGTCGACGCGCAGGTCGTCCGGACGCGGCTGGGCGTGCAGGCCGAAGACCCACTCGATCGTCTGCTCGTCGCCGAGCTGCCAGCGCGTGGGCATCTCGAGGTCGATCAGGCGGCTCGGGCGCGCCAGGCCGATGTCGTCCATCACCTCGCGCCGGATGGCGGACTCGAGCTTCTCGCCGAAGCCGATCGGGCCGTGGATCGGGGTCCAGAAGCTCTCGAGCTGGGCCGCGCGCAGGAGCAGGTAGCTGGGCTGGCCCTCGTCGTAGCGGTAGACGAAGACGCGGATGCGGTGGCACAGCTCGTGGCTCGGATCCTGCATGGGCGATCTGTCGCGGACGGGACTATCGAGACCGTGAGGCCTCATTCTTGGCAGGACCCGAGAATTCAAGCGCGTCCTCGGGCTTTTCGGGGAGGAGCCCGGGCTCGATCACGAGGTCGGCCGGGCGCAGCCCCGCGTTGCGCGCGAGCAGGAGCAGGACCAGGCGCGGCGCGCGGCGCGGCTCGATGTGTCCGGCCACGCGCTCCTCGAGCGCCAGCAGCTCCAGCAGGCCGAGGTAGGCGATGCCGTGCAGCGGATCACGCAGGGCAGCGCGGATCTCGGCCGCGGCGGCGTCCTCGTCGGCCCCCGTGCGGCGCTGGAAGTTCACGCGCGCCTCGCGCCGCGCGAGCCCCTCGCCGTGCAGCTCGAGCGCCGCCAGGAGCCGCGCCGCCTCGCGCCCGCGCTGGCGCGCGAAGGCGCGCTCCAGGCTCTCGTCGCCGTGGAACGGGTTCGCGTCGTGCGCCACGCGACCGATCCAGTCGAGCGCGTAGAGACCCAGGCCCGCCGGCACGAGGCGCGCGTCGCGCAGCATCGGCGGCAGGTCCTTGGCCGCGCGCGCGAGCAGGGCCCCGTAGGTCTCGCCCGCCAGGCCGTGGCGCACGCCCAGGGCCGCGGCGTGCTCCAGGCGCAGCTCGGCGTTGCGCGCCGCCGTGCGCGCCGGGGACCAGGAGGGGTGCGGCAGGAGCAGCGTGCCGAGCCAGCGGCCGCCCTGCCCCGGTTGCAGCACGAGCTCGCGCCAGGCCGCGCGCGGGCTCGTGTCGACGCGCAGCTCGAACAGGCGCGGGTCGGTCGTGTCGTGCAGGACGTGGGCCGCCAGGCCGACGCGCACGGCGTGCTCGGCCGCGGCCGCGACGTGCTGGACCAGCTCCTGCGGGTCCGGTCGGCGCGGGCGCTCGCGATGGGGCTCGGGGCGCGTCACGTCCAGGCGCGCGAGCTCGCGCAGCGCGCGCGCCTTCAGCTCGCCCGTCGACCAGGCCCTGCCGGTGGCGAGCCGCACGCAGCGCTCCCACTCGGCGGGTTCCAGGCGCGGCGGCTCGCCGCCGGCGCCGTCGCGCTGCTCCACCAGCCAGTTCCGGAAGCCCTCCAGGGCCGGCGCGGCCTCCAGGTCGCGCGCACTCTTGCCCGCCGGCGGCCGCGCTCCCGCCAGGGTCGGGGCGAGCGCGGCCAGGAGCTCGCGCAGGTCCTCGAGCTCGAGCAGGGCCGAGTCGATCTCCTCGGGGGCCGGCGAGACGAGGCTCACGCGCGCGTCGCGCAGGTACTCGGGGAGCGCGGCGACGAGGGCCGCGAGCTCGCGCTGGCGCGGCTCGGGCTTGAGCCAGTGGGCCTCGGCGGCGGCGCGCAGGGTGCGCGCGGCGCGCTGCACGTAGCGGGTCGGCGAGTGCGCGGCCTCCGCCTGGGCGTCGAGCAGGAGGAGCTCGAGCTGGACCCAGTCGACCAGTCGCCGCTGCAGGCTCGTGCTGGTGTCGGCGCCGGCGCTCTCCTCGAGCCGCGTCAGGCCGGTCAGGGCATCGAGCAGTGCGTCGCGCCAGCGGATCCCCGCCAGCGTGCCGGCCGTGCCGAGCGCGAAGCTCCCGGGCGCGCCGCGCGCGTGCTCGAGCGCCCGGTCCGGATGGCGCGCCGCGTAGGCCGCGCCGAGGCCGTCGACCACGCTGGCCCACAGTGCCGCGCGCGCGCTCGGCGAGGCCGTCGGGCGCGGCGGCCGGGGCGTGAGCCCGACCTTCGGCGTGGGCGCGACCGGGGCCTTCGCCCCGGCGGCACCCTTGGCCGGCGGGCCGTCCTTTCCGGCCTTCCCCTTGCGCGGGGGCACCTTTCCCGCCGCGGCGGCGGCGCCGCCCTTCTTCTTCCCGCCCTTCCTCTGGGCCTCGGCCGGCGCGGACAGCATCACGAGCGCGCACAGGAGCGCCGTCAGGGCTAGGATCCAGCGCCCGGGCGCGACCCGACGGAGAGCAGGAGACGTGTCCACCGCCCTCAAGGATGGCATCCCGGAGCCGTCCATGCGGCTACGGAACGCCCTCGAGCGTCTCGCGTCGCTCGTCGACTGGGAAAAAAGGTCGCGCGCGGGCATGGAGGTCTCGCTGGCGCCGATGCGCGACCTGTGCGCGCGCCTAGGCGGGCCCGAGCGGGGCCTCTGCGCCGTGCACGTGGCCGGCTCGAAGGGCAAGGGCTCGACCGCGGCCCTGGTGGCGAGCGCGCTCGGCGCCGCCGGGCTGCGCGTCGCGCTCTACACCTCGCCGCACGTCGAGCGCCTGAGCGAGCGGCTCCTGCTCGCCGGGCGGGAGGTGGACCCCGAGCGCCTGGGCGCGGCCCTCGCGCGGGCCCTCGACGCGCGCGACGCAGCCGTGGCCGAGGGGACGGGCGCGCGCGAGGCGACCTGGTTCGACTGCCTCACGGCCGCGGCGCTGGTCGTGATGGCCGAGTCGTCCCTGGACGTGGCCGTGGTCGAGTGCGGGCTCGGCGGGCGGCTCGACTCGACCAACGTCGTCGACGGCCTCGTCGCGGCCGTGACGAACGTCTACCTCGAGCACACCGCCGTCCTCGGCCCGACGCGCGCCGCGATCGCGCGCGAGAAGGCCGGCATCGTGAAGCCCGGCGCGCGCGTGGTCGTGGGGGCCCTGGGGCCGGACGACGAGGCGGCCGCGGTCGTGGCCGAGGTCGCGCGCGCGCGCGGCGCGGCCCTGACGCGCGTCGAGCACGCGCCCGCGGACGCGCTCGAGCGCCGCAACCTGCGCCTGGCCGCGGCGATCCTGGGCGAGCTGGAGGGGGCTGCGCCGGCCCTCGCGGGCCGGGGCCTGGCGGCGCATCTCGCGCCGCGCGCGGATGCGCGCCTGCCCGGGCGGGCCGAGCGGCGCCGGGTCGGGGCGACGCGCGTGGTCCTCGACGGCGCGCACGTGCCCGAGAGCCTGGCGCTGCTCCTGCGCGACCTCGCGCTGGATCCGGAGCTCGCCGCCGCGCCGGTCGTGGTCTTCGGCTGCGGCCGGGAAAAAAGCGCCCAGGGGCTGCTCAAGGCGCTCCTGGGCCGGGTCGATAGGGTGCTCTGCTCGTCCGTCGGCGAAGGTCCTTCGCGCGCCGCGGCCGAGCTCGCGGACCTGGCCCGCGGGCTCGGTCTCGACGCGCGGGCGGTGCCGGAGCCCTCGGCGGCCCTGGACGAGGCCGTGCGCGTCGCCGGGACCGGTCGCTGGGTGCTCGTCACGGGCTCCCTGCACCTGGTCGGCGCGCTGCGGTCGCGGACAGGACCCTGATCCTCCGTCGCACCCTCCCCCGATGCTGACGATCGTCTCCGACCTGCTCCTGACCGACGCCTTCCTCATCAAGGGTCAGGTCGAGAACAAGTACACGCGGCTCTCGCAGCTCCTCGACGAGTACCGCAAGTACTTCGTCAAGGTGCGCGACGCGACGCTGATCGACCTGAACAGCCGCGACCGCATCCACACGCCGCTGCTGCACGTGAACCTGGACGAGGTCCTGCTGGCGCACGAGCTGATCGAGACCGCCGGCGACCCCCACGCGGCCAAGCTGGCCACGGACGGAATCTCCTACCAGCGCGTGCGCGTCTTCTACACCGGCAACCTGAACGTCGAGATCGCCGGTCAGGTGCGTCCGCGCAGCTACGAGATCGACGACCGCTCGACGCGGCGCTTCTTCGTGATGCGCAGCCCGGAGGTGCGCGGGATGAAGATCGAGGGCGACCGCGACCTGGAGCTGCTCAAGGGCCTCTCCTACGCGATCCTGAACAAGTCGCGCCTGTCCTACGTCTACGACTTCAACGAGGGGACCTGAGCCCGGCCCGCGCCCGTGCGGCGCTACGCTGAGGGCGTGACCGACCCCTCGCCGCGCCGCTCGCGCGAGCACGCGCTGGTGCTCGTCGCCTTGCTGGCGGCGCCACTCGTGCTGCTGGGGCTGGGGCGGGCGCTCGAGCCCGATCCGCGCGGCTGGGGCACGCACGAGCAGCTCGGCTTCCGGCCCTGCACCCCGATGACGCGCTGGAACGTGCCCTGTCCGGGCTGCGGGGTGACCACGGCGCTCGCGCTGAGCGCGCGTGGCGCCGTCCCGGCGGCCTTCCGGACCCAGCCGCTCGGTCCGCTGCTCGTCCTGGCGTCCCTCGCGGCCGCCGGCTGGGCCCTGGCCGGTCACCGACGCGGTCGCGACCTGGCCGACGAGCTCGCCGGCCTGCGCTGGCGGTTCCTGGCCGGCCTGAGCGGCCTCCTGCTGCTCCTGGCCTGGCTCTACAAGCTCGCCGTCGTGCGCGGGTGGCCGTAGCGCGGCCGCGCCCGCGACCCGCGCTCACTCCCCGGCCTGCAGCACGAGCGCGCGCAGGGCCTGCGACAGCTCGTGTGCGGCCCGGCCGTAGTTCGAGAGCACGACGACGACGTAGCCCGACTCCAGGAACAGGTCCAGGTTGGCGCTGATGCCGGGGAAGCCGCCGCCGTGGCCGACGATCTTCTGTGGCTCGTCCGTCACCGCGAAGCCGAAGCCGTAGTCGGCCCCGACCGCGTCGGTCCAGAGCCGATCGAGCATCGTCAGCGAGACGAGCTTGCCCCCCAGCAGCCCGCGCGTGAAGCGGTGCAGGTCGCCCACGGTCGAGTAGCCGCCGCCCGCCGGCCCGCCGCGCAGGACGTGCAGGAAGACGTTGTTGCGCCAGCCCCAGGGGCTGTCCGGGTCGCGCTCGTAGCCGACCGCCAGGTCCTCGACGGGCCGGTCGAGCTCGTAGCAGTCCGTGCGCGTCATCCCGCACGGGGCGTACACCTGCTCGCGCACGAACTGGAAGTAGTCCTGGCCGCTGGCCTTCTCGATCACGACGCCCAGCAGGAGCATGCCGGTGTTGCTGTACTGGAAGCGCGCGCCGGGCTCGAAGGCCGGCGTCTCGCCGCGCACGAGGGGCTTGTAGTCGTCGACCGCGCGGAACAGCGCGCGCGAGCTGGCCATGAAGGTGTCGTTGAAGTAGCTCCCGAGGCCCGAGGTGTGCGTGAGCAGGTGCCGCACGGTCACGCGCTCGGTCACCGCGCGCGGCAGCCAGCTCTCGTCGACCCACCGGACGATCGGGTCGTCGAGCCCGACCTTGCCCTGGTCGACGAGCTGGGCCACGGCCACGCTCGTGAACATCTTGTTCATCGAGCCCAGGTTGAAGCGCGTCTCCAGGCCGTTCCTCGTGTGCTGGCCCTTGTCGGCCTCGCCGGCGGCCAGCGTCCACAGCACCTCGTCCTCGTGCGCCAGCAGCACGGCACCGGAGAAGGCGTCGCGTGCGACGCGCTGCTCGACCTCCGCGCGCACGCGCACGACCAGCTCGGCGCGGGTCAGGACCTCCTGGGTCGGGCCGCGGGACGTGGCGAGGAGCAGCGCGAGCAGGATCGGGGACATGGGAGTCGGCGCGAGGAGGGTCCTTGCCGTTCGCGCTACCCCTCGGGTGGCGCGACCGGCGTGTCGTCCGGGGGCGGGGGCACGAGCTCGTCGAGGATCTCGAGGTAGCTGGCGTAGCGCGTGGGGGCCAGCTCGCCGCGCTCGACGGCCTCGAACAGGGCGCAGCCGGGCTCGTGATCGTGGGAGCAGCCCGGCGCGAACTGGCAGCGCGC
>DASVAP010000422.1:0-2522 GCA_036376275.1 Planctomycetota bacterium | reverse complement strand
CCCGCGCACGACCGACCCATGGAGGGCACGCAGACCTTCGGCGAGCGATTCCTCGAGGAGTGGAAGCGCCTGGGCGGGCCACTCGCGGGCTGGAGCTACGCCGAGCTCCAGGAGATCAAGGGCTGCGACCAGGAGGGCCTGGCCATGGCCCTGCGGCGCAACCATTCCCTCGTCAGCTACGCGGCGATCCAGCGCGTCCGCAGCGCGCAGAACCCCGAGGACCTGGCGCGCGAGCTGCACTCCCGATCGGGCGCCCACACCGACGCCGGCCCCTGGATCATGCTCTCGCTCCTGAGCTGACGCAGGCGTGCGCGCGGGTGGGATCCGCCCGCGCCCGCGACCCGGAAAAGAAAGCGTCTTCCTGAGTTCTTGCCGACGATTCTGGCGTTCTACACCCATCCAGGGGCCCGTGGGGGTGAAATGGAGGTAGGTCCCCGATGCGGCCCTGGAACACGCCGTTCGCCTCGCTCGTGGCCCTCGGGCTGCTCGCCTCGGCCACGCCGACGGGTGCACAGACGACGGTCTTCGAGCTCCCGGGCGTGCCCGGCAGCGGTTTCGGCACCGCGCTCGACACCCTCGGCGACCTCGACGGCGACGGCTTCGGGGAGTTCCTGATCGGCGCGCCCAACCTGGCGAACGGGAGCCTGAACGGGGCCGGCATCGTCACCGTCCATTCGGGCGCCGACGCGCGCGTGCTCTACACCGTGCGCGGCACGCGCCAGGGCGAGCACCTCGGCGCGAGCGCGAGCGCGGCCGGCGACGTGGACGCGGACGGCGTCCCGGACTTCGTGGTCGGCGCGCCGGACGCGCGCGCCAGCGGCCTGCGCCAGTCCGGGCGCGTGCGGGTCTTCTCCGGGCGCGATGGCAGCGTGCTGCACACCTGGGAGGGCTCGCGCGTGGCGGACTTCTTCGGCTCGACCTGTGATGAGCTCGGCGACCTCGACGGCGACGGCCACGACGACGTGCTCGTCGGCGTGTCGGGCCGGCTCTCGCCCACCGGCGCCTGGGTCGGTGCGCTCCTGGTCCACTCGGGCCGCGACGGGAGCGTGCTGGTGCGCGCCTACGGCGACCGCGTCGGCGGGCTGCTGGGTGAGCAGGGCACGAGCGCGCTCGGTGACGTGAACGGCGACGGACGCGCAGACTTCCTCGGGACGCAGATCGGGAACCAGATGGTCACGCGCGTGTTCTCCGGCCTCGACGGCCGCGAGCTGCACCGGCTGACGTTCGTCATCCCGAGCGGGTGGTTCCGCATCGCCGGACACCTCGACGCGGACCTCGACGGCGCCGGCGACTACCTGCTGGGCCTCAACGGCGGGGGAGGCGGCCAGACGGGGCAGGTCCGGCTCTTCTCGGGCCGCGACGGGAGGCTCCTGCGCGAGGTGCTCGGCGCGCGCCTGAACGAGAGCCTCGGCAGCAGCGTCACCGGCGTGGGCGACCTCGACGGCGACGGCCACGGCGACTTCGTGGTCGGGCTGAGCTACGCCGACGGCCCGGCGGGAACCCAGACGGGCGAGCTGCGCGCCTACTCGGGCCGCGACGGGCACCGGATCGGCAGCGTGCTCGGCGACCGGCCATTCCAGCGCCTCGGCGAGGGCCTCGTCGGAGGCGGCCGCGACGTGGACGGCGACGGCTATCCCGAGGTCCTGCTCTCGGTGCGCGACGCGGCGGGAGCGGAGAGCGTCAAGGTGATCTCCTTCGTTCCGGACGGGCTCGAGGCCTTCGGGACGGGCACACCGGGTTGCGCGGGGCCGCTCACGCTGCTCGCGAACACGAGCCCGCGCGTGGGCGAGGCCGGCTTCGCGCTGCACGCCTTCGGGCTCGGCCCCGCCGCGACCGCCCTCCTGACCTCCGACGTGGCGCGTCCGGCGGGCGTGCTGCGCTACCGCGTGCTCTTCCACGTCGAGCCCACGCGGGTGCTGAATCACGTGGTCCTCCCGGCTCCTGGCCCGAGCGGCTCCCTGGTCGCGCCGCTCCCGATTCCGGCCGATCCGGCACTGGTCGGCGTCACGCTCGTGTTCCAGGCGGTGACGCTCTTCCCGGTCGGCACCTGCCGGCCCCGAATCGCGACCTCGCCGGGCCTGCGCCTGACGTTCCAGTAGCAGGCGAGAGGCGAGACGCAGGCGCTCTCGGGCAGCCGGACCACCTGGCCCCTGGCGTCGAGCCCCTGGGGCGCTCGAGGCGGCTCCCACCTGACATGGAGGCTCCCAGGAGCGCGCAGCTCATTGATTCGCGCCGGTGCAGCACGGTAGGGCTCACGCATGCATCGTCTCGCGCCCGTGCTGATCGTGGCCTCCTGTGGAGTGGGCCGGAAGCCGGGCCGCGTGCTGCTCACGTCCGGCCCCGCGTGGCCTCGCGCCCGGCGAGAGGAAAGCTCTCCGCGCCCCCCACCGCGCGGCAAGCGCCCGGCACCGTCAGCCCACCGTCGCCAGGCACTCGATCTCCACCCGTCCGCCGAGGGCCAGGCCGTTGCAGCCGAAGGCGCTGCGGGCCGGCAGGTGGTGCGGGAAGTAGCGCACGTAGAC
>DASVAP010000414.1:0-5664 GCA_036376275.1 Planctomycetota bacterium | reverse complement strand
GCGCGGACCCGTGCACCGGCTCGAACACCGCCGCGTCGGTCCCGATGTTGGCGCCGGGCGCCACGCCCAGCCCGCCGACCAGGCCCGCGCACAGGTCGCTGACGATGTCGCCGTACAGGTTCGGCAGGACGAGCACGTCGTAGTCCTGCGGGTTCTGCACGAGCTGCATGCACATGTTGTCGACGATGCGGTCGTCGAACTGCACCGACGGGTAGCGCTTGGCGACCTCGCGCGCGGTGGCGAGGAAGAGCCCGTCGGAGAACTTCATGATGTTCGACTTGTGGACCGCCGTGACCTTCTTGCGCCCGTGCTTCACGGCGTACTCGAAGGCGGCCTTGACGATGCGCTCGGTGCCGAAGACCGAGATCGGCTTGATCGAGATGCCCGCGTCGCCGCGGATCTTGACCTTGGCGAGCTCCTCGATCGTCGCCGCCAGCTTGTGGGCCGCGACCGAGCCCTTCTCGAACTCGATGCCCGCGTACAGGTCCTCGGTGTTCTCGCGGAAGATCACCAGGTCGATCCCGGTGTAGCGCGAGCGCACCCCGGGGTAGGTCTTGCAGGGGCGCAGGCAGGCGTACAGGTCGAAGGTCTTGCGCAGCGCGACGTTGACCGAGCGGAAGTTCGTGACCCCCTTGGGCGGGTTGACCGGGGTCGTGATCGGCGCCTTGAGGCAGGTCTTCGTGCGCCGGATCGACTCCAGGGTCTCGTCCGGCAGCGGGGTCCCGCGCTGCTCCATCACGTCCACGCCCGCCTCGGCCTCGTGCCACTCGAAGGCCACGCCGGTGGCGTCGAGCACCTCCCGCGTGACGGCCGCCAGCTCGGGTCCGGTGCCGTCGCCAAGGATCAACGTGACGGGGTGCGTCATCGGCAGTGGTCTTCCTCTTTCCTGGGCCCTGGGGGGGGTCGCGCGGCACCCGGGGGGGCCGCCTTAGTCGCGCATTCTACCCGAGGCCCGCCGGCACGGGGAGGACGGCGGATGAGGGCTCAAGGAAGTCGAACCGAGCGCCCCGACACGACCGACCCCTGCGCCCGGGCTGGCCACGGCGCCTCGGAGCACGGCTCGAGGAACCGTCCCGCGGCCTGGGCGCAGCAGGCCGCCGCTCAGTTCCGCGTCCTGCCCTTGCTCTTCCCGAGCAGGTCCTTCGAGGCTCCCGCCCACCACTCGCGCCAGGCCTTGACGCGCTTGCCGCGGTCGCCGTCGCGCGCCAGCGGGTCGAAGGGGATCGACTGGCCCGAGAGCCCGCGCAGGGCCACGAGCGCGGCCTCGCGCACCGAGGCCTCCTCGTCCTCCAGCGTGTCGATCAGGGCCGGGATCGCCTCGACCGAGCCCAGGTCGCCGAGGTGCCGGCAGGCCGCCATGCGCACGAAGATGTCCGTGTCGCCCAGCATCGGCACGAGGTGCGCGGCGGCGGCGGGATCCTTGGTCCCGCCCAGGGACTGCACCGCCTGCCAGCGCGTGCCGGAGTCGGCGCTGGCCAGGTCCGCGACCCACTTCTCGAACAGGGCCCCGCCCGGTGCGCCCGCGGCGGGCACGGCGGCGGCCGGCGGGGGCGCCGCGGGCTCGGGCTCCGGTGCGCGCGCCTCGGCGGGGTGCGGCTCGGGCGGCGCGGCGGAGAGCGTGCGCGCGAGCTCGTCGATCACGCCCGTCTGGTGCTGCACGCGGCTGGCGAGGTCGTCGAGCGAGGCCAGGCGCTGCTCGAGCTTCTCGAGGCGCCGCTCCAGGGCCGCGACGCGCGGGTCGCCGTGCTCCAGCTCGTCCACGCGCGCCCCCAGGGCCTGCAGCGCCGCGCGCGTGGCCGCGATCTCGCTCTCGCGCGCGGCCGTCTCGTCGCCCAGGGCGGCCGAGACCGTGCGCGCGTGCTCGGGCGCGGCGCGCTCGAGGTCCGCGATCTCGCGCCCGAGCCCGCTCGCTTGCTCCTCCAGGCGCCAGAAGAAGTAGGCCGCCGCGCCGACGCCGGCCAGCAGCGCCACGGTGGCGAAGGCCAGGGCCACGGCGGCCACGGTCGAGGTGCTGGAACCGGCCTCGGCGCGCGGCACCGGGGGCGCCACGGGCGGGACGGCGGGGCGCGCCGGGACCGGGCTCATGGCGGCCTCGCAGGCGGCACAGATCAGGCGCTCGCCGCGTCGCACCGCGCGCCCCAGGTCCAGGTCGGGCTGCGGGATGGACTCGTTGCAGAGATCGCAGAAGTACAGGTTCATGCTCGTCGTGCTCACCTTGCGCGGCCCGTATTCACATGCCGTGCCGCCTGAGGGGCGGCGGCCGGGACAGTTTCCTAGGCCGGGGGGGCGGATGCCACCACCGCTCCGGTCGGGATGAGATGGGCGATCCCGCTCGGCGCGGGGCCGGATTCCGCGCAGGGGATTCCCTTCCCGCCTGCGCGCGACGACCATGGCCCCATGGGCTCCGGTCCGGCCCTCACCCTCCCTGCCGACCAGCGCGCGCGCCTGGAGCGCCTGGGGCTCGAATTCCTGGCCGAGATGCTGACGCGCTCCCTGACGCGCCATCCGGACGATTTCGAGCGGCTGGCGGAGCTGGCCACGACCCTGACGCGCCTCGGGCGCCTGGCGGAGGGCCTGGCGGCGGACGAGCGCCTCGTGCGCCTGGCCCCCGAGGACCCGACCGTGCACTACAACCTGGCCTGCTCGCTGGCGCTCCTGGGCCGCGCCGAGGACGCCGTGGAAGCGCTCGAGCACGCGGTCGAGCTCGGCTACGACGACGTCGCGCACCTGCGCACCGACGCCGACCTCGCCGCGCTGCGCGAGGTGCCGCGCTTCCGCGCGCTGCTGGAGCGTCTGGCGCGCTCCTGAGCCGTCCGCGCGGCTCCTACAGCGGCCCGACCTCGAGCACGCGCTCGACGCGCGCGAGGTCGCGCCAGGTCGCGTGGGGCTTGCCGGCGAGCTCGGGCCACGCGCCGAGGCGCGCGGCCTGGTCGTGGCCGAGCTCGATCAGGAGGAAGGCGCCCGGGGCCGCGCCCTCGGCGCCTGCGCGCAGGAGATGCCGCGCCCAGTGGTCCGGCTCGCCCGGCGGCGCGAAGAGCGCCTCGGGCGGCTCGTGCTCGCGCACCTCCGGCGCCAGGCTCGCCGCCACGGCCGGATCGACGTAGGGCGGGTTGGAGACCAGGAGGTCGAAGCCGGGCGCGATCGGAGCGAGCGCATCGCCCAGGTGGAACTCGACCTCGGCGCCGAGGCGCTGCGCGTTCGCGCGCGCGTACTCGAGCGCGCGCGCGGAGGAGTCCACGGCGGCGACGCGCGTGCCCGGGCACTCGAGGGCCAGCGTGATCGCCAGGCACCCCGAGCCGGTGCCCACGTCGACCACGCGCGCCCCGGCGCGGCCCGCCAGGCGCGCGCGCGCGCGGTCGACCAGGAGCTCGGTCTCCGGCCGCGGCACCAGCACGCCCGGGCCGACGCGGAACTCGCGCCCGTAGAACTCGCGCGCTCCGGTCACGTAGGCCGTGGGCTCGCGCCGTCCGCGGCGCACGAAGAGCGCGCGCGCGGCAGCCACCTCCGCCGACTCGAGCGGCCGATCGAGGGCCAGGAAGACCTGCAGGCGCGAGAGCCCGAGGGCGTGGGCCGCCAGCCACTCGGCCTCGCGGCGCGGCTCCTCGACGCCCTTCCGCTCCAGGAACTCGCGCCCGCGCGCGAGGAGCTCGCGCACGGTGCGCGGCTCCGGTCCGGCCCCCGCAGCGGCGGCCGGGCGCTCGCTCGGGCCGGGAGCCAGGCCTACCTGTCCTTCTTGCGCGCCGCCTTGCGCGCCTCGAGGGCCTCGGCCTTCTTGCGGTCGCCCTCCTTCTTGGCGGCCATCATCGCCTCGGCGATCGTGTAGGCCGCCAGGCCGCCGCCGCAGGCCACGGCCGCGCCGCCGGCCAGGCCCATCAGCTTGGTGAGCCCGCTCGCCTCGCCGCCCAGCGCGCCGACCACGGCCGCCGCGCCGGCGAAGAGCATGCCCAGGAACATCAGCGGGAAGAGCGGGTTGAAGCCGCCCCAGCGCTCGTAGTTGGCGATGTGCACCCAGGTGAAGGCGGCCCAGCCGAGCATCAGCACCTCGGGGATGCCGTTCGATCCGATCAGGCCCTTGCGCGGGTCGTTGAAGGCCACCGCCACGGCCACGGCCGCCAGCAGGAACGCGAGGAGGTGCAGCCCGGTCGGGAACGGGTGCACGAGGTGCGTGGTCGGGGCCTTGGCCTTGGCGCGGCGCTGCTTGGCGTCCTCCTCGGGCTTCTCCTTCTTCTTGAAGGGCTGGAGGTTGGCGAGCTGGCCCAGCACGCCGCTCAGCTTGGGCCCGAAGTCGTGGTAGACCTGCTGCAGCCACAGCCAGGCCGCCGCGCCCATGATCGCCTTGGCGAGCAGCGTCATCAGCCAGGCGGAGCCGGCCGCGGCCTCGCCCTCGCCCTTGCCGGGCATCCACGGCAGCAGCGAGCCGCACACGACGATCAGCGCCGCCAGGCGCAGGTGCTGCGGGGCCTTGTCGAGCACGCGCAGCGGCGGCGGGGCGCCGGGCCGCGCGGCGGCGAGGGGCGCTCCGGGGAGCTCGTGCAGCTCGTCCAGTTCGGGCAGGGGTTCGAGTTCGTCGCTCATGGAGGAGATCAGGGCTAACTCAGGGGCGGAGCAGGGTAACCGGGCTCGACGGGATCACCGCGCCAGGGGACGGAATGCCCAACGGAGGAGCCTGCGGCCGGCTCACAGGTCCTGGATGCGCTCCTCCCGGTCGCGCTCGTCGAGGGCCGAGAGCAGCGGCAGGAGCTTGCCCGCCAGGACCGGCTCGAGCGCGTAGTTCTCGCCCAGGCGGTGGTCGCTGCAGCGGTTCTGGGGGAAGTTGTAGGTGCGGATGCGCTCGGAGCGGTCACCCGAGCCGACCTGGGTCTTGCGCTCGGCGGCGCGCTCGGCGGCCAGGCGTGCGCGCTCCATCTCGAACAGGCGCGCGCGCAGGATGCGCATGGCCTGGGCGCGGTTCTTGTGCTGGGACTTGTTGTCCATGCACACGACGGTGGTGTTGGTCGGCAGGTGCACGATGCGCACGGCCGACTCGGTCTTGTTCACGTGCTGGCCGCCGGCACCGCCGGCGCGCATCGTGTCGATGCGCAGGTCCTCGGGGCGCAGGTCGACGTCGACCTCCTCGGCCTCCGGCAGGACCGCCACGGTGGCGGCCGAGGTGTGCACGCGGCCCTGGCTCTCGGTCTCCGGCACGCGCTGCACGCGGTGGCCGCCGGCCTCGAAGCGCAGGTAGCGCCAGGCCTTCGGGCCGCGCACCGCGAGGACGACCTCCTTGAGGCCGCCGATCTCCGAGGCCTTCTCGGCCAGCAGCTCGACGCGCCAGCCCCGCTCGTCGAAGAAGCGCTGGTACATGCGGTAGAGGTCGGCCGCGAACAGCGAGGCCTCGTCCCCGCCCGTGCCGGCGCGGATCTCGAGGATGACCTTGTCTCGCTCCAGCTCGGCGTCCGAGACGAGCGCGTCCTTGATGGCGCGGTCGAGGGCCTCGGCCTCGCCCGCCAAGGACTCCAGCTCCTCGCGCGCCAGCTCGCGCAGCTCCTTCTCGGCGCCGGAGTCGCCCACCAGCGCCTCGGCCTCGGAGCGCCGGCTCTCGTGGCGCTCCAGCTCGAGCGCCAGGCGCGCGACCTCCGACAGGCGCCCCTGCTCGCGGATCAGCTCGACGGCGCGCTTGTGGTC
>DASVAP010000413.1:0-2855 GCA_036376275.1 Planctomycetota bacterium | reverse complement strand
GCGCGGAGAGCCGCACGCCTTCGAGCGCCTGGCCGCGGGGCGCTATCGCGTGTGGACCCTGAACGGCGCGGGCGCGAACTACACGCCGGCCCTGCTGGAGCTCGGCCCGGGCGAGACGGCCGAGGTCGTGCTGCGGCCGGGAGCGCTGACCCTGTCCGGCGCGCTCACCTGCGCGGGCCGGCCCGTCCTCGACGGCAGCCTCACCGCGCGCTCGATCCGCGACGAGCTCGGCCAGCGCGCGAGCGGTCGCATCGCGCAGGGCCGGTACGAGCTCGCGGACCTCGCCGGGGGCAGCTACGAGCTCTCGATCGGCGGCGAAGGCGCCATGACGCAGCGCTTCGAGGCCCGCGTCGGCCCGGGCGACACGACCCTCGACCTCGAGCTGCCCGCGGGCCGCATCGAGGGGCGGCTGGGCTTCGAGCGCCTGGAGGAGGAGTCCGAGCTCGAGGTGACGGTCTTCCCCCACGGCTGGTACCCGGAGTCCGGGAACCGCGGGGTGCTCGTCACGCCGGACGAGGCCGGGGGCTTCGCGGTGCGGCACCTGGATCCGGGGGACTACGTCGTCTCCGCCCGGGGCGCGCGCCGGCCCGTGCGTGCGGTGGTGGTGCGCCTCGCGAGCACCGCGGAGGTCGTGCTGGAGCGGGAGAAGGCGCTGGGCGTCGTGGCTGGCCGCATCACGAACCCGCTCCCCGCGGGACCGCGCGGCGGCCTCTCGATCGCCGCCCTGCGGCACGAGCCGACCGGCCTCCTGCGCGACGGCCACGCGGACGTCGACGCCGGCGGGAGGTTCCGCGCGGAGCTCGCGGCGGGGCGCTACGACCTGCTGGTCTCCGAGTTCGGCGGGCGCGCGCCGTTCGTGCTCGTGCCGGACGTGCGCGTCGAGGCGGGCGCGGAGACCGCGCTCGCCGTGACGCTGCCGCCTGGACGAGCCGTCGCGATCGTGCTGCGGGCGGAGGGCTGGACGCCGCGCGCGACCTGGCGCCTGCGCATCGACGCGGACACCTGGCTCCCGTTCGTCTTCTTCGTCGGCAGCCAGCCCGACGGCCGGCGCGCCGGCTCGGGGCCGTTCCAGCTCCCCTTCGGCACCTATGCCGTCGAGGCGGACTTCGGCGACGCGGCGCCCCTCGTGACCGAGTTCACCGTCGTGCCCGGGGAGGGCACGCTGGAGGTCGTCCTGACCCGCCCGTGAGGCCAAGCCATGCTCCATCGTTCGCTCGTGACGCTCGCCGCCCTGTCGCTGCTCGTGCCCCTCCCGGCGGCCGAGGACCTGGCCAAGCGCTACCCGGGCAAGCTCGGCTGGGTCGAGCAGGGGCTGACCTGGGAGTGCGGGCCGGAGGACGTGTGGGCGCTCAAGTCGTTCGCGCTGAGCTTCGGCAAGGACTTCGCCCTCGAGTGCGGGCCGGCGGACGTGGCCCTCGGCGTGCACGAGGGCAACGTCCTGTGGGCCGTGGTCTTCCCGGCCGAGGACGGCAAGCTGCGCGCGCGCGGGCAGCCGGGCGATGGAGCCGCCGTGCGCGCGCTGCACCTGCGCTTCGCGCCGGCCGAGATCGGACGCGTCTTCCCCTCGAAGACCGTGAAGGGGCCGGGCGACGCCTGGCGGCGCTTCGAGGCCCAGCGCATCTTCCGCCACGGGGTCGGGCACAAGTGGTTCACGCCGGCCGGCAACCCGACCATCGTGCAGACGGGCTTCACGCTGGTCGACGTGTACACGGCGAAGGGCGAGCGGCACTTCTACGAGCTCGACGGGCAGGGTGGGAAGCTCACCTACGTCGCCGAGCTCGCGGCCAAGGCCCTGCCGGAGGTCGGACGGGTGCTCGAGAAGAGCGAGGCCGAGCGCGCCTTCGACGAGGTCTGGGAGGCCTTCGACCGCGAGTACGCGAACTTCGGACTGCTGCCGAAGCTCGACTGGGAGAAGCACGGGGCGCAGCACCGGAAGGCCCTGGCGCGGGTGGAGACGAGCCACGACCTGGCCGCGGTCCTGTCGGAGATGCTGGCGGCGCTCCAGGACCTGCACGTGTGGGTCAAGAGCGGCGAGGACTGGATGCCGGGCTACTCGCGGCCGCGCCCGCAGAACGGGAGCTGGGACGGGAGCTTCTTCGTGCTCGACGGCGGGCGCAACGACACGGGGCACGATCTCGTCTGGGCGCGCACGAAGGACGGCATCGGCTACCTGAACGTGCACTCCCTGGGCGACTCGGAGCTGCCGGCGGCCTGCGACGAGGCCCTGGAGGCCCTGGCGGACACCTGGGGCCTCGTCGTCGACCTGCGCTTCAACGGCGGCGGCGACGAGACGCTGGCGCAGGCGATCGCCGGACGCTTCGTGGACGAGGAGCGCGTCTACTCGAAGAACCGCTACCGCATCGGGCCGAAGCACGACCAGCTCGGCGAGGTGCTGGAGCGCCGGGTCGCGCCGCGCGGACCGTGGCGCTACGCGGCGCCGGTGATCGTCCTGCAGGGCCAGCGCACGATGAGCTCGGCCGAATCGTTCGCGCTGATGCTGGCGCAGTGCCCGCAGGTGACGACGCTGGGCGACCGCACGGCGGGCTCGAGCGCGAACCCGCGCCGCATCGAGCTCGAGTGCGGCATCACCGTCAACCTGCCGCGCTGGCACGACATGGACCCGGCCGGCAAGCCGATCGAGCACGCCGGGATCGCTCCGGAGGTCGCGATCGAGGCCAGGCCGGAGGCCTTCACAAAGGAGCAGGACCCGGTGCTGGAGGCGGCGCTGGCGCGCCTGCGGAAGATCCCGGGCGGGGAGCGGCGGGCGGGGAAGAGGTAGGGCTCCGGCCGGAGGGGCGCGCGAGGAGCGCGTGCCCGGGTCGATCCTGAGCGGCCGGCAACGATGCCAGGGCATC
>DASVAP010000342.1:0-24269 GCA_036376275.1 Planctomycetota bacterium | reverse complement strand
TGGTGCACGTGCACGAGGTCGAGCCCGGCCGCGGTGGCCCAGGCCAGGCACACGTGCTCGGCGCGCGGGCTCGCCACCAGGTCCGCCAGGGCCCGGTGGTCGTGGTAGCGGTAGGCCATGCGCGTCAGCTCGACGCCCTCGACCGCGCGCGTCGCCACGGTGTAGGGCTCGAGCCCCTCGGCGCCGTCGAGCGCCAGCGCGTGGACGCCGTGCCCACGCGCGCCGAGCTCGCGCGCCAGGTCGCGCGTGTGGCTCTCGACGCCGCCCACGTCCGGGTACCAGCCCAGGCCCACGAAGCCGAGCGCGAGACCGCGCTCAGCCACGGCTCGCCGCGCGCGCCGGGGCGCACGCCTCCGCGTAGAGCTCCTCGAGCCGCGCGAGGTGCGCATCGAGCCCGAGCGCGAGCCCCGGCTCGAGCGGACCGCGCAGGCGCCCCGCGACGACCTCGAGCATGGCGCGCGCCAGCGCCGGCGCGTCCCCCACCGGCACGAGCCGTCCCTGGGCCGGCACGCGCAGCACCTCGGCGATGCCCGGGACGTCGCTGGCGATCACCGGCAGCCCGAGGGCGCGCGCCTGCAGCACCGAGAGCGGCGCGTTCTCGTCCCACTCGGAGGGCACGACGAGCGCCGCGAGCTCGCCCAGGACGCGCGCGGCCTCGTCCGGGGCGAAGGGCGTCGCGAGGCGCACGCGGCGCGGGTCGGCCCGCGCCAGCACGCGCTCGGCGTAGCGCCGCGGACGCCCGCCCGGACGTCCGTACAGGACGAGCTCCCAGTCGGCGGCCGGCGCGAGGCGCGCGAGCTCGTGCGCGGCCGAGACGAGGCAGGCGAGCCCCTTGTGCGGCGCGAGCTGGCCCAGGAAGCCGAGCCGCAGCTTGCCGGCGGCGGGCACGAGCGGGCGGTAGGCCGAGGCGTCGAAGGCATAGACCAGCGGGACGAGCTTCGCGCGCGGCACGCCGGCACGCGCGAAGACCTCCAGCAGGGCCCGGGTCGGCGCGATCAGGCGTGCGAGCACCCCGAGGGCGCGCCGCACCTCCTGCTCGCGCACGGCCAGGTCGCGCGCCACCGGCACGCGCCCGAGCCCCCCGCCGAGGGCCAGGGCCTCGGCCGCGGCGCGGCGCGCGAGGCGCGCGAGCGGGCCGTGCTCGGCCGGCGAGGGCGTGCGCACGCAGCGCGCGCAGCGCTCCGGCGGGTGCGGGCCGCCGCAGCGCGCCAGGGTCGCGTCGAACATCTGTCCCCGATGGCACAGGAGCCCGTGGTCGGTCAGCGTCGCGACGGCGGGGATGCCGCGCGCGCGCGCCACCTCCGGCAGGCGCAGCGACAGGCCCCACAGCAGGTAGGTGAAGTGCACCAGGTCCGGCCGCTCGCGCGCCAGGAGCTCGTCGAAGACGCGCTCGACCTCGGCGTCGCGGTAGCTGGCCGCGAAGCGCTTCTGCGCGTCGCCCGGGTTGTGCAGGAGGTGCACCGGGAGCCCGTCCTCCTCGACGCGCTCGAGCGCGTAGCGCGGCCGGCCGCCGCCGCGCTCGGGGTGCAGCACGGACACCGCGTGCCCGCGCGCGGCGAGGCCGCGCGCCAGCTCGCGCGTGTAGAACTCGGTCCCGAACCCGCCCCGCGGCGGATACCCGTTCGAGACCAGGAGCAGCTTCATGCCGGGCTCAGGGGCTCGCCGGCCCGAGGTAGCCGCGCACGCGCAGGCGCTCCAGCGCCGCCTCGTCGAGCTTGCGCACGCCGCGCGGCGACTGGAGCACGATGCGCAGGTCGTTCATGTCGGACAGGAACTCGAGCGCCGCGGTGCGCAGCGGCTCCAGCTCCGGCCCGGGCTCGACCCAGCCGTCCTGGGGCAGCGGGAACGGCGTCGCGCGCCGGTCGTAGTACAGCAGGCGCGGCTGCAGCGAGGGTGGGCTCCAGAAGCCGGTCCAGGAGCGGCGCAGCTGCGCATCGGCGGTGGCCAGCGGGACCAGGTACTCGAGCGCGTGCCGCGTGCCGATCACGGCGCAGCCCTCCTGCAGGCCGCAGGAGGCGAACACGAAGGGCCGCTCGGCGGGCGGCGCGCCGCGCAGGGTCGCGGCCTGCGAGTGTCCGTGCACGAGCGGCGGTCGCTCCAGCCCCGCCAGGTCGAGCAGGGTCGGCGCGACGTCGAGGGTCGAGACGAGGCCGCCCACGCGCGCGCCCGGCGCGATGCCGCTGGCCGCCGCCGGCCGCAGGATCCAGGGCACGTGCAGGTCGGCCACGCTGTAGCGCCCGGCGCACAGGTAGAGCCCCGCCTCGCCGAGCTGCTGGCCGTAGGTGCCGACGACGCTGACCGTCGTCGCGGCGTCCCGCCCCAGGCGCCGCAGGGTGGCGAGGCAGCGCCCGAGCTGGGCGTCCACGCGGCGCAGCTCGTCGTCGTAGGCCGCCTCGTACTGGCCCAGCGTGCGCAGGCCGCCGCGCGCGCGCGAGCGCGGCACGGCGAAGAAGACCGAGTCCGTGCTGGCCAGCGGCGGGATGACGTCGAGCTCCGGCCGCGGCGGGAAGTACTCCTCGCCCGTGGGCCGCTCGCGCCACAGGCGCTCGAGGTGGTTCAGCTCGAGGTAGGCGAACCAGGGCCGCCCCGCCGGCAGAGCCCGCAGCCAGGTGAGGAAGTGCTCGACCACGCGCTCGTCCTGTGGCCCCTCCCAGCCCTGGGCGCTGGGCGGGTCGAGCAGCTCGTAGCGCTGGAAGCCGAGGCCGAAGCCGCTCGCGGGGTCGAGCAGCGGCTCCTCGACGAAGGCCGCCGTGGCGTAGCCGGCCGCCAGGAACTCGACCGCCAGGCGCGGCAGGCGCTCGGAGAGGTGCCAGCGGCGCTCGCCCTTCTCCTCCAGCTCCGGCACCAGGAAGCGCCGCGCCTGGATCGGCTCGCAGCCCGAGAGGAGCGCGGCGTGGGCCGGGAGCGGCAGCGGCGCGCTGGCGAAGACCTCCTCGAAGCGCACGCCGGCGCGGGCCAGCTCGTCCAGCACCGGGCTCGTCTCGCGATCGTAGCCGTGGCAGTGCAGGTGGTCGGCGCGCAGCCCGTCGACGGCGATCAGGAGCACGCCCGGGCCGACGCCGTCCGGCCCGCGCGTCCCGCAGGCGCCGGCGCTCGCGGCCAGGAGCGCGGTGAGCACGGAGAGCCTGAGCCGGCAGGCCGCGGCCTTCGGCCGCGGCGTCCTGCCAGGCGCTCCGGATCGGTGCCGGCGCGCGTTCCACGCGCGCCCCGGGGGCTCGGACGGACGGAGCACGGACATGCAGCCCACAGCTTGGCAAACCCGCGGGCGGACTCGTAGGTCCTTCGCGCGGGGGCGGCCGGACCGGGCTACAGGCGCAGGGCCAGCAGGCTGTCGCTCGGCACCCAGCCGCGCAGCCCGTCGCCGCGCTCGACGCGCGTCCAGCCGGGCAGCTCGTCCAGGCGCTCGACCTCCTCCAGCACGGAGAGCTCCCCGACCGGCGTGCGCGCCTCGAGCGGCTCGGCCCGCAGCGGCACGCTGGAGGAGGCGACGACCACCATGGGCGCCGCGCGCTCGGCGGCCAGGAGCCCGTGGGCCCAGGGCAGCGCCAGCAGCGGCACGAGCAGCGTGGCCGCGAGCAGCGCCAGCCGCAGCGCCCGCCCGCCGAAGCGCATCTCGAGCGTCAGCACGACGACCCACAGGGTCAGCCCGAGGAACACCAGCGCGCGCCGCTCCGGGACGCGCAGGCTGGTGACGAGGCGCTGCAGGGTGGCCGAGAGGTCGCCCGAGTCGGCCGGCGCGAGGCCCTGCTTGGCGCGCGCCAGCTCGAGGTTGTGCCAGGCCTCGGCGTGGCGCGGATCGAGGCGCACCGCGGCCGTATAGCAGGCGATGGCCGACAGCATCTCGCCCAGGCGCCAGTGGGCGTTGCCGAGATCGTGGTAGACGCGTGCGCGGCCGAGCGCGTCGAGCTCCTCGCCCAGCGTCTCGTTCCAGGCGTCGCGCGCCTCGGCGTAGTGCCCGGCGCGGTAGGCGGCCACGCCGCGCTCGAAGCTCGACGGCTCCGAGCTCGACGGCTCCGAACTCGACAGGGCCCCGAACGGCAGCGCGAGGAGCAGCGCCGCCAGCAGGTCGCGCAGCCGGCGCGCCCTCACAGCCCCGCCTCCGCCAGGCGCCGTCCGAGCTCGACCAGGCGCGCGCGCTCCGGCGCCGGGGCTCCACCCCACACGGCCGCCTCCAGGTCCGCCTGGGCCGCGCCGGCGGCGCGCGCCAGCTCGCCCTCGAGCCCGGGCGCGTGCTCCGCGGCCCAGCGCGCGAAGTCGCGCCCGTTCCAGGCCGCCGCCGGCTCGCGCGTGCGCGCCGCCAGGAACTCGAGCCAGGCGGCCTGGGCCGCGGCCGGGTCGGCGGCGCCCTGGAGCGCCCGTCCCAGGGCGCGGGCCGCGCGGCGCCGGCGCCGCTCGAGGGGCGCGCCCGGATCGCCGCCGCGGCGGCGCACGTGCGCGCGCGCCAGGAGCCCGAGCAGCGGCACCACCACCAGCGCCGTGGCCAGGAAGCGATCCTGGCCCGGCCCGCCGCCGGTGCGCGCGGGGGCCGGGGCGCGCGCGTCGATGTCGGCGATGTCGCGCTCGAAGCGGCGCTCGTCGTCGCCCAGGGCCGCGGCCCGCTCCAGCGGCCGCACGCGGATCGGGATCGGCTCGGTGGCGACGGTGACGTAGCGCGCCGCGACGGGGTCGTAGACCGCCAGCGGCAGGGAAGGGATGGCCTCGACCTCGCTCGAGAGCGGCGCGAGGTCGTAGACCACGGTGCGGCGCTCGGGCCGCTTCTCCTCGGTCGAGCCGTAGGCGCGGAAGCCGCGGAAGGCGTCCAGCGCGCCGGGATCCGGGGCGCGGAAGAACTCCAGGTTGCCCTGGCCGGTCCACTCGACCGTGAGCTTGATCGAGTCGCCGGCGCGCACGTCGCGCAGGTCGGCGCTGGCGCGCGCCGCCAGGGTGCCGACGGCGCCGGAGAAGTCGAGCGGCTGGCCTTCGCTGGGCAGCTCGACGACCTCGACCGCGAAGGGCGCGGCCTCGACGAAGTGGCTGTCGCGGCGCGCGTCGAACAGGCCCTGGCGACGCACGCCGAACTCGAAGAAGCTGGTCGGGAACTCGAGCGGGCCCGAGCGCGTCGGCAGGAAGGTCTTGGTCAGGCGCAGGGTCAGGAAGCTGCGGCCCTTGCGCTCGGCCGGGTCGAGCTGCTCGGCGGCCACCTGCAGGCGACCGTTGACGAGGATCCCGTCGACGCGGCTCTCCTGCGGGATGGTGCGCTCGGCCAGCTCGATCGCGCCCGGCAAGGAATCCCACCAGGGCAGGTTGAGCTCGGCGAAGTTGACCTGCTCGCTGGCCAGCCACCCGAAGCGGATCTCGACCGTGAAGGGCTGGCCCTCGACCACGCGCTGGGCCGTCGGGCGCACCTCGACGTAGCCGAAGTCGGCCCCGGTGATGTCGCGCACCACCGTCACGCGCAGCGCGCGCGTCTCCTGGCGCCGGCCGTCGATCTCCAGCGCGATCGGCGGGATCTCGTGATCGCCCTCGGCCTCGGCCCGGAAGGGCAGCACGATCGTCAGGGTGCTCTCGGAGGAGAGGCGCCCGTTGATGTAGCTGGTCGACTGCCGCAGGCGCGGCTCGCTGGGCCGGCCGAAGCGCAGGCCCGCGACCTCCGGGACGGCCAGGATGCGCGCGTCGCGGCCGTCCTCGACCGTCAGGTTCACGGCGCCCGTGTCGCCCAGGCGCACCACGCCCGCCGCGAGACGGGCGCTGAGCTTGGGACCGCCCTGGGGGCCGGCCGCGGCGCGCCCGGGGAGGAGCGCCAGGAGGAGCAGTCCGATCGTCGTCCGCGTGCGCATCGTGTGACTCACCAGTCTCGCTTGGTCTTGGCGCGCTGGCGCGCGCGCAGGGCGGCCTCGAGCGCCTTCTGCTTCTCCTCGAGCTCGGCCAGCTTGTCGAGCAGGCGCATGACCTCCTCGCGCGTCAGCACGCGCTCCTCGCTCGCCCCGGGGGGCGGCGGGGCCTGCTGCTCTTCGGGCGCGCCCTCCTCGGGCGTCTCGGGCGGCTGCTCGGGGGCCTGCTGCTCGGACGGATCCTGCGGGGGCTGCTCCTCGGGCTCGCCTTCGCCTGGCTCCTTCTTCTCGGGATCCCCCTTGTCGGGCTCGCCTTCCTGCGGGTCGCCCTCCTGCTCGCTCGGATCCTGCTGGTCCTTGGATTCCTGGTCCTTGGACTCCGGATCCTGGCCTTGCTGGTCCTGCTGCTGCTCCTGCTGCTGCTCCTGCTCCTGCTGCTCGCGCTGCTGCTCGATCTGGTCCAGCTCCTTCAGGCGCCGCTGGACGAGCTCGAGATTCGCGCGCGTGTCCTCGTCGCGCCAGTCCAGGCGCAGGCGCTCGACGAGCCAGCCGCGCGCGGCCTGGTAGAGGGCGCGCGCCTCCTCCAGCGGATCGGCGGGCGGTCCGGCGTCCGGACCGGGCGCGCCCGGCAGGGCGGCGGGCGGCGCGGGGTTCCCGCCCAGCTCGGGCAGCGTCGCGCGCACCTCCTCGGCCCGCAGGAGCTCCAGCGCGCCGAGGTCGTAGGTCGCGTCGTTGCGCAGCTCGCCGGGCCCGGCCAGGGCGCGCGCCGCGGCGAAGGCCGCGCGCGCCTCGGCCCGCGCCGGCTCGCCCGCCTCGGGGTGCTCCAGGGCCCGCGTGGCCTGCACGAGACCGAGCGCGAAGTGCGCCCGCGCCAGGTCGCGCTCCGGCAGGGCCAGCGGCCCGGCCTGGTCGAGCACGGCGCGCGCGGCGGCCTCGGCCGCGTCCAGCTCGCGCGCCGCGTGGGCGCGCACCGCCTCGGCCAGGGCGCGCTCGCTCGCGAAGGGCTCCGTTTGCACCGGCCCGAGCGGGACGAGCGGCAGCAGGGCCGCCGCCAGGCGCGCGCCGTCCGCGGCCGCCGCGCGGCGCGGGCGCTGCACGCGCACCAGGAGCTCGAGCCCGAAGCACAGGACCGCCAGGGCCAGCGGCCACTGGAAGCGATCGTAGGGCACGCGCCGCTCGCCGCCCTCGATCTCGCGACCCTGGAGGCGCGAGACGCGCGCGCGGTAGAGGTCCTCGAGCGCCGTGGGCGCCTCCTCGGCCGAGAGGAAGGCCCCGCCCGTGCGCTCCGTCAAGGCGACCAGCGTGCCGCGCTCCAGGCGCGTGACGACCTCCTGGCCGTCCTCGTCCTTCAGGAACCCGCTGCGCCCGCCGGGCTCGCTGACCGGGATCTTGCCGCCCGCCTCGGTCCCGAGGCCGACCACGAACACGCGGATCCCGCGCCGCGCCGCCTCCTCGGCCTGCTGCATTCCCTGCCCGCCCAGGTCCTCGCCGTCCGTGAGCAGCACGATCGCCTCGTGGGCCCCGGTGCGCCCGTCGAACAGCGCGAGAGCACGCGCCAGCGCGGCGGCGAGGTCCGTGCCGCCCATCTGGTTGTCGTCGGGCGTCACGTGCGCGAGCAGGCCCGCGAGCGTGCCGCGGTCGCGCGTGAGCGGCGTGATGTCGCGCGCGTCGCCCGAGAAGGCCACCAGCGCCACGCGGTCGCCGCCCAGGTGGTCGAGCAGGCCGCGGATCTCGCGCTTGGCCCGCTCCAGGCGCGAGGGGCGCAGGTCCTGGGCCAGCATGCTGCGCGAGGTGTCCAGGCACACGACCAGGTCCAGGCCGCGGCGCGAGACCGCGCGCCAGGTGTGACCGCGCACCGGTCCGAGCAGCGCCAGGGCCAGGAACAGCGTCCCGGCCGCGGCCAGGGCGAGGCGCAGGCGCGCGCGGTTGCGCGAGAAGCCCGGCAGGAAGCGCACCCGCTTCGACTCGGCCACCCAGCCCTCGAGCTCGGCGCGCGAGCGCCCCAGGGCCAGCCATCCAGCCAGGAAGGCGAGCGGCGGCAGGAGGAGCAGCCAGGCCAGGCCCGGTCGCAGGAGCTCGAAGCCGATCACGCCAGCCTCCGCCAGGGGAAGGCGCGCGCGAGCTGCGCCAGGAGCGCCAGCAGCAGGGCCGGCGCGACGAACCAGGGGTAGAGGTCGAAGGTCTCCTCGAAGCGCTGCTCGGTGCGCGGCGTGCGCTCGAGGCGCTCGATCTCGGCGTAGATGTGTTCCAGCTCGGCGCGGTCCGTGGCGCGATAGAAGCGCCCGCCCGTCGCGCTCGCCATGTGCTCGAGCACGCTCGTGTCCGGCCGCTGGTCGGTGGCCACCAGGCCCTTGAAGGGGTGGCGCTGGAACTGGTAGCGCGCGGCGAAGATCGTGTAGACGCGGATCCCTTCCTCGGCCGCCAGCTCGGTGGCCTCGGCCGGGGGGATGTCCTCGACGTTGTTCTCGCCGTCCGTCAGGAGCACGCACACGCGCGAGCGCGCGTCCGAGTCGCGCAGCACGGAGACGGCCTTGGCCAGGCCCACTCCTATCGCAGTGCCGTCCTCCTCCTCGCGCTCGACCAGCTGGACCTGGCGCAGGAAGCCCTGCAGCGCGTCGACGTCGAGCGTGAACGGGCACAGGAGCCGCGGGTAGCGCGCGAAGGTGATCAGGGCCACGCTGTCGGCCGCGCTCTCGCGGTCGCTCATGCGCCGCGCGGCGAACTCGCCCACGACCTCCTTGACCACCTCCAGGCGGCTCTTCTCCGGCTCGAGGTCCTCGAACTGCATCGAGCCCGAGCGGTCGATCACCAGCGCGATGTCGATGCCCTCGGAGTGCACGGCGTGCTCGACGTTCGAGCGCAGCGGACGCGCCAGGGCCAGCGTGGCGCAGGTCAGGGCCGCGAGCTGCAGCAGGCCCGGCACCCAGGCGCTGCGCTGGCGCCAGCTGCGCGGCAGGGGCGCCGCCACGCTGATGCGCCCGGTGCCGCGCCCGCGCGCGCGCGTCAGGAACCACAGGAGGAGCCCGACCGGGACCAGCAGCAGCACCAGCGGATCGGCCAGCGCGTAGTCGCCCCACAGCGGGAGCCGCGCGCCGGCCGCGCTGTGCAGGGCCTCGAGCTGCGGGCGGGCGAGCATCACCGGTGCGCCCCTCCCTGCAGGGCCTCGAGCGCCCCGCGCGCGGCGACGAACGTCTCCTGCAGGGCCCAGTCGGTCGGGGATTCCCCTGCGTACTTGACGCGCGCGGCGCGCGCGAACACGGACTCGAGCTGGGCCACGACCCCGCGCGGGATCTCGAGCGAGGCGTGCACGGCCGCCAGCCACTCCTCGTCCGTCAGCGCGGCGCGCGGCGTGCGCGCCAGCTCGTCGCCGGCCGTGCGCAGGAGGCGCGTCAGCTCGTAGCAGCGCTCGCCCCCCCCCGCGCGGGCCTCCTCGAGCGCGCGCAGGCGCTCGAGCGGCGTCGGCGCGGGCCGCGGCGCGCGGCGGCGGCGCCGGCGCCAGCCGAGCACGCCCACGGCGGCGAGCACGAGCAGGGCCAGCCCGCCCAGCAGCCAGGGAAGCGCGCCACCGCCCCCGGAGGCCTCGGGCGCGCCCGCGAAGCCCTCCGGGAAGCCGCGCAGCGGCCGCGGCGCGTCCTCGCCGGGGGCCAGGACGCCGGCCACGCGCACGCGCGCGTCGCCGACCTGGATGCGCGTGACGGCCGCCCCCAGGGCCAGGCCGGCGAGGGACTCGGCCAGCGAGCGCTCGCCCGGCTCGAGCGCGGCCACGCGCCAGGTGGCGCGCGTGCGCAGGCGGCCGTCGGCGAGCACGGCGCTGGTCAGCGGCTCGCTCGCGAGCACGACCCAGCTCTCGTCCAGCGCGAGCGCGGCGGGCACGAGCGCGCGCGCCGCGACGTCCGGCGCGTGCTCGAGCTCGAGCACCAGGGCGAAGGGCTCGCCCAGCGCGACCGCCTCCGGCTCGCAGCGCCAGCGCGCCTCGGTCTCGCCCTCGAGCGGCCCGGCGCGGACCGGCTGGCCCAGGACCGAGCCCAGGATCAGGAGCAGCGCCAGCAACTCAGCGCCTCCCGTGGCGCGCCGCGCGGCGCGCGAAGCAGCGTGCGATCGGCTCGGACACGTCGCCGCGCGTGCCGACCTCGACCAGGTCCACCTGGGCCCGCCGCAGCGCCGCCAGCAGCGCGGCGCGCCGCGCGCGCGCGGCCGCGGACCAGGCCGCGCGCACGCGCGCCGAGCGCGCGTCGACCTCCAGCCGGCCGCCGCCCTCGATCTCCTCCAGCTCGATCCAGCCGGCGCGCGGCAGCTCCTCCTCGAGCGCGTCGAAGACGCGCACGGCGATCACGTCGTGGCGCCGCGCGAGGCGCGTCAGCGGGTCGGACCACTCGGCCGGCTCGGTGCCGAGGAAGTCCGACACGACCAGCACCAGCGAGCGCCGCTTCAGGTGCCGCAGCTGGTGCTCGAGCACGGCCGTGAGCGAGCTGCCGCGCCCGGTCGCGGGCGCCGCCATGACCTCGCGGATCAGGCGCAGGACGTGGTGCTGACCCTTCTTCGGCGCCAGGTGCAGGCCCGGCTCGTCGGCGAACAGGCCCAGGCCCACCTGGTCCTGGTTGCGCCCGGCCACCAGCGCCAGCAGCGCGCACACCTCGGCCGCCGCCTCGCGCTTCGACTTCTCGCCGCTGCCGAAGTCCATCGAGCGGCTCGTGTCCACCAGGAGCTGCAGGATGAGCGTGCGGTCCTCGACGTAGGTCTTGATGAAGGGCTCGCCCACGCGCGCCGTGACCTTCCAGTCGATCGCGCGCACGTCGTCGCCCGGCTCGTAGGGACGCACCGACTCGAACTCGATGCCGGTGCCGCGGAAGTTGGAGCGGTAGGCCCCGGCCAGGGCGCTCGAGACGAGCTTGTGGGTGCGCACCTGGATCGTGCGCACGCGCGCCATCAGCTCGGGCGCGAGCCAGTCGCCGGCCTTGGGATCACCACGCGCCATCGTGCCTCCCCCCTAGGGCACCGGGATCGTCTCGAGCACGCGCGCGATCAGGTCGTCCGAGCTCTTGCCCTCGGCCTCGGCCTCGTAGCTCGGCACGACGCGGTGGCGCAGCACCGCCGGCGCCACGCGCTTGACGTCACCCGGCGTGACGAAGGCGCGGTGCGCCAGGAAGGCGCTGGCGCGCGCGCACAGCGCCAGCACGATCGAGGCGCGCGGGCTGGCGCCGTACTGGATGCGCCCGTCGAGCTCCTCCAGGCCGTGGCGCTTCGGCTCGCGCGTGGCGTTGACCAGGCGCACGATGTAGGCGCCCAGGCGCGCGTCGAGGTGGATCTCGTCCACCAGCGCGCGCGCCCGCAGGATGCCCTCCAGGGCCAGGATCCGGCGCACCTTGGGCGGCTCGGCCGTGCGCGCCATGCGCTCCATGATGGCCAGCTCGTCGGCCTCGCTCGGGTAGCCGACCACGAGCTTGAGGAAGAAGCGGTCGACCTGCGCCTCGGGCAGGCGGTAGGTGCCCTCCTGCTCGATCGGGTTCTGGGTCGCCAGCACCAGGAACGGCCTGGGCAGCGGGAAGGTCTGGCCGCCGATCGAGACCTGGCGCTCCTGCATCGCCTCGAGCAGCGCCGACTGCACCTTGGCCGGCGCGCGGTTGATCTCGTCCGCCAGCACGAAGTTCGCGAAGATCGGCCCGCGGCGGACGACGAAGCTCGCCTCCTTGGCGTTGTAGATCTCGGTCCCGACCAGGTCCGAGGGCAGGAGGTCGGGCGTGAACTGGATGCGCGCGAAGCTGCCGTGCACCGCGCCGGCCAGGGTGGAGACCGCCAGGGTCTTGGCCAGGCCCGGCAGGCCCTCGAGCAGCACGTGGCCGTTCGTGAGCAGGGCCAGGAGCAGCCCCTCGAGCAGCTCGTCCTGGCCGACCACGACCTCGTGCAGCGCGGCCTTCAGGTCGGCGACCCAGGCGCTCTCGCCAGCGATGCGCTCGGCCAGGTCGGGGGCGGGGGAGCTCGTCTTCATGGGCAGGGCGGGGGCGGGCTGCGGGGGCCGGGTTACGTCCTTGGACGCCGGACGTTGGGCGGGCGACGACCCCCGCGCCCGGCTCGAGCGCGCGCTCGGCCCGGCCCGGAGGGGCGGACACGATGCCATGCCGCGGCCCGCGCCGACAACGCCGCGCGTCGCCTCTCACGTGCCTCCAACCCGCGCGCGCCGGCGCCGAGGATGGCGCTCGGTCTAAAGAGCCGCCCCCGATCGCCCGAAACAGGGCCCGTGCGCGCGTCGAGACGCTCTCGCCTCGCCTGGCTGCTTCCGTCGGCGGCCGGGGTGCTCCTGGGCTGGCTGGCCTGGCAGCGGCCCGCGCCCGCCGCGGCGGGCGGCGGTGGCGGTCCGCCGCGCGAGGGGGCGCTGGAGGAGCTGGCCCACGCGCGCCTCGAGCAGGCCCTGATCCGGGCCGAGCCCACGGCGCAGCTCCTGGCGCTCCTGCCCGCCCCCGGCGAGCCGGAGGGCGGCCCGTGAGGCTCCGGCCGACCCAGATCGCGCTCCTCTCGGTGGGCCTGCTGGCGCTCTCGCTCGCGGGCGTGCCCTTCCTGCTACGGACGCCGGGCGCCGGCGCGCTGCACGGCGTGGTGGTCGACGCGCGCGGGTTCGGGGTCGTGGACGCGAGCGTGTACCTCTTCGACGAGGGCGCCCTGCGCCTGGTCGAGGAGACGCGCAGCGACCCGGACGGCGACTTCGAGTTCCACCTCCCCGTCACCGGCGCGCGCGTGCTCGTGCAGCCGGCCGAGGCGAGCGGGCTCCTGCCGGCCTGGAGCGCGAGCGGAGCGGAGGCCGAGAGCCGCCTGGCCTTCGTGCTCCACCCCGCGCGCGAGCTCGTCGTGCGCGTGCGCGACGAGCGCGGCGCGCCCCTGCCCCTGGCCGAGGTGCGCGTCTACGAGGAGCGCGAGGAGGTCGCCGTCCTGGCCTGCGTGCGCACGGACGGCGAGGGGCGCGCGCGACTGCCGGCCCCCGGGCGCGCCCACGTGGCCGTGCGGGCGCCGTCCGAGCCCTACCTGATGCGCTGGCGCTTCGAGCTCGAGGTGCCCGCCGGTGGAACGCGCCTCGAGCTGCGGGTGCCCGACAGCGTGCCCCTGAGCGGCGTGGTGCGCGGGCCCGAGGGCCCGCTGGCGGGCGTGGTGCTCGTCTCCTGGGAAGAGGGCGAGCCCGAGGGCTGGAACGGCTTCACGCGCAGCGACGCCGCCGGACGCTTCACGCTCGCGCGCACGCGCGGCGCGACGCTCCTGCGCGCCCTGGATCCGAGCGGGGCCCACCTGCCGGCGCGCCTGCGGCTCGCCCCGGGAACGGGTGAGCCGCTCGCGCTCGCGCTCGAGCCGGGCGCACCCCAGGTCGTGCGCACGACGCGCAACGGGCTCCCGCTGGAGGCCTTCGTGTGGAGCTGGTCGCCCACGGTCGAGGTGTGGAGCTGGGGCGCGCGCTCCGGCCCCGGCGGCCGCGCCACGGTGCCGGTCGGCGAGCGCTTCTCGATCCACGCCGAGCCCCTCGACCCCGCCCTGGCGCCGATGGAGGCGTGGGACCTGCCCTACCGCCTCGAGACCCTGCGGCTGGAGGCCACGCCCCGACGCTGATCCCGATCCTGGCGCGTCTCCCTGGGAAAGGAGGGCCCGCTTCGCGGATGCCTCCTCGGACGCGCCAAGAGCCCGGCGCAGGCGCCCTGCGCCGGGCTCTTTCTTCAAGCGGACCGCGCCGTGACGCCGGGCGGCGCAGGGCGCGGGGAGCGAGGTAGGGCCGGTCGGGGAGAGGGCTGCCCCGCCCGGCACCCAGGCGATCTGGCCAGCCCTATCTCGCGCTCCGGCCGGGGCTTGGGCGAAGTGCGAAGAAAAGCCCGTTCGGAGCAAAACAGCTCCCCGGTGCGGGCGTATCTACTACCGCGGTCGTATTACCCCGGTAGTCCTCCGCCCCTGCCTCCCTCCCGCCCATGTCCAGCCCCCTCCGCCTCGGCGACCTGCAGGTCGCGATCCTTCGGGTCCTGTGGGACGAGGGCGAGGCGACGGTCGCGCGCGTGACCGAGGCCCTGCCGGGCAAGCGCCGCGCGCCGACCACGATCGCCACGATGCTGACGAAGATGGAGCGCAAGGGGCTGGTCGACCACCGCGTCGACGGGCGCCAGTTCGTCTACCGCGCCCAGGTCAGCGAGCAGGAGGTCACGCGCACGATGGTCGCCGACCTGACCCAGCGCCTGTTCGAGGGCGACGTCTCGGCCCTGGTGAGCCATCTCATCCATTCGGAGGAGATCGACCGGGACGAGCTCGTCCGCCTGCGCGCGCTGATCGTCGAAAGGGAACGCCTCGAGGCGCGCCTGCGGACGGGCGAGCCGGCCAGGGGCGGTCGAGACGTGCGTGCCGTTGGCGACGAAGGGGTCGGAGGCGACGATGACGACGAGTGAGCTGATCCGCGCGGCCCTGGCGTGGCTGGCGACCTATGCCGTGCACAGCACGCTCTTCCTCGGCCTGGCCTTCGGCCTCGATCGCCTGCGCCGCCCGCGCCTCGAGCGCAACCGCGAGCGCGTCTGGAAGCTGGCGCTGGTCGGCGGCGTCCTGAGCGCGACGCTGCAGTGCGCGCTGGGCGCGCGCGCGCCCTTCGGGCACGTCGAGTGGCAGGGTCAGGGCGCTGCCCGGCCTGCGGAGCAGGCCGAGGCCGTGCCGGCACCCTCCGCGCTCCCCGCGCCGACCGTCGCCGCTACGCGCGCTGACAAGGCCTCGCCTCCGTCCACCGCTCGCCCGGCGCCCGCCGGCGCGGAGCGTGCGCCGCGCACGCGGGCCGCGCGTCCGCGCACGGCCCCGGCAACGCGCCTCGCGCTCGGACCGGGCGAGGCCCTGGACGTGCTGCCGATCGCCACCCGCTTCCCACCGACCGCCCCCGGGCCGGCGCAGCGCGGCACGCCCGCTCCGCTGGACGAGCCGGCGCCGCTCGCAGGAACGCGGCCGGCCGGGCCCGACACGAGCGCGGGCACCTCGGGCGGCCTGACGGCCCTGTCGCAGACCGTGCGCGCGCGCTGGCACGGCTGGGTGCTGGCCGCCTGGACGGGCGCGGGGCTGCTCGGACTGCTCGGCTTCGCGCTCTCCTGGGCCGCCCTGCGCCGCCACCTCCTGGGGCGCGAGCAGCTCGTGGACGGCCCCCTGGTGGCGATGCTGGCGCGCCTCGCCCGCGAGGCCGGGCTGCGGCGGCGCGTGCGCCTCTCGGTCTCGACGCGCATCGCGACGCCCTTCTCGACCGGCTGGCTGCGGCCCGAGATCTGCCTGCCGCGCGCGGTGGCGAGCGCGCTCTCGCCCGCCCAGCAGGAGGCGCTTCTGGCCCACGAGCTGGCGCACGTCGTGCGCCGCGACCCGGCCTGGTTCGCGCTCGGCTTCCTGCTCGAGCGTCTGTTCTTCTTCCAGCCGCTGAACCGGCTCGCGCGCCGCCAGCTCGCCGAGCTGGCCGAGGTCGCGTGCGACGACTGGGCCGTGCGCTGGACGGGCGCGCGCCTGGCGCTGGCGAGCTGCCTGACCGAGGTCGCCGGCTGGAGCGTGGCCGCGCGCCCGCGGCACGCGGCCCTGCCGGGCCTGGCGGGCTCGCGCTCGCGCCTGGGGCAGCGCGTCGAGCGCCTGCTGGACGATCGCCGCGCACCCGCCGGTGAGCCGCCCGCGCCCTGGTGGCCGCCGGTCGCGGCCGGCGCGCTCACCCTGGCCGTGCTGACGGTCCCGGGGGTCTCGGCCCAGCCGCCGCGGCCCGCGCCGCTCCGCACGGGAGCGCCGCTCCGCGCGACCTCGCCGAGCAGCCTGCGCGCGTCGCCCGAGGCGATCCTGAGCGCGTCCATGCCCGTGGAGCCGGCGCCGGTCGCCGACCCGGGTCCCGCTCGGCTGGCGGCCGATCTCGCCAGCCAGCACGAGCTCGCCAGCGAGCTCCTCCTGCTCGAGGCCGAGCTGACGGCCCTGCGCGCCGAGCTCGAGGCGCGCGACCTGCACGAGCGCTTCGAGGCCCCGCTGAGCGCGCTCCAGGCGCGCCTGGAGGAGCTGCGCCACCAGCACGCCCAGGCCGAGGCCCTGATCCGGCGCCTCGCCGCCTCCCTCTCCGAACCTCCGACGGGTGGGCCGACGCCCCCCGCCGCCGGCCCCGCACCCACCGCCCTTCCGCGAGAATCCCGATGATCAAGCTGCTGCTCGTCGCCGCCCTGTCGCTCGGTGCCGCGACTCCCTTCCTCACCCAGTCCGCGCAGGAGCGCGCACCGCGCCCGGTGCCCCTTCCCGCCCCGAGCGCACGCCCCGCACCGGTCGCTCCGGCAGCGCGGCCGGCCCCGATCGCGCGGCCCGCCCCGGTCGCCCCGGCGGCCCCCACCGCACCGGCCGCAGGGCCGACGCGCGCGCGCAGCGCCAGTCCGGCCTCGCCGGCCACCGCCTCGGGCACCTGCGTCGAGTGCCTGCACGACGCGCTCGAGCACGAGATGGAGGACGTGCAGGAGGAGGTCGAGGAAACCCTGGAGGAGGAGATCGAGACGCTCGAGGAGCGCCTGGAGGAGCTGCGCGAGCGGCTCGAGGAGCGCCAGGAGGCCCTGGAGGAGGAGCGCGAGCGGCGCCGCGAGGAGCTCGAGGAGCGCCGCCACGGCCTGCAGGACGAGTTCGAGGACCACCGCCACGAGCTCGAGGAGCGGCGCGCCTCGCTGCACGAGACGCTGGAGGACGAGCGCCATCGCTTCGAGGACCAGCACGGGCGGCGCAGCGCGGAGGCGCGCGCGGCCCTCGAGCAGGCGCTCGAGGAGCTCGAGCGCGAGCAGGAACGCCTCGCCGAGGAGCGCGAGCGCGTCCAGGAGGCCGCGGAGGAGGCCTGGGGCGAGCGCGAGCGCGAGCTGGAACGCGCGCAGGAAGCCCGGGCCGAGGCCCTGGAGCGGCGCGTGGCCGAGCTGGATGCCCACCACGAGCGCGAGGCCGAGGCCCTGGCCGAGCGCGAGCAGGCGCTCGAGCGCGAGCTGGTCGCGCGCGTCCACGAGGCCCAGGACGACTCCGCGCGGGCGACCCTCGAGCGCGAGCTCGAGCGCGCCCGGCGCGAGCTCGAGCGGGCCCAGGCCGCGCTCGAGACGGCGCACGCCGAAGGGCGCCGCCAGGTCGAGCGCGAGGTGGCCCAGGCGCAGCGCGAGGCCGAGCGTGCCGCCGCCCTGGCGCAGCGCGAGACCGAGCGCGCGCTGCGCGAGGCGGAGACGGCGCGCGAGCGCGCCCAGACCCAGATCCAGCGCCGGGCGAGCGAGACCCAGCGCGCCTTCGAGAAGGCCCAGCGCGCGCAGGAGAAGGAGCGCCAGCGCTTCCACGAGGAGCTCCAAGGCCGCTTCCAGACCGAGGAGGAGGCGCTCGAGGACTCCGGCGGCGCGGCCGAGGAGCGCTTCCACCACCTGAGCGAGGAGCTGGAGGAGCACCTGCGCGCCGGCCTCGAGCAGGCCGAGCGCGCCATGGCCGGCCAGCAGGAGGCCCTGGAGCGCCTGCAGGCGGAGATCCAGGAGCGCGTGGGCGCGGCCATGGAGATCCAGGGCCGCTTCGGCGAGGACTGGATGCACCAGCTCGAGCGCGAGCTCGCGGGCGCGCTGCAGGTCGTGCCGGGGGCCCAGGCCCAGTGCCACCCCGACCGCGACTCCTGCAAGCGCCGGCGCGCGCGCGGCGAGGCCTGCCAGAAGGCCCAGGCCGAGGTCGATGCGCTCGAGCTCTCGCGCCGGGCCGCCGACGAGGCGCGGCGCGCCGTGGAGCAGGCCCTGCGCGGCCGCGCGCGGACCCGCGGCGGTGACTCCGTCTCCGGCTCGATCGAGGACCTGATCGACGGCGAGCTCGAGCGCGCGCTGGAGCAGCTCGAGTACCTGGACGTCTTCGAGGGCGAGCTCGAGCTCGAGGAGCCCGACGTCGAGCTCGATGACCTCGACTTCGATTTCGACTTCGACTTCGAGAGCCCCGAGGAGCCCGCCGAGGTCGAGGAGAGCGAACCGCTCGCCCTGAGCGGCGCGGTCGCGGCCCTGGCCTGCGAGCCCGGGCTCGGCGGCCAGTGGGTCGTCGTCGATCCGCGCCCGCTCTCCACGCCGGTCGTGGACCTGGCCGCCCTCGCGGGCCCGCTGCAGTCCGTCGCGGTGCCCCTGGCGCGCATCGGGGTCGCCCTCCAGCCGCGCGCCGGCCTGGAACCCGCGCTCGAGGCGGTGACGATCCAGTCCGCCGACCGGGCGGACTGCGCGCCGGCCGCGCACGCGGAGGACTGCGACGCCCACGGCCCGCACGGCGTGGCCGTCGTCGCCGGCCAGGCGCACTCGAAGAGCAAGGTCAAGGCGAAGGACAAGCAGAAGTCGAAGGACAAGCACGCGGACCAGGTCCACGAGCACGAGGACTGCTGCTCGGCCGGGCCCGCGCTCGCGACAGGACCGCTGCCCGCGCGCGTCCCCGCCGCGCCGCGCGCGCCGCACGCCGTGCCTGCGCTGCCTCCGAGCCAGGTCCACGCTCATCCGACGCCGCCGCACCTGCCGCCCGCGCCCGGACGCGCGGTCGCGCCGCAGGACGGCACCCTGGCCGAGCTGCGCGAGCTCCTGCTCGAGATGCGCTCCGACGTGCGCGACCTGCGCGGCTCGCTCGAGGAGCTGCGCCGCGAGCTGCGCGCCCTGCCCGAAGGCCGGCAGGCCCGCTAGGGCCGCCGCCTCCCCGCCGCGGGGTCCGCACGACCCCGCGGCGCTCCGCTCGAACTCGCGCCCCACCGCGCGTGCGGTTCCCGTCCGTCCCCCGCCCCACCCGAGGACCGTTCCAATGCTCCGTCGCTCCGCTCCGCTCCTCCTGGTCGGCCTCGCCAGCCTCGCCCGCGCGCAGGGCTCGGCCGACGAGCAGTACCGCTACCTGGCCGGCCTGGTCGAGAAGGGTCTCTCCGAGCTCGCGGTCGAGGAGGCGCGCGCCTTCCTGCGCGACCACGCGCGCCACGAGAAGGCGCCCCTCGCGCGCTACCGCCTGGCGGGCGCGCTGTGGGAGCTCGAGCGCCGCGCCGAGGCCGTGCGCGAGTACGAGGCGCTGGCGCGCCTGGAACGCTTCGAGTACCGCGCCGAGTGCCTGTTCCGCCTGGGCGAGGCGGCGCGCGCGGACGGTGACGCGGCGCGCGCGCGGAAGGCCTTCGAGGGCGTGCTCGCCAGCGGGGCCGGCAACCAGGACACCCCCCAGGAGTACCTGCTCGCGCCGGCGCTGCTGGCGCTGGCGGAGCTGGAGCTCGCGGAGCGCAACCTCGATCAGGCCGAGGCGCGCTACGGCGCGCTGCTCGCGCAGCACGGCGCCAGCCCCGAGGCCGCCCACGCGCGCAGCGGCCTGGCCTGGTGCGCCTGGGAGCGCGGCGACGCGGACGAGACGGCGCGCCGGGCGCGGGCCTACCTGGCGGAGGAGCGCGAGCCCGCGCGCCGCGACGAGCTGCGGCTGCTCCTGGGCGAGGCACTGCTCGCGAGCGACCCGGAGGGTGCGCGCGCGGCCTTCGAGGCGCTCGAGACGCCGGCCCAGGCCGAGGCCGGGCTGCGCGGGCGGGCCTTCGCGCTCGCCGCCCAGGGCGATCACGCCGGCGCCGCGCGCGCCTTCGAGCGCCTGCTCGCGCGCGCACCGGAGGGCCGCTTCGCGGCCGAGGCCGCGCTGCAGGCCGGGGTCGAGCACGTGCGCGCCGGCGCGGCCCGCGCCGCGCTGCCGCACCTCGCGCGCGCGGCCTCCGGCGGCGGCGGCGAGGCGCTGTACTGGCTGGCCCAGGCCCAGAAGCTCGACGGCCAGCCCGAGGAGGCGCTGCGCACGCTGGAGCGGGCCCTGGCGGCGCGGCCCGCGGCGGAGGAGGCGGCGCGCCTCCACGCGCTGCGCGGCGACTGCCTGACCGCGAGCGGACGCACGGCCGAGGCGCGCGCGGCCTACGAGGCCAGCGGCTCGGCGCGCGCCCTCGAGGCCGGGGCCGTGAGCGCGCTCTCGAGCGGCGACGCGCGCGCGGCCGTGCGCCTGGCCGAGCAGGCCCTGCGCCAGGGCGCCGACGGCCCGCGCGCGCAGGAGCTGGCGCTGGTCCTGGCCGAGGCGCTCTTCGCGGCCCGCGACTACCCGGCCGCCGAGTCGCACTTCAGCGCGGCGCTCGCGCGCGCCACGCCGGAGGACCGCGCGCGCATCGCGCTGCGCCTGGGCTGGTGCCGCTACCTGGCCGGCGACCTGGCGGCGGCGCGCGCGCGCTTCGCGGCCGTGGCCGCCGAGCACCCGCGCGCCCCCGAGGCCGAGGAGGCCCTGGCGCTCGAGCTCGAGATCGCGCTGGCCCAGGGCGAGACCGACACGGCGCGTGCGCTCGCGCGGCGCGCCCTCGAGCGCTACCCGCAGGGCCGCTTCGCCGACCAGGCCTTCCTGGTGGAGGCGCGCGCCCTGGAGGGGCCCGAGGCCCGCAAGCGGCTCGCGCAGTGGCTCGAGCGCTTCCCGCAGAGCCCCCGGCGCGCCGCCGTGCTGCTCGAGCTGGCCGAGCGCGAGGCCGCGGCCGGCGCGCACGTCGACGCGGCGCGGCGCTACGCCGAGGTCGAAGCCCTGGCGCCAGGCACGGGCGAGGCGCGCCGCGCGCTCTACGGGCGCGCCTGGAGCGCCTGGGAGCAGCGCGCGCTGGAGGAGTGCCGCGCGCTGCTGGCGACGCTGGTGGCGGACTCCGCGCTCGAGCCGGAGCTCGGCGCCTCGGCGCGCGAGCTCGCGCTGTGGCTCGAGGTCGAGCGCGGCGACCTGGCGGCCGCCACCCAGGCCTGGCGCGCGCTGCGCGCGGCCGGGATTGACGAGGCGCGCCGCCTGGAGGGCGCGCGCGCGCTCCTGGCGGCCCTGCGGCGCGCCCGGCGCTTCGACGAGGCGCGTGCGCTGCTGGAGGAGTGCGCGCGCACGCTCGAGACGCGCGCCCTGGCCGGCGAGGTCTGGCTCGAGAGCGCCTACCTCGCGCTCGACGAGGGCGACGTGGCGCGCGCCGAGGCGGCCCTGGAGAAGGCCCGCAAGGCCGGCGCGGACGGCGCGAAGCTGGCCGAGGCGAGCTACCACGCGGGCGAGGCGCGCCTGGCGGCCGGCGACGCGCCGCGCGCGCTGGCGCTGCTCGCGCGCGCGGCCGAGGGCCAGGGCCCGCGCGCCGCCGACGCGCTCTACCGCATCGGCTTCGCGCAGCTCGCCGCGGACGAGCCGGCGGCCGCCGCGCAGGCCTTCGCGCGCCTGCTCGAGGAGCATCCCGGTGCGCCACAGGCGCCCGAGGCGCGCTTCCTGCTCGGCGAGTGCGCCTACCGCGCCGGCGACTTCGCCGCGGCCGCGCGCCACTGCCGCGCGGCGCGCGAGGCGCCGGGCATCGACGCGACCCTGCGCGCCAAGGCGCTCTTCCGCGAGGGGCTGGCGCTGGGGGCGCTCGAGCGCTGGAGCGAGTGCTCGGGCGCGCTGGCCGAGCTGGCGCGCACCTTCCCCGCGTTCCCCAACCTGGCCGAGGCCGAGCTGTGGCGCGGGCGCGCGCTGGCGGCCCAGGCCGAGGGCCGCGCGGCGCGCGCCGCCTTCGAGCGCACCCTGGCCCTCGACCAGGGCGAGCTCGCGGCCCGCGCGCGGCTGGGTCTGGGGGCCCTGGCGGAGGCCGAGGGCCGCGCCGAGGACGCGCTCTCCGAGTACCTCAAGGTCGCGCTGCTCTACGCGCACGAGCCCTCGGTGGCCGAGGCGCTGTTCGCGGCCGGGCGCGTGCTCGAGGCGCGCGGCGACGCCGACCAGGCGCGCGCGCGCTACGAGGAGCTCGTCGCCGAGCATCCGGGCTCCCCCTTCGCCGCGCGCGCCCGCGAGAAGCTGCGCGCGCTGTCCGCCGCACCGCGCGGCGAGCGGAGCCGCTGACGTGCATCGGAGGAAGCCTCGGGTCGATGGAGGGTGATGTGGGGCAACCGGGCGCGGTCGTCCGCGATGGTCGCGGCGGCTGGAAGCGCCCGGGGTCCATCGGCCCGGGCTTCCTCCGATCATTCCAACGCATCCCTTCGCCCGCGCCCCGCCCCGCCCGCTCCGTTCCAGCCCCGACACCGCCATGAGCGCCGATCCGCAAGCCCTCTCCACCGTCCGCCTCGACTCCTTCTACGACCTGGCCGTCTCGGGCGGCCTGCTGATGTGGCCCATCGGGCTGTGCTCGGTCCTGGCGCTGGCCTGGATCGTCGAGCGCTCGATCCGGCTGCGTGACCAGGAGCTCGGCTCCGTCTCCCAGGGCCGCGCGATCCTGGACGCGCTGGTCGCCGGCGGCGTGCCGCGCGCGCTGGAGGCCTGCGCGCAGCGTCCGAGCACGCTGGCGCGCATCCTGCGCGCCGGTCTCGAGCGCGCCACGCGGCCCGCGCCGGAGCGCGACCTGGCGGTCGAGGACGCCGGCTCGCGCGAGCTCGCGCGGCTCGGCGCGCGCCTGCGCCCGCTGGCGGCGGTCAGCGCGCTGGCGCCGCTGCTGGGCTTCCTCGGCACGGTCTTCGGGATGATCCAGGCCTTCCTGAACATCGCCCTCAAGGACGGCCTCGGGCGGCCCGAGCTGCTGGCGGCCGGCATCAGCCAGGCGCTGGTCACCACCGCGGCCGGGCTGTGCGTCGCGATCCCGGCCCAGGCGGCCTGCTTCTGGTTCCGCGCGCGCATCGACCGCTTCGCGCAGCGCAGCGAGGACCTGTATCTCGAGCTCGACCGGGCCCTGGCGAGCGCGCCGGACCGCGTGGAGGCGACCTCGTGAGGCTGCGCCGGCCGGCGGAGGAGGGCGAGCTCGCCCTCAACCTGACCTCGATGACCGACATCGTGTTCCTGATGCTGGTCTTCTTCATGCTCGCGACGACCTTCGTCGATCCCGAGGGGGCCCTGGGGCTGGAGCTGCCACCGGCCGGTTCGAGCAGCGCGACGCCGCCGCGCGAGCTGGTGATCAACGTGCTGGAGGACGGCACCTTCGTGCTCGAGGGCCAGGTGCTCGACCGCGCCGCGCTGCGCGCGCGCCTGGACGAGACCGGGCGCAGCGCTCCGGCGACGCCGGTCACGATCCGCGGGCACCGCCGCGCGCGCCACGAGTCGATCGTGAGCGTGATGGACGCCTGCGGCGCGGCCGGGCTCTCGAACCTGTCGGTCGGCACGGCGCCCGAGGAGCGCGGCTAGCCCGCCGTGAGCCCGTCGCGCTCCAAGGACCTGGTCGCGGCCCTCGCGCTGGCGGCGGCCCTGGGCCTGGGCGGCTACCTGCTCGCGCGCGAGCGCGGCTGGCTCGGGACGGCCTGGACCGACGGCGCGCGCAGCTTCGGGGCCGAGACCGGCCCGCTCGTGCGCCACGCGGTGTGGGACGCTCCGCAGGCGCTGACCGAGCTGGGCGACGCGCGCGACCCGGCGCTCTCGCCCGACGGGCGCTGGCTGGTCTTCGCCAGCGGCGAGCGCGGGCTGAACGTCGAGCTGTACCTGGCGGAGCTGGTCGACGGCCGGCCGGAGGCGGTGCGCCCGCTGGCCGCGCTGTGCTCGCCGGCCGACGAGCTGGCCCCGGCCTTCGGCCCCGACGGGCTCTACTTCGCCAGCGACCGCCCGGGCGGCGCGGGCGGCCTGGACCTGTGGCACGCGCCCTACGCCGCCGGCGTCTTCGGCGCGCCCGCGCCGCTCGGTCCCGGCCTCAACACGGCCGCGGACGAGACCGATCCGGCACCCTTCCCGGACGGCACGGGCCTGGCCTTCGCCGCCGACCGCGCGCGGCCCGACCTCGACCTCTACCTCGCCGCGCCCGACGAGGCCGGCTTCTGGCAGGTCACAGCGCTCGAGGCGCTCAACACGCCGGCCGAGGAGCGCGGGCCGGCCTTCGCGAGCGAGGGCCGCAGCCTCTACTTCGCCTCGGATCGCGAGGGCGGCTCGTTCGAGCTGTACCGCGCCCTGCGCGGGCGCGAGGGCTTCGCCGCGCCGAGCCGCGTGAGCGAGCTGGGCGATCCGGCGCAGGCGGAGCTGGCCCCGGAGCCCAGCGCGGACGGCTTCGCGCTGCTGTTCGCGCGCGAGAGCCCCGGGGCCGGGAGCACGCTGCTGCGCGCGCGCTCGCGCGAGCTCTTCCGCGTCCCGCCGCCGGCGATCACGCTCGCGCAGTGGCTGACCCTGGTGGCGCTGGTCCTGCTAGCGCTGCTGGCGCTGCTGGCCAAGCGCTGGCGGGCCCTGGACGTGCTCTACAAGTGCCTGCTGGTCTCGCTGCTCCTGCACCTCTTGCTCATGTACGGGCTGCGGCGCGTGTTCCCGGACGAGACGCACTACGCCACCGGACGCGAGGAGGGCCCGAGCTTCCGCGTGCGGCTCGCGCCCGGCGCGCCGTCCGAGCCGTCGGCCGGGCTGAGCGGGCCGCGCGCCCCGGCCCGCGCCGAGCTCGCGGCCGAGGAGGCGCGCCTGGCCGCCGCGCCGGCGCGCCTCGCGCCGCGCGCGGCCGAGCTCCCGGACGCCCCGGTGCTGCGCGCCGAGCTGGCGCGCGCCGCCGAGCCGGCCCCCGCACCGGCGCTGGCCGCG
>DASVAP010000394.1:0-9571 GCA_036376275.1 Planctomycetota bacterium | reverse complement strand
TGCCGGAGGCATGGTTGACCACCCGCTCACCACGCCTGCCCGCCGCGCGGCGGGGGCCAGGCGCCGAGCTGCTGGCGCAGGGCCACGATCTGGCCGAGGTGGTAGCTGTTGTGCCCCTGGATCATCAGGACCTCCTCGCGCACGCTCGTCTTGCGCGCTGGATCGGGGCGCGCGCCGAGATCGAGCCCGGGCTGTGCCAGGTGCTCCTCGAGCGCGCGCAGGCCCTCGGCCAGCTCGGCGATGGCCGCCTCCCAGTCGCTGGCGTCCTCCGGCGCGCGCGGCGTCTGCCAGCCGAGCGTGCTCGAGCGCGGCGGCTCCGGGCGCTCGCCGCGCAGGCGCGCCAGCGTGATGTCCTGCCAGTAGATCATGTGGTGCAGGACCTGGAAGATCGTGTGCGGCGCGCCGGGCAGCGCGCGCCCGGCCAGCTCGGGGTCGAGGCCCTCGAGGGCCTGGAGGTAGGAGAGGTGGCTGTTCACGCCGGAGAGCTGCTCGCGCAGGGCCTGGACTTCGTTCATGGCTGGATCTCGCTCAGGGCAGTCGCGTGTGGGGCGGGGGAAGGTGGGTCAGGGACGGGGGATGCACGGCGCGCCCGTGGGTGCGGCGGGAGCCGCGCAGCGAGCGCAGGAAGGCCAGCGCGCGTGCCAGCGGCCGGCGGCGCGCGTGGGCGCGGTCGAGGGCCGCGCCGAGGGCCTCCATCGAGGCGAAGCGCGCGCCCGGGTCCTTGGCGAGGCAGCGCAGCACGATGCGCTCGAGCTCGGCCGGGATGCCCGGCGCCAGGGCGCGCGGCGGCAAGGGTGGCGCGTGCTCGATCGCCTGCATCACGTCGGCCACGCTGCGCCCGCGGTGCGGCCACTCGCCCGTCAGCCCGCGGTAGAAGGTCACGCCCAGCGAGAACTGGTCGGTCGCGGGCCCGAGCGCCGCGCCGCGCACCTGCTCCGGCGACATGACCTGCAGCGTGCCGGCCACGGCCGGGCGCGTCAGGCCCTCGCCGCGCTCGAGCGCCAGGCCGAAGTCCGTCAGGAAGGCGCGGCCGCGTCCGTCGAGCAGCACGTTCTCGGGCTTGACGTCGCGGTGCACGATCCCGTGCGCGTGGGCGTGGGCCAGGGCCGCCACGACCGGGCGCAGGGTGTGCGCCAGGGCCAGCGGCTCGAGCCGCGCCTGGGCCAGGTTGCCGCCGCGCACGTACTCGAGCACGAGGAACGGCCGCGGTCCGTCCTCGAAGGCGTGCAGCGGGACGACCGCGGGATGGCGCAGCTCGGCCATCAGGCGCGCCTCGCGCCGGAAGCGCTCCAGGAAGAGCGCGCAGGTCTCGCGCAGGAACTTCAGCGCCACCAGGCGCCCGAGGGCGCGGTCGCGGGCCAGCACGACCGTGCCCATCCCGCCGGTCCCGATCACGCGCAGCGGCCGGAAGCGCTCGGCCTGCTCCGGGGCCAGCAGAGGGGCCAGCAGTGGGGCCAGCCCCGCGCCCAGGGTCCCGCTCCTGAAACCAGCCAGCGCCGCCTTCACAGGTTACAGGTTGACCGAGCCTCGCTAACCTGTCAAGATCATATTGGATGGTTACAGAGCCCCCGCCCCCCTCCTTCCAGCTCGTCGGCGGCGCCGCCTGTCTCGACTTCGTCAACACCGTCGACCGCATGCTCCACAAGCCCTGGGTCGAGAACCTGAGGAGCTTCGCCGACCTGTGCGCCTGGAGCGAGCAGGCCGGAACGCTGCCGAAGGCCCAGGCGCGCGCCCTGGCGCGCCGCGCCGAGGAGCGGGCCGCGCGGGGCGTCCTGGCGCGCGCCCATGCGCTGCGCGAGGCCTGCTACTGCCTGTTCCTGGCCCAGGCGGAGGGCCGCGCGCCGGCGCCGGCCGACCTGGCAGTGCTCAACGCCGAGCTGGGCCTGGCCCTCCGGCACCTGTGCGTCCAGCCCGCCGAGCCGGGCTTCGCCCTCGGCTGGGAGCGTGCCGCGGAGGCCCTCGACGCGCCCCTCTGGCCGGTGGCGCGCTCGGCCGCCGAGCTCCTGACCTCGCCCGAGCACGTGCACGTCAAGCGCTGCGGCAGCGCGACGTGCCTGTGGCTCTTCCTCGACCAGACGAAGAACCACCAGCGCCGCTGGTGCGACATGAAGGTGTGCGGCAACCGCGCCAAGGTGCGCGCGCACCGCGCCCGGGCGGCGCGGCGCAAGCGGCGCGCGCGCTCCTGAGGCCAGGCCTACGCGTCGGCTTCCAGGGCGCGCTCCAGGGCCTCGAGCCCGGCCAGGGGTTCGCCGTCCAGCAGCACCAGCGGCATGGTGCGCGCCCCGAAGCTCTCCTGGAGACGGCGCAGCTCGTCCTTGCGCTCGTCCAGGACGACCTCGCGGAAGGCGATGCCCCGTTCCTCCAGCAGCCTCCTGGCGCGCGCGCAGAAGGAGCACTTCGACCAGGTGTAGAGGATCGCGCGCACGCTCGGCCGCGCGGTGGACCTCGGGTCGCGGAACGCCGGGATCGAGCCGCGGTGGAGTAGGATCCTGTCGGAGGCAGCCGATGAGCGTCAAGCAACGACCCGGGTCCGGCGGCGGTCGATCGGGGTTCCTGCCGGCCTGCCTGGTGGCCGGCCTGTCGCTCGGGACGGGGGGCATCGCGGCGGGTCCCGGCGCGGGCGAGGAGGTGCCCTCCGTGCAGGTCGTGCGCGTCCCGCACGGCGGTTACCAGCCGGTGGCCGCGCTCGACGAGCAGGGCGTGATCCACCTCGTGGTCCACGTGGGCGCGGCGGAGCTCGGCGACCTCGCCTACCTGCGCTCGGCGGATGGCGGCAAGACCTTCGCCGCGCCGCTGACGATCACCTCCGAGGCCACGCGCGCCTGCGCCTTCGGCGCGGTGCGCGGCGCGCAGCTCGCCCTGGGGCGCGGCGGTCGCGTGCACGTCGCCTGGAACGGGCCCGCGGGCAAGGACGGGGTGCCGGCGCCGATGCTCTACACGCGCCTGGACGAGTCCGGCACGCGCTTCGAGCCGCCGCGCGACGTCATCACGCGCCACCACGGCCTCGACGGCGGCGGAGCGCTCGTCGCGGACGCCGCGGGTCGCGTGTGGGTCGCCTGGCACGCGCCCGAGACGCCCGGCGGCGACGAGAGCACGCGGCGGGTCTTCGTGGCCCGCTCGGAGGACGACGGTCGGACCTTCGCGCCGGAGACGGCCATCTCGGCCGAGGGCTCGGGTGTCTGTCCGTGCTGCGGGATCGCGGCCTTCGTGCGCGGCGAGGGGCTGGGCATCGTCTACCGCACGGCGAGCAAGGGGGAGAACCGCGACACGCTCTTCTGCCAGATGGCGCCCGGCATGGCGGGCTATCAGCGCCTGGACCGCTGGAAGAGCCCCGCCTGCGTGATGAGCACCTATGCGACCGCCGCCAGCCCGCGCGGGACGCTGGTCGCCCTCGAGTCACAGGGCGCGGTGCGCTTCACGCTTCCGGGCGAGGGCGCGCCGCCCGCCTGCACGACGGCCCCCGGCGACTCGCCGGCCCGCAAGCACCCCGTGATCGCCTGCAACGCCGCCGGGACGGTGCTGCTCGCCTGGCTCTCCGGGTCGGACTCCGCGCGCGGCGGGGTGCTCGAGTGGCAGCTCTTCGATGCCGAGAGGCGCCCGCTCGCGGGCAGCACCGGCTCGGTGGAGGAGGTGCCCGTCTGGGATCGGCCCGCGGCCGTCGCGCGCGCCGACGGGAGCTTCGTGCTCTTCTACTGACGCCCGCGGGCCGGAGGCCTGACCGGAGTGTTGCCCGTGGCCTCCGGCCTCGCCGGACGCGCGGATCAGCGCGGTGGATCCGCCGCCAGCGCGTGCGTGCCCAGGGCCACCAGGCTCGACGGGCCGCTCAGCACGAGCCCGGCGGCGGGATCGAGGAACAGGCCCTGGGCGTGGAGCGCTGGCGCGCGCGTCCCGAGGGAGCGCGGGATCGCCAGCGGCACGCGCAGCTCGCCGCCCGCCGGCACGAAGGCGCTGGCGGCGATGTGCAGCGGGTCGCCGAGCAGGAGGCGTCCGCGGAAGAGGGGCGAGGCGCTCCCGGCGGCGGCGCGCGGCGACAGGAGCAGCAGCGCCAGGTCGCCCGGCCGGCCCGCGAGGACCGCGGTCGTCTCGCGGCCCAGCGCGCCGAGCGCCTCGAGCCGGCAGCCGCGCGCCGCGCCGGGCACGTCGCGCACGACGCCGCCCTCGACGAGCATGGGCTGGCCGGGGAGCCCGTCCGCCCCGCAGCTCGTGCCGCCGGCGCCGGGGACGAGCGTGCAGTCCTGGAGCTCGACGCGGCTCTGGCCGCTCACCTGCAGGCCCGTGCCGCCGTTCCCGGCGCGCAGGGCGCAGATCGGCGAGACGATGTCGCTGCCGGTGCCACCGCGCAGCGTGACGCCGGACAGGAACGCGCGCCCGTCCAGCACCCACAGCGCCGTGCCGCCCGGCTCGCCGTGCGAGAAGAGCTGATCGCGCGCGTCCGCGCCGGTGAGCCGCGAGTCGAAGAGCTGCACGCTCGAGCGCTCGACCCACAGCGACGGGAACGAGCTCTGCCAGGGAATCGCCAGGGACGAGCGCGCGAGGACGAACGCCTCCGAGTCCGCGACGCGCATGCCGTTCGTGAAGAGGGCCCCTGGCTCGTGGACCGCGTGCACGTCCTCGAACCACACCGGCCCCGCGCACTGCTCGACGGCCAGCGTGGAGGACGAGTCGAGGCGCAGGTCGAAGCCGCGCACGCTCACCCGGCTCCCGGCCGGCACGCGTCGCACGGCCAGCCCGCCGAGCACGGGTCGGGTCGGTCCGGGGGCGGCGACCAGGGTCAGGCCCTTGTCCGCGAGCTCGACGTCCTCGCCGTGGACCGCGCGGCGCACCAGCACGACGTCACCCTCGACGGCGGCCGCGAGCGCGGCCCCCACGCTCGCGAAGTGCGCGCCCGGCCCGAGCTCGGCATCGACCACGAGGACGCGCGGGGTCTGGGCCGCGTGCAGCGCTCCCGCGAGGAGCACGACTCCAGACAGGCAGGGGAGAGTGCGTGCCCGCATGTCAGTTCACCCCCCGCAGGCCCACGCGCAGGTCGACCGCGTTGGTGAGCTGCGCCCGCTGGCCGCCGTGCAGCAGCGCCTGCACGAAGAGCGGCCGTCCGACCAGGCTCGGGCTCGGCGGGATGCGCAGCGGCACCGAGAGCACCCGGCCCGAGCCCTCGCCCAGGACGAGCAGCGGCCGCACGTCGGGATCGATCAGCAGCGTCCCGGCAGAGAGCGCGCGCTCCGAGCGGCCCGTGGAGGCCAGGAGCGTGACGAGCTCGTGCTGGCGATTGCGCACGAAGAGCTCCATGGTCTCGCCCATCCACGGCTCGGTGCCCCACAGGAGGTAGGGGTTGCCGCCGGCGTTGCGGATGCGCGCCTCGGCCGGGAAGGGGGAGGGCTCGACGATGCGGGCCAGGGAGTGGCGCCAGGTGGTGAGCGTGCAGCGCATGCGGTTCGCCTGCTGGGGCGTGAACTCGCCCTGACAGGACTCGCTGGAGTAGTCCATGTAGTTGCGGAAGGGCGCCGGCGAGCCGTCGCAGGCGAGCTTGTCGGTCGGGCAGCCGCTCGACGGGGTGGTCGGCGGCGTGTCGCACACGTAATCGCCGGTCGTCTGGCAGACGTTCCAGGGGTTCTCGAGCTCGAAGCAGCCGAACTCGAAGACGTGGCGCAGCCCCAGGTAGTGCCCCATCTCGTGCGTCAGGACGCGCCCGGGCCGGCCGACGGTCGTGTGGCGCACGACGATGCGGTCGGAGACGAAGGTGCGGAAGATGTACTGCTGCGGGTACCAGGGCACGTACCCGTTGAAGCCCGGCGGCTCGTTGACGTAGACGTTCACGTAGCGCGACACGTCCCAGGCCAGGGCCTTGCTGTACTCGTGCTGGTCGCGGTCGGCGAGCCAGCGGTTGTTCACACTGCGCGTGATGCCGCTCGTCGGCCGGCCCTCGGGATCGCGCGTGGCGAGCACGAACTGGATCCCGACGTCGACCCCGCGCCGGCCGGGCGTGGCGTGCAACGCGCGGAAGTCCTCGTTCAGGACGCGCACCTGCTCGCGCACCGCGGCCTCGGACACGCGCCCGCGCCCGTCGGTGCCCTCGATCAGGTGGAAGACGAGCTGGACCTGGTAGACCGGCGCGCCCGCGTCGATCCCGGGCGGGTCGTACTGCTCCTCGAAGACCGAGGAGAAGAGGCCGCAACTGAAGCGCGGATCGGTCGGGTCGAGGTTCGGATCGCAGGTCGGATCGACGTCGGGGCAGGCGAGCTGCGGCGCGTCGACGAGGTGCGTGGCGCAGGGGAGCACCGGCAGGGACTCGGCTTCGTGCTCCTGAGGCCCGGGGAGGATCGCCAGCGCGGTGAGGAGGGGGAGAGCGGTGAGCATGGCGCCCGCGAAGGCAAGGGGCGTGCCAGTGACTACAGAGCGTAGTTCTCTGCTCGGGCGCCGTCCGGGGCCGTGCACGTCCGCACGACCGGCTGGCGAAAGCGCTCGACCCGCCGAGTGCTGGCCGGGATCAGCGCCGCAGGGACTCGAGCACCGGCCGTGGACCGGCCTGGATGCGCTCGAAGTCGGCCTTCGAGGCGAGCCCGCGCCAGCCGAGCGCGATCAGGACCTGCGCGCACACCCCGCCCAGGGTGTTGCCCGGTCCGGGGAGCACCAGGCGCTCGGGCGCGTGCTCCAGCGTCGCCACGCGCACGCTGGCGGTGAAGTCGTAGGGCGTGTCGACCTGCGCGCCGAGGGTGTAGGCCCGCAGCGCCGCCACGTCGGTCGCGAGGGGCGTGAAGCGCAGGCCGCGCCCGTCCACGAGCGGGACGCGCGGGGCACGGAAGTCGAGGCCGGCGAGCTGCTCGCGGGCCCGCGCCGCGACCGAGCTGGCGAGGGGCGTGTGGTAGGGCCCGTGCTGCGCGAGGCGGAAGGGATAGCTCGTCGCGCCGAGCTTGACCGGCGGCAGCTCCTTGAGCGCGCGCCCGATCCCCTCCGGCGTCCCGGCCAGGACCTCGTACCCGCCCAGGTGGATCGAGGCGAAGAGCTGCCCCGTCGCGCTCGCCAGCAGCGCGCGCACCGCTTCCTCTGCCGCCGGCGCGCGCCGCCAGTCCTCGCCCACGACGGGGTAGATCACCTGCCCGCCCGGCTCGCCCTGCTCCTGCAGGAGCGCCATCTGCTGCACCAGCCGGAAGCCGTCCTCGAAGGAGAGCGCGCCCGCCACCGCCAGGGCCGAGTACCAGCCGAGCGAGTTCCCCGCCACGCACACGAGCTCCCCCCGCTCCGCCGCCGCGCGCGCGTCGAGCAGCGTGCAGACGTAGATCAGCGCCGCCGCGTTCGCCGGCCGCAGGTGCCGCGCCGGCTCGAAGCGCGTCGCGCCGTCGAGCGCGAGCAGGGGCTCGAGCTCGTACTCCGCCCGCAGCGCTTCCGCCGCCCGCACCCACGGATCCGCCGCGTCGAGGGCGCGCAGGCTCTTCTCCGTGTACGACCCGCGCCCGGGACACATCAGCACGACACGCTGCTTCACGCGCGGCCAAGCCTACCCGCTGGCTTCCTCTTGTCTCTTCCCTTGTTCGGTCTCCGCGCCCTCCGCGTCTCCGCGCTCCTCCGCCTCCGAACCAAGGAGAAGAGGGCGCGGAGACGCGGAGGGGAAGACGCGGAGCCGGAGAAGGCCGTCAGCCGCCCCCGAGGTCCTTCAGCTTCGCGGCGATGCCTGGGTGGTCCGGATCGAGCTCCAGCACGAGCCGCAGGAAGCGCCGGGCCTCCTCCGGCTTGCCGCGCAGCTCGCTCATCGTCGCCAGGAACTCGAACAGGCTCAGCGCCCGCACGTCGAGCTCCTCCAGCAGCGCCAGGTAGGCCCTGGCCTCCTCGCCCTTGCCCGCGCTCGCCAGCTCGTAGAGCAGCGAGCCCGAGAGCATCGTGCTCGCGTACAGCGGCCCGCGCGGCTCGTGCTCGCGGAAGCGGCGCAGGACGTCGCAGGCGGCCGCGCTGCCCGCGGTCCGGAAGAGCCGCAGGAACTGGCGCGGGCTGGGCGGCGCGTCCCCGGCCGGATCCCAGGGCTCGGGCCCGTCCACGCCGCGCGGGACGGCGACGAGGTGCGGAGCCGCGGGCGTCCAGGGGCGGGCGGCGTCGCGCGCGAGGCGCGCGGCGAAGTCGGCCTCCGACCGTTCGAGCCGCGCCTCGAGGAAGGCGCGCACGGTCTCGCACAGGATCCGGTAGCTCCCGCGCACCTCCGCCAGGCGCGCGAGCTCCGCCTCCTCCTCCGCCGTGCGCGGGCCCTGCTCGATGCGCGCGAGGCGCTGCAGCCCCTGGGAGATGTACTCGTCGTGGCCGAGCCCGGGCACGGTCAGGTACGCGCGCTCGGCGCCGGTGAGCGTGTCCATCAGTTCGAAGAGCGCCTCCGGACCCGTGGCGACGAGCATCGGCCGCGTCAGGTGCGCGCGGCCCTCGACGACTTCCCGGACGAGCGACTCGTGCAGCGGCAGCGCGAGCCCGTAGTAGTCCTGGGTCGTGTCGAGCAGGACGAGCGCGTCCGCCGCGCACCCCGGCTGCGCCGCCGCCCGCAGCGCGGCCTGGGCGCCCGCGCTGTGACCGACCAGCGCGATCCTCCGTGCGTCGGCGTGCGGCAGCCCGTGCGCCAGGCGCGCCAGGAACTGCAGGTCCGCCACCGAGCCGGGCCCCGCATCGACCGCCAGCGAGCTCCCGTCCGCCTCCTGGAAGGCCCCGCCGAGCACGACGAAGCCGTGGCTGGCGAGGTACGCGCACAGCGCGGCGTTGTCCTCGAAGGAGGAGCCCGCGCCGGAGTGGTAGAGCACGACCGGGAAGGGTCCGGGCGCCCCATGCGCGCCCCGATGACAGGGGGTCGGCGCCGCCAGCACGCGCGCGAGCGCGGCGCGACCGGGCTCGTCGAGCTCGTCCTCGGGCTTCCCGAGCACCTGCTGGACCAGCACGTCGCGCGCGAAGGCGCTCAGGGCCGCGGAGAGCTGGGCGAGGCGCGGGTCATCGCTCCCGATCGCCAGGTACTCGCCGTGCGCCATCGGTGCCGGATCGAGGCCGAGGTTGGCCGGGTACCACTCCAGGACGAGCAGCGGCCGCGCGCTCTTCTGCGCTCCGTACGTCGCGCCCGCGTCCCAGGCCGTGCGGTACACGCGCCCCTCGTCGAAGGCCCAGGTGTGCCGGAAGCCGACCGGGTGGGGGCCCGGAGGGAGGAGCGGCTCCTGCGCTGCCGGTGCGAGGCTCGCGAGGGCGAGGAGCGCGCCGGGCAGGAAGGAGGACACGGCGGGAGTGTACGCCAGGCCCGGAAGGCTGCGGCGCAGGAGGTCGCCTCGCCGAGGCCTACTCCCGCCTGCCGCGCTTCCTTTCCTTCGCCGCGCGCCCGATGAGCCCGAGGTCCGCCAGCACCGCCAGCACCACGACGACCAGCGCGAAGCCCTCGACCGAGCCGCGCGAGTGGATCGCCCAGGCGTAGGCCAGCGTCGTCAGCGGCGCGAAGAAGAAGCCCAGGAACGGCACCAGGAGCGACTCGTAGGCCGTCCCGAGGTAGTCGCTGAACAGCACCACCAGCACGATCGCGAAGCGCGGCGCGAAGTAGGCGAGCAGGGCGACGAGGCAGGGCATG
>DASVAP010000392.1:0-2475 GCA_036376275.1 Planctomycetota bacterium | reverse complement strand
GCCGCGCTCGACGAGCTGCATCACCGCGAGGTCCGTGAAGAGCTTCGAGACCGAGCCGACGCGCCAGATCGTGTCGGCGTCGGCCCGCGTGCCGTTCACGGGGTCCGCCAGGCCGAAGCCGCCGGCCCACACGATCTCGTCGCCCTCGACCAGCGCCAGCGCGAGCCCGGGGATGCGCTTGTCCGCCATCTCGGCCTCGGCGTAGTCCCGCAGCGCGGCGACGACCTCCGCGTGACGCGCGCGCGGCGGCCGCGGGGCGGCGCAGGCGACGAGGAGGAGCCCCAGGCCGAGCGCCAGCAGCCCCGCGAGCCAGCCGCGCGCGCTCCCCGCTCCTCCCCGGCCGCTCCGGGACGTCGCTCCGCACCGCCAGGCCATGCGCGTGGACTGTACAACGGGGCCCCGGAGAGGCGAGATGGAACGATGCGCTCGCCACGGCTCCGCCCGAAGGCCGGCTGCGCGGCGTGGATCCTCGTGGCCACGACCGGGAGCCTCCTCACGGCCCAGCAGGCGCCCACGACGCCCACGGATGTCCTGCTGATCCAGGACGTGACCCTGCTCTCGCCCGAGCGCGCCGAGCCCCTGGAGCGCGCCGACGTGCTCGTGCTGGACGGCCGGATCGTGGCCGTCGACGTCGAGCTCGCCGCACCCGAGGGAGCACGAGTCGAGCCTGCGCCTGGACGCTTCCTGGTCCCCGGCCTGATCGACTCGCACGTCCACGTCGGGCACCCGATCTTGCTGGACGACGAGGCGATCGACCAGCACCCGGAGCTGTACGCGGCCTACCGGGAGCAGCTGCCGCGCAGCTTCCTGCACTTCGGCTTCACCAGCGTGATCGATCTCGACCTGCGGCCCGAGGCCGGCCGCAGCTTCCTGTCCGCACCTCACCATCCGCGACTCTTCCACGCAGGGCGCGGCATCCGCATCGCGGGCGGCTACGGCCCGGCGCTCTTCCCCGGGGTCCCGGTGCAGCAGATGTTCCCGAGCCTCGTGTTCGAGCCCCAGCAGGCCGAGCGCTGGCCGAAGGCCCTCGATCCACTGCGCTACACGCCGGAGCTGGCCGTGCGCCGCGTGGTCGAGTCCGGCGCCGTGTGCGTCAAGTCCTACGTCGAGCCGGGTTTCGGTGGCGCCTTCGACTGGCCCGTCCCGAGCCTGGCGACCCTGCGCGCGCTGAAGGCAGCCGCGAGCAAGAGCGGCCTCCCCTTCGTCGTGCACGCCACGGACACCACCGGCTGGCGGCGCGCGCTCGACGCCGGCGCCGACGTGCTCGCCCACGGGCTGTGGCACTGGCCGGGCGACCCGCGCTCGGCGGAGCCGAGCGCCGAGGTCCTGGCGCTGATCGCCGAGGCGGGACGACGCGGCGTGGCCGTGCAGCCGACCCTGCGCGTGATCCACGGCGAGCGGGAGACGTACACCTGGGAACGACTCGAGGATCCGCGCATGGCGCGGGCCCTGCCTCCCGAGCTGCTGGCCTGGGCGCGCACCGAGCCCGGGCGCCGCAGCCAGCGCGAGCTGCAGGCGCTGGGGGCACGACTCGGCTCGGAGGTGCCGGTGGAGGAGCGCCTCGCGGTCATGAACCAGCGCGTGATCCGCACGCTCCAGGCGCTCCGGTCGGCCGGGGCGCCACTGCTCCTCGGCAGCGACTCCCCCGCCGGCGAGGGTCTGGGCCATCCCCCCGGGCTGAACGGCCTGCTCGAGCTCGAGCTGTGGGCCGCGGCCGGCGTGCCCCTCGACGTCCTCTTCCGGGCCGCGACCCTGGCGAACGCACGCGCCTTCGGGCTCGAGGGCGAGCTCGGCAGCATCGAGGTCGGCAAGCGCGCCGACCTCCTGCTGCTGGCGGCGAACCCCCTCGAGGACGTGCACGCCTGGGACACGATCGAGGTCGTGATCGCCGCTGGAGAGTGGCTCCCGCGCGACAGCCTGTCGGCGCGGCGCTGACGGAGGCCAGCCCGGTTCGGAGCTCGGGTCGGCGAGCCCGCACGCCCTCGCCGGTCAGCGCACCCTGGCGAAGCGCTCGGTCTCGCTGATCAGCGCGCTGCGGATGCCCGGCTCGCTCATCGAGTGCCCGGCGTCGGGCACGACCACGAGCTTCGCCTCGGGCCAGGCGCGGTGCAGGTCCCAGGCCGAGCGCATCGGGCAGACGACGTCGTAGCGGCCCTGCACGATCACGCCGGGGATGTGGCGGATGCGGCCGACGTCGTCGAGCAGCTGGTCGTCGCGCTCGAGGAACCCGCCGTTGACGAAGTAGTGCGCCTCGATGCGCGCGAAGGCCTCGGCGAAGCGGCCGCTGGAGAAGCGCTTCACCAGGGCCGGGTCCGTGCGCAGCTTGCTGGTGATGCCCTCCCACACCGACCAGGCGCGCGCGGCGGCGAGGCGCGTGCGGCGGTCCCTGCCGGTCAGGCGCTTGTGGTAGGCCTTCATCATGTCGCCGCGCTCGCGCGGCGGGATCGGCGCGAGGTAGGTCTCCCAGGCGTCGGG